>JBDKGB010000204.1:0-2740 GCA_039798485.1 Bacteroidota bacterium
TGGAGGAGGATACAATACGGATTTTCGGTGCGAGGGAACACAATTTGCGGGATGTAGATTTAATCATCCCTAGAAACAAATTGGTTGTCTTTACTGGATTGAGTGGAAGTGGAAAATCTTCATTGGCCTTCGACACCATTTTTGCTGAGGGACAACGCCGCTATATCGAAACATTCTCTGCCTATGCACGTCAATTTCTTGGAGGGTTAGAACGTCCGGATGTCGACAAAATCGAAGGCCTTAGTCCTGTAATTTCCATCGAACAAAAAACGGTTTCTCGATCACCCCGATCAACGGTTGGTACCATTACCGAGGTATATGACTTCATGCGACTCTTATTTGCGCGTGTAGGAACGGCCTATTCGTATGCTTCAGGTGAACGCATGGTGAAGTATTCGGATGAGCAAATCGTCGATTTAATTCTTCAGCATTACGATGGAAAGAAGGTCATCTTATTGGCACCTCGCATCAAAGGGCGAAAAGGACATTACCGTGAATTGTTTGAGCAAATTGCAAAAATGGGATTCACCAAGGTGCGTGTTGATGGCGAAGTAAGGGACATTGAACGCGGAATGCGCTTGGATCGCTACAAGGTGCACGACATTGAGATTGTTATTGACCGCCTTCAGATCAATGCGAATGACCGAAAACGAATTTATGATTCTGTACTTACGGCGATGCGGCATGGTTCAAAAGCCATGATGGTGATGGACCACGCAACAAGTGCTGTTCGTCACTTCAGCCGTGCCTTGATGTGTCCTACAACAGGTATTTCTTATCCCGAGCCGGAACCCAGTTTGTTTTCATTCAACTCACCTTATGGTGCATGTCAGGTTTGCAGTGGACTTGGCGAGGTATCTGAGGCTGATATCGATAAAATTATTCCGGATACAACGCGCTCGGTGAAGCAGGGTGGTTTTGCCCCCTTGGGTGAATTCAAACGCACGTGGATTTTTGATAAAATTGGTGATTACCTTGTTCAAGAAGGTTACGATTTAAATACCCCTTTGGAAGAAATTTCAGAGGACGTCATGAATGTTCTTCTTTACGGAAATGAAGACATGGAACGCACGAAACGCAGTAGCGCCATCATTTTTGAGGGAATCATCCATTTTGTTTCGCGTCATTCTGAAGACAGTACAGCCGCCATTCAGCGCTGGGCATCGAGTTTCATGAATAAGAAAACGTGTCCTGTTTGCGAAGGAACACGTCTCAAAAAAGAAGCGCATTTCTTCCGGATCAACGAGAAGCATATTGGTGAATTGGCGATGATGGATTTGTCGGAACTGGCACCATGGTTTGCCACCTTAGAAACACATCTGACGAAAGATGAGAAAATCATTGCGGTGGAGATTCTGAAAGAGATCAATGACCGACTCCGATTCATTTTAGAGGTTGGTTTGGAATACCTTACTTTACACCGTTCCGCGAAAACACTTTCAGGCGGTGAAGCGCAACGCATTCGATTGGCGACGCAGATAGGCTCTGAATTGATGAACGTACTCTATGTCTTGGACGAACCATCGATTGGCTTGCACCAGCGTGACAATACCCGATTGATCAATTCACTGAAACGTTTGCGCGATGCAGGAAATAGCGTCATTGTTGTGGAGCACGATAAGGAAATGATTGAAGCGGCGGATTTCGTGGTGGACATCGGACCTGGAGCTGGAGTCAATGGTGGGCGCATCATGAACGCGTGTGCTGTGGAATACTTGCAATCTGTGGATTCCTTGACAACGAAATACTTGAGGGGAGAAATGAAGATTGAAATCCCTAAGAATCGCAGACCTGGAAATGGAAAACACTTGGTGCTGAAAGGGGCCAAAGGACACAACTTGCGCAATGTTGATTTATCGATTCCTCTTGGGACTTTTTGTTGTATCACTGGAGTTTCAGGAAGTGGGAAGTCAACATTGATCAACCATACGCTCTACCCAATATTGTTGCAGCACATTTACAATGGTGTAAAAAAACCTTTGCCATATGCATCGATTGAAGGCTTGGAGCATTTGGATAAGGTCATTGAAATCGATCAAAGCCCAATCGGCCGAACACCACGTTCAAACCCTGCGACCTATACCAAGGTTTTTGATGAAATACGTTCGTTATTTGCCTCCTTACCCGAAGCTCAAATTCGCGGTTATAAGGCAGGACGGTTTTCATTCAATGTCTCTGGTGGTCGCTGCGAAACCTGCAACGGGGGAGGCTTAAGACTTATCGAAATGAACTTCTTGCCCGATGTGTATGTGGAATGTGAAACATGTAATGGGAAACGCTACAACACGGAAACGCTTGAAGTCCGCTTCAAAGGGAAGTCAATATCGGACGTATTGGACATGACCATCGAAGATGCTACTCATTTCTTTGAATCCATCCCAAAAATTCACCGTCCGATGGCGACCATGCAATCTGTTGGTTTGGGCTACATTAAAATTGGACAGCCGTCAACCACACTTTCTGGAGGTGAGGCCCAACGCATAAAATTGGCATCTGAACTGGCAAAGAAAAGCACAGGTAGCACGTTTTATATCCTAGATGAACCTTCAACAGGTTTGCATTTTGAAGACATTCGTTTGTTATTGGGAGTACTTCAGCGCTTGGTGGATGAGGGGAATTCTGTCTTGGTCATTGAGCACAACTTGGACATCGTAAAGGTGGCAGATCATGTCATTGATGTTGGTCCTGAAGGAGGGAAAAATGGAGGGATGGTCATTGCCACAGGAACACCAGAAGAGGT
>JBDKGB010000205.1:0-4929 GCA_039798485.1 Bacteroidota bacterium
AATGAATACTCGTCCTAGAAGAAACCGAAAATCAGCTGCCATTCGCAACATGGTGGAAGAAACAAAAATCAATGCCGAACATTTGATTTATCCGATTTTCTTGAAGGATGGGAAAGGGGTAAAGGAGGAGATTTCGTCGTTACCGAAAAATTACCGTTGGTCAATCGATCAATTGCTTCCTGAAATTGAAGCTTGTCTAAAACTAGGGATCTTTACCTACGATATTTTTCCTGCAGTAGAAGAGCATTTGAAAGACCGGGTTGCATCCTACAGTTATGCGGATGACAACTTCTACCTGCATGCCTTTCGGAAGCTAAAAGAGACCTTTCCGGAAATTGTTCTCATGAGCGATGTGGCTTTGGATCCGTATTCGTCGGATGGGCACGATGGGCTTGTTGAAAATGGCCAGATTCTCAACGATGAAACCTTACCAATTCTCAACCGAATGGCGGTTGCGCAAGCGCAAGCGGGGGTAGACATTATAGGACCGTCGGACATGATGGATGGAAGGGTAGGAAGCATTCGCGAAGCATTGGATATCAATGGGTTTACCGATGTTTCCATCATGTCGTACTCTGCGAAATATGCGAGTGCCTTTTATGGTCCGTTCCGTGATGCATTGAATTCTGCACCAAAATCAGGCGATAAGAAAACCTATCAAATGAATCCAGCCAACAAGCGCGAAGCATTGCTAGAAGCCGAATTGGACTTCATGGAAGGGGCAGATATGCTCATGGTCAAACCAGCACTTTGTTATTTGGATGTCATTCATCTCTTGAAAGAGAATTTCAACATTCCAATCACAGCCTACAATGTGAGTGGTGAATGTGCCATGGTCTATGCAGCAGCAGAAAAAGGATGGCTCAACTATGACATGGCCATCAGTGAAATGTTACTCAGCATGCGACGTGCAGGTGCAGATGCAATCTTGACGTATTTTGCCAAGGATTTTGCTACGCTCCTCAAGAACAAATAAAGTCTACTGCTTCAATTTGTGTAGTTCTTCGCGAACGAAATTTGCCAATTCCTTTAGGTAATCGGAGGTAAAGTCAAATTTAATTCCTGCGGTAGCATAAATCTCTGGAATTGAGCGCGTGTAGCCCAATCTTAACGCTTCTTTGTAGTGTTCAACGGCTTGACCAAAATCACTCAAACTGTTTTTCCAGACGCCAAGCGCACCTAATTGTGCGATTCCATACTCGATGTAGTAAAAGGGAACTTCAAACAAGTGCATTTGACGTTGCCATGACGTTGCCAATTGATCCTCGTATTCCGTCCAATCGGTTAGTCCGGTGCCATATTCTGTGCACAACTTCAACCACTGTGAATCACGTTCCGAAATGCTATGTTTTGGATGCTCGTACACCCAATGCTGGAATTCATCAATTTGCGCAATCCAAGGAAGAATTTTTAAAATGGTCTCTAATTGTTCCTTTTTCGCGCGGTTTAACTGTTCATCTGATGCATAAAACGCTGACCACAAGTGCATGGTTAATAATTCCATGGACATAGACGCCAACTCGGCTACTTCAGAGGGGAGATTTTTAAATCCTGTCAAGGCCAAGTCTCTGCTTAAAAACGAATGAACCGCATGTCCACCTTCGTGCACCATGGTCACTAAATCACGTTGAGCACCAACGGCATTCATGAAAATGAAAGGAACGCCAATTTCATAAAGGGGGTAATTGTATCCTCCTGGAGCTTTTCCTGCTTTTGAGTCCAAATCGAGGTGACCCATTTCATTCATTTTCTCCAAACATTCTCCAAAATAGGTGTCTATTTGATGAAACATCTTGATGGTGCCTGCCAGCATTTCATCGCCCGTTTCAAATGGCTTCAATGGTGATTTTCCTTCTGGATCAACCTCTGTATCCCAAGGTTTAAAGGCTGATTTTCCGAGTTTTTCAAGTCTTTCGGCTTGTATTTCGCGAACGATCGGCACAATGAGCGTTTTCACGGATTGATGAAAATTAAAGCAATCCTCTTTGGTGTAATCAAAGCGGTTGAGTGCTTTGAACTTGTAATCTCTGAAATTTTCAAATCCTGCATTGACACTTAACTGATGACGCTTTTCAATCAACTCAGTAAAAAGTGAATGCAATTTTTCGGTGTCTTCGCGTCGGCGAATGGCCATTTTTTCGAAGACTGACTTTCGAAGATTCTCATCCGTTTCTTTTAATAGGGCCGCTGCGCGCTGCATGGTAATTTGCGCACCTTCGTATTCGATGGATTGCGCCGCGGAAATGGAACCAAACAATTGGGATTTTTCGTTCAATTCTGCTTCCAAAGGAATGTTCTCCTCTCGGAAGATTTCCAAGGCTGTTTCTACTGCTTTGATATAGATGGCGTAGGCAGGATCTGATTTTAATCCTTCAGTAAAGGGACATTCGACCATTTTTCGATTCAGCAAATCGTCATAGGGAGCGAGCTCCGGTTGAATCTTTGTTACAAAAAAGGTGTAGGCATTGCTGAGTGATTCATCCCGCGTGTCAATGGTCATTCGGATGTAACGCCATGCAGCATCTTCTTCCAGGACCGCATCAAGTTCGCTTCGGTCTTTTAGCCATTTGGCCAAATCTTCTGATGAATTGATTTCTCGCTCATTCAAATCAACAAAATAGCTTTTGATTGTGTCCCAAGAATCAATCACCAATCCTTCGGATAGAAAGGTGCGTGTTTGTTTTTTAAGTTCCATCTTTTTAGGTATAAAAAAAGTCCACCGTGGCGGACTTTTTAAAAGTTGATATTTTTTTTATTTTCCTCGGCTTGACCCCGTTTTCACTGCAGTTACTTTTTTCGCGCTCGCTGGCTTTGCCGCTTTTGCTTTGTCAGGCGTCGCTGCTTTTGCGGTGGTCTTTTTCGCTACAGCTTTCTTTGCTTCAGCTTTTGGTTTTTCTTCACCTTCAGTTACTTCATTCTCGACTGATTCTTCGCTAGTTAAAGCTCCTGACTTCAACAATAGGTTGTACCATTGAAAAATCTTTTTAATGTCTGAAGGATAAACGCGCTCTTGGTCGTAGTTTGGTAAAATTCCATGAAGGTAAGCTTCCAAAGTGCTTAGCTCATCTTTGTGTGAAGGACCTTCTTTTCCTTCTTGCTTCTCATAAATTGAAGCGAGAATTCCTTGCAACGGAGCGTCTTCATCGTAGGTATAGATGCTGATGTCTTCGAGCGCAGAAATTTTATCTGTCGCATACGCTGGAATGCGTTTTTGATCGATCAGTGATTCTACGATCACATTGTTCTTGCCTTGAGCAACGACTTTAAATAGTCCCGGTCTTCCGGAAATAGCGATAATACCTGTTAATTTCATTCAGTTGTGTTTGCACTTGTGTCCCGCAAAAATATAAATTCTTTCGGCAAGGACTACATTCGGATGATTTTTGATTGGAACTTTCGTTCATTTGAGGTGATTAAAAGCGTGTAGATGCCTTTTTCAAGTTGTTCAATGGAATAATTTCCAAATGATATCTCCTTCAATGCCACAGTTTTTCCTTGTGCATCAATGAGCTCCACGCGTTCAATTGTGGAGATTCCTGTGATTCTAAATTCACCAATGCTCGGATTTGGAAAGACAGTAAAGTGCTCCTGAATAGTGGAAGGCAATCCCGCACCGATTGAAAAGGGTGCAGTTTCGGTAATGCAACCATCAGGGCTTACACAATAGCAGGTATAAACGCCGTAAGGGGGAAAGATCTCCAAGGTTTGCGAGGTGGCTCCTGGGATATCTTGACCATTCAAGGTCCATTGGTATGTGCTAAACGACAGCGTAGCGAGTACATTCCCCGATTGGAAAATTGGCAACATCGGCAGCGTGTCCAATTCTACCACATTCATCGTTGCTGTTGTTGCCTTGCAACCGCTTGCATTGTACACCGTAGCAGATATTGGTCCAGCCACGCTTACAGAATTAGGATTTGCATTCGAACCGTCGGACCAAATAATTTCTGAAATGCCACTCGGCGAATTCACTTGGATGTCTGTGGCTCCATTTGGACAAAAGCTTGGTGTTCCGCTCAATGTGGGGGTGAAATTCGCTTGAAGTAACAGATTCAAAGCATGTGGTTTCCCATACCCATAAGCGTTGTTGGGAACTGTTCCTGTGTAAAAATCCGTAAAAGAGGTTGCAAGCAATGCCTCCTTGAAATCTGACCAACTAGAATGTCCACATTTTTCCAAATAGAGCGCAGCAATTCCAGCAACTGTAGGTGAAGCCATTGAAGTTCCGCCATTTCGCACATGCCATCCTCCTGAATCAATCGCCGCATTGTTGGCTGGATTCAATAAAAAAGCCATCGGTCCAGATCCTAAGGTCACATCTCCCGTTGCCGAGACATCTGGCTTTATGAACTGATGACGGCTCGGGCCCTTGCTTGAGTTAGGGCTCAGCTTTCCAGGGTGTGTCATGTCTGAAGGTGGATAATACTGATTACCGTTGTTATCGATGTGACCTAGGCGGCAGCGAACATTCCCAACGGAGATGACCTTTTCGGAGCAATTCCAAGAGGAGACAATGGTTTGTAAACTGTCGGGAGCGTGGTAATTGACAATGGGTGGATAGGTATTCGCAGCTGGCAATGTGCTTACGATGTTGTTCAAACCGAGCCATGCACCACTCCATAAATCATAGGAGCCACTGCCTGTTGTCATGAAACGATAGATATAATTGGTGGTATCAACATGGGTGAACAAGGCTTGAAGATGAAATGCACCATCAATCTTTTCCGTATAGGTTTCAATGGTTGCAATGCGGTTTCCGTTGGTATTGTAAATGGTATCGTACAAGGAAACATCTAGGCTTGCCATTGCAGCGCGGAAATTGCTCTGACCACGAGAAGAATAGCTGCCGCTTGGAAGGTTTGCACCATAGGCAAAGTGATAGGTCGCTTCGGTCGTATCCGACCACAAGTCAAAAAAGATGGTGTTTGG
>JBDKGB010000206.1:0-9566 GCA_039798485.1 Bacteroidota bacterium
AAAACCTTGTTGGATGCCTTGCCTGCTGGTTCTATTGAACGTATTGAAGTTGTGACCAATCCATCGGCAAAATACGACCCCGACGGAACATCAGGAATCATCAACATCGTGTTGAAGAAGAATAAGTTGAAAGGATTCAACGGTATGATCAATGGTTCGGTTGGTTCAGGTGACTTGACGGGTGGGAATGTTGCAGATGGTGGAGCGTCGCTTAGCTATCGAAATGGATTTTTCAATGTTTACGGAAGTTATTCAGGACGCTACATGTCAGGATACAGAAACAGCTATTCGTACTTACGTCAGGTAGATGCCAATGACAGTGTGACATCCATTCGACAGGATCGCCTAGGGACAGATTTGAACTCCGGCAATACCTTTCGTTTTGGAGCGGATTTTTATTTGAAAACAAGGCATGTACTTGGATTTTCGGCCACAGGAAATGTCGGTCAGCGCAATCGAACAGGGGAGCAATGGAATTCTCGTTATCAAGGAATAGCGGGACAAACGGCACTTTGGAAGCGTACATCCGATGATCCTACCCAACAGCACAATTACGATTTTAACCTGAACTACCGCTACGATCTTAAAGACGATCGAGGGAACATTGTTGTGGATTTAAATCAATCGTTGGGGAAGGAGGACATTCAAGGATATTACGGTCAAACATACTTCGCTTCAGATTCAATCACACCGCTTTTTGTCTCCACGCAGCAACAATTGTTCAACAAGGAGAAAAACAACATTACAACAGGTCAGGTCGATTTCACCTACCTCTATCCGAAAATTGGCGCGCGCCTTGAAACAGGGGTAAAAACAATTTTGCGGCAACAGGAGGTGAATACCCATTCAGAGACGTTTGATCCTGTTGCAGGCAGTTTTTTTCAAGATACGTTGGCCAATTTCCTTTACCGCTATAACGAACAGATTTTCAGTGCCTATGGTATTTTTGGTCAGCAAATTGGAAAAATAAAATACCAAGGAGGAATTCGTGTGGAAAAGGCCTATCAAATTCCAGAGTTGGTGAGTGACAGCATTCGCATTGTCAATGATTATTTGAACTTCTTTCCGTCTGCACATGTCCGTTATGCGTTTACACCGAAATCTGAAATGAGTTTAAGTTATTCCCGAAGAATCAATCGCGCTAGTTCTGGAGATTTAAATCCATTTACCAATTATTCAGACCCATTCAACCTGAGAAAAGGAAATCCATATTTGCAGCCAGAATATATTGATTCATATGATCTTGGCTACTCCAATGAACTTAAAAAAATCACACTTACAGCGAGCGTATTTTACCGCTATACGACTGGTGTGATCACGCGCGTGAAAGAGTTTTACAGCAACAATACCGCTGCGGTGACCTTTGCGAATATTGATAAAAGTCATTCAGTTGGTCTTGAATTTATCGCGGTCATTAAACCTTATAAATGGTGGAAAAATACGATCTCGGCCAATGCCAATTACATTCAATATGTGGACAATACACCGGGAGTGAACTGGAATGTTAATGGGATCAATTGGAATGTGAAGTACGCGGGCACCGTTGAGTTTTGGAAGAAAACAGCATCCATTCAAGTCAATGCAGCCTACAATGCACCGCGAATTTCTGTACAAGGTAGAGCACAACGTCGTGGACCAATTGACATTTCAGGTGAAAAAACTTTCAATGATGGCAAATGGTCTCTCGGATTCAAAGTGACTGATATCTTCAATCGCCAGGGTTTCTACTTAACAGTTGATCAACCAGGGATCGATCAGGTGGTTGAATTCAAATGGCTCACGCGCAAGTATTTCTTGACCTTTTCCTACAAATTTGGGAAATTGGAAATGTCCAATAAGAAACAATCTGGCGGCGACGGCGGAGGGTTTGATATGTAACTTATTTCCCCCTCATGGAGGGGGATAAAGGGGGAGGATTGTTAGAAATTAAGACGTCAAGATTTTTAGACAAAAGACAAGGGACAAAAGACTGAGAGACAAGGGACAAAAGACTGAGAGACAAGGTACAAAAGACTGAGAGACAATAGACAAAGGACTTAAATTGTGGGTTATGTCATTGTAATTTTCTTTTTTGCTCAGTAGTCTTTTGTCATTCAGCAAAGCGGTCTTTTGTCCTTCAGCAAAGCGGTCTTTTATCCTTCAATGCAGTAGTCTTTTGTCTTTCAGCAAAGCGGTCTTTTGTCTTTCAGTCAGCCGCGGCTGACGGGTCTTTCGTTCCAACTACTTCCTACACGCATAAACAAATGCAGGGGGGAAATTCAAAGGTGTAAAACGGATTTCGGTTTTTCTAAAAACCTTTTGAATTTGTTTTTTGGACTGCAACGAATATTGGAATTGAACATAATGTCCATTCTCAACAAGTGCGTGGTCAGCAGCGTTCAAAATCGAATCGCGCAAATCTTTCGGAAAGTTTGCCAATGGGAGGGAAGATACAACTACATCTGCATGCGTTAGTTGATTCTTGTCAAGGTATTCCTGAATCTTTTCAGCACTGTCGTGAATCAAATGGACTCTAGGATCGGTGTAACGTGCTTGGAGTTGAGCCATGAAGTTGTCATTCAATTCAAACACCAAAAGCACTGCATCAGGATGCATCAACTCAACAATTTTGTCGGTAAAAACACCTGTTCCAGGTCCGAGTTCAACGATGACTCTAGCATTTTTAAAATCAATCCCTTTCAGCATTTTTTGCGCAAGAAAGCGTGAGCTCGGTGCCATCGCACCAACCATTTTTTTCTCTTGCCAAAACTGACGGAGGAAGGATTTTTTCTTTGACATGTTCTTTATTCCTTAACTGCTAATTTACCGTTATTCACGATACCGTGAACCATTCCGTGCATTTCTTGGTGTAGAAAAGGCGTGTTTTTCGTTCCTGAAAGGATCATTGACGGATCAAATATCCATTGTTGATCAGGTGAGAAAATGGTGATATCAGCCTTGGAACCCACTGAAATTGGATGTGTTGGGATGCCTGAAATGTTTCTTGCATTGACAGAAACGGCATTTACGAAGTCCTTCAATTTAAAGTCGCCGCATTTGCCTAAACTTCCAAAAACGGTTTGAAGATTTAGTGATCCAAACGAAGCATGGTCAAATTCAACATCCTTTTCTTCCGTGTCGTGTGG
This sequence comes from Bacteroidota bacterium, assembly GCA_039798485.1. Taxonomy (GTDB): domain Bacteria; phylum Bacteroidota; class Bacteroidia; order Flavobacteriales_D; family Crocinitomicaceae; genus M0103. The sequence continues at coordinate 3,126 of JBDKGB010000206.1, forward strand.
CCTGTGGTCAGAAACAATAGCATCAATCGTTCCATCTGACAATCCCTCCCAAAGTGCTTTACGGTCGGCTTCACGACGGTATGGTGGCATAACTTTATGGTTGGTGTCGAAGTCTAGAACCGCTGTTTCACTGAAAATTAAATTCATCACATGAACATCACAACTGACCTGCAAACCTTTTTCCTTTGCTTTCCGGATGAGTGAAACACTCTCGGCACAAGAAATCCCGGTCAAATGTAGCTTTCCTCCCGTGTATTCGAGGAGCCTTAAGTTACGTTCCAATTGGATGACTTCTGCAATATCGGGATCGGCCTTTAATCCAGTTTTTGTAGATGCCTCACCTTCGTTTACCATACCATTCCCGGCAATTGAAGCGTCTCTTGAAAAGGCTACGATTGTACCATGGAAATTTTTAGCGTAGAGTAGCGCTCTGAATAGAATGCCCGAACTGACTGGAACTGTGTCATCCGAAAATAAATTCACACCCGATTGCTTCATGTCGTACATTTCAGAAAGCGTTTCTCCTTTCATGTGCTGAGTAATGGCTCCAATTGGATGTATGGATGTGACGTGGTTTTCTCCGCGACGAAGCATGTATTCGATCAGCGTTTTTCCATCAACAACGGGATGGGTAGAAGGGAGCACACAAACATGGGTATAACCACCTGCAGCTGCGGCGTCTAAGCCAGAGGAAATGGTCTCTTTATGTTCTTCTCCTGGATCACAAAAATCAGCTTTCAGATCAACCCATCCTTGAGAAATGTGAAGATTATTTCCCTCAACGACATGTGCATCCTCTGCAATAATTTTGGGCGCAATCTCTTCGATGACACCCTCGTTGATCAAAACATCATTCACCGTATCGTGATGAGCAGATTGCGCATCGATAATGGTCACATTTTTTAGTAGAATCTTCATAATCCGTTATTTCCAAAACTTTAGAACCAGCATTTCTCCAAGAAGAAAGATTAGCCCAAACAAAATAAATAGTTTCCAGTATTCTTTTGGCTTTTCAATGTCAATTTTTGCCAATGTATTTCCTTGGTTGACTTCTGTGTAGGACACATTCGTCAAACCGCTGCCTTCCAAACCGTCAATGATTTGATCTTCATTAAGGCATTCGGTAATGGACTCCGTACGGTCGTAGTTGAGTGAGAGCATGCCTTCTGGTTTTTCATCTACAATGGAGTAGGTGCCAGCCGTTAAATTCTCCAATGCTTGATTTCCGCTGAGGGAGATGTACGTGATTTGTCCTTGAACGCGTGTCATGGGGATGAAGTCAATCTTGCCATTTTTCAGGTGGATTGGACTTTCACCTTCATTCTTTTTGTAGAGTGGGAAAACAGATTCCTTACCAATGGTAAGTGCATTCGGTGCTTTGCGTTGACTCATTTCAGCGATACGAAGCACAATGGCGGGGAAAAGTGCATCGTCCGTAAAACTTCCAAAAGCATCTGTCAACGCACTGGCAAATAAGAACGCATTTACTGATCCACCTGATCTCATGAGCAGGGGTGCGCCATTTTGCAAATGAATCAACTCATACACTTGACCATTACTAGGTTTAGACGTTCGATAGGCTTGTTTAATGGCAGGAAGGTTTAAATCGTCTTTTTTCTTTTCAAACATTCCATAAAAAAAGGCATCGTCATATTCCAAACGATCGATTTTAACGCCAGTGGAAAACCTCCCCGTGATGGCAGGCATTTGAATGTCCGAAAGCAATGAATTCCATGAACCCAGGACGCATTTAGCTCCTGGGAATAACGCAAGAGTACCTCCTGTTTCAGTAAAAGATTTCAGGTCAGCTGCCAAAGATGACGGAAGTTCATTCATTCCATTGAGGAACACCAAGTCAACACCATTGAGTTGATTGGCGGTATATTCATTTTGATTGATGCTTGAAACCGTATAAAATCGCTCGAGTGCATATACTTGAGAAACTGCAGGCGAAGCATCCTCTCCGTTGATCAATAGAATTTTTGTTTCGCTGTCGGTGTACCAGGAAAAGTAATAATCATCGTCCCAAAACAATTGTTTGTCATTTACAGTGAGCGTCGCTGATTGATATCCCGTTTGTTTTTCTGTGAAATTGATTACGGTTTCAATTGGTTTTCCTGCGGGTAAATCAACAAAAACATCCCTGCGTATTGCACCACTCTGAAAGGATAACTCAGCATTGGTGATGGATTCTTTTCCAGAATTGATTATGCGAACCGTTAATTCACTGTTTTGTCCGGCTCGATGGATAGGGGTCGAGAACCAAACAGAATCGATGAATAGATTACCTTGTTCTTGAGGAGTGAATTGAATGGGATAATAATAACCGACCTCATCTGTTTTGATGTTTTTAAATGGGCTTGTAGACTTTTGAAAATCCGATAAAATCAGGTATTGACGTGATCCAAGCTTTTCTCCAGATTCTTCCTCGCGATCGAGAAAACTGCGCTGCCAATCAATGACATTGTCGATCGTGCGATTCAAGGCGATAGGTTTAATCTTGTCGATCATTTCAAGGGCTTCCGCTTTAGTGATCAAGCGTTGTTCAAGACCTCCCATCGTGTTGGTATTGAGCAATACACGAACATCGGCTGCTGCTTTTGAGATGATGCCACGCGCGGTTTCACAGGCCTCTGAGATCAATTCTCCCTCGGCGCCTTTGGCAGTCATGGAGAATGAATTGTCGATGTAAATGGCCAATACTGGACTTCCGCCTTTCGACTGACTTTTTTCAACTACCTTGTAGGGTTGCGCGAATGCAATGATCAATGCCGTCAAGGCAAGAAGTCGCAAGGCGAAAACGAGCAGGTGTTTTAAGCGTTGTGTGGACCGTGTTTGTTGTTCGAGCCGTTGGATGAACTTGAGGCTTGAGAAGTATAAGATTTTATACTTTCTGAAATTGAATAAATGAATAATAATGGGAATCGCAAGAGAGAATAGGGCCCAAAGAAATTCAGGATAGACAAATTTCATAAGTCAAAAATAGTGAAAAAGAACGTAATTCGTGTTATGTTGAAGTAGATAATATTTATATTCGGATACGCAGAAAAAATGCTCAATGAAAGAGGTTATAAGAGATTTATCAGTTCGTATAAAAGCAGGTCAAACCTTTGTCATAGATTTAAATGATTTTTTTGTCTTGACGCATTCCATGTTTACTTTGACAACCACAAAAGGGTCGGGAATCGCCGCATTTAAAATAACAAATGCAAATAACAATTCGATAGAGCTCAACGCCATTTTAAAAGAAAATCAAAAGATAATAATTGCCTATAAGGTGGATAACACACTTTTTGATTCAAGGATTGAAGAATTTTGTAGTTTAGCCATAACTCCTGAAAATGAATTAGAAGGTGTTTTTTCATGGTCAAAAGATTGCACAAGTGAACTCATATCAATTCATGCAAGATGATCTCATGAACATTGACCAAGAAATAATTGACTTCTTGAATGAAAAGGTGGACCAATACAATAGTCCTAGTTTTATTGAGTCGGACCCAATTCAGATACCTCACCGGTATACCTTAAAAGAAGATATTGAAATCGCTGGTTTATTGACAGCTACGATTTCTTGGGGTAATCGAAAAATGATCATTCAAAATGCGTCCAAAATGGTTAATCTCATGGGAGAATCCCCCTACGATTTCATTATGGAGCATACCGAAGATGATTTGGAACGTTTTGATTCCTTTGTGCACCGTACCTTTAATTCAGTGGACCTCGTGTATTTTATTCAGTCACTGAAAAACTTATATACCAATCACGGTGGATTGGAAAAGATCTTTAAAACACATGCCTCACAAGATTCAATTCAGCCAGCCATATCAGAATTCAAAAAACTTTTCTTTTCAATTGAGCACCCCTCTAGAACGGCCAAACATGTGAGTGATCCCTTGAACAATTCCTCAGCAAAGAGGATCAATATGTACCTGAGATGGCTTGTAAGAAATGATAAAAAGGGTGTTGATTTTGGTCTTTGGAAATCAATTTCTCCTTCGATTTTATCTTGCCCACTTGATGTGCATTCAGGAAACGTAGCCAGAAAGCTTGGCCTACTCACGAGAAAACAAAACGATGGAAAAGCCCTTCTGGAACTGGATAGCGCATTAAGATCTATGGATAAAACAGATCCTGTGAAGTATGATTTTGCCTTGTTTGGCTTGGGTGTGTTTGAAGGGTTTTGAGTATAAAACAATCAGTCATTACCCACAAATGTTCCATCTCGCATTGTCAGCATTCGGTCAGCCATGCGCGCCAAAGAATCGTTGTGTGTTACGATAATAACAGTTTGATCAAACTCATCGCGCAATTGGATGAATAGGGCATGTAGTTCTGCCGCATTTTGCGAATCCAAATTCCCCGACGGCTCATCTGCAAAAATGATTTTCGGTTTATTGATGAGTGCACGACATACTGCGGTGCGTTGTTGCTCTCCACCCGATAACTCCGATGGTTTATGGTCGGCCCGATCTTTCAATCCCAGTCTTTCTAGCAACACCAAGGCTTCTTTTCGTGCATCCTCCATGCGAACACCTTTAATCAATGCAGGTAACATCACATTCTCAACCGCTGTAAATTCAGGCAGAAGTTGGTGAAACTGAAAGATGAACGAAATTTCTTGGTTTCTAAAGGCAGATAATTTTTTCCCGTTTAGGGTGAAAGGATTCGTCCCATCAATTTCTAAGGTCCCTTGATCTGGCGAGTCAAGTGTTCCTAGAATTTGAAGTAATGTTGTTTTTCCTGCACCTGAAGACCCAACAATCGCTACGATTTCTCCTTTGGCAACCGAGAAATCGATTCCCTTGAGGATGTGTAAATCAGCGTACGATTTGTGGATATTCTTGGCAACGAGAATCATTTATTCATTTTTAAGGTGTGGCCCATTTTATCGCGCTTCGTCTTCATATACAGTTCGTTATGTACGTTGCTTTCAATTTCCAATGGAACTGATTCGACAATTTCTAAACCATAGCCAACCAAACCTGTTCGCTTCGTTGGGTTGTTGGTTAGCAAACGCATTTTCTTGACACCCAAGTCACGAATGATTTGTGCGCCAATACCATAATCGCGTTCGTCAGGTTTGAAGCCCAATTTCACATTGGCCTCCATTGTATCGTAACCTTGTTCTTGAAGTTCGTAGGCTTTCAATTTGTTGATCAAGCCAATTCCTCTTCCTTCTTGGTTCATGTAAATGATGACACCTTTCCCAGCTTCTTCAATCATGTCCATGGCTTTGTGAAGCTGAGGACCACAGTCGCAACGGCAAGAACCAAAGATGTCGCCCGTGAGGCAAGAGGAGTGAACACGCACAAGCACAGGCTCATCCTTTTCCCAAGTACCTTTGACTAAAGCGAGGTGTTCTTGTCCAGAATTGGTATCTCGGAAGGCATGCAATTGAAAGTTTCCATGTTCAGTTGGCATCTGTACGTTTACCAAACGCTCAATCAAGGATTCATTCTTAATGCGGTATTCGATCAGGTCTTCAATGGAAACAATTTTCAAGGAGAATTTCTCTGCAATTTCCATCAATTGCGGTAGTCGTGCCATTGTACCGTCTTCATTTAGAATCTCAACAATGACTCCCGCAGGTTCAAATCCCGCAAGTCGAGACAAATCAATAGCTGCTTCAGTATGACCAGCTCGACGCAATACACCACCTTTTTTCGCCCGTAATGGAAAGATGTGTCCTGGCTTTCCAAGTTCATCAGGATGCGTCGCTGGATTGATCAAAGCTTGAATCGTTTTGGAACGGTCACTGGCAGAAATACCAGTTGTACACCCATGGCCATTTAGATCAACTGACACTGTAAATGGAGTTTCGTAAGTCGCTGAATTTGAACGAACCATAAGGTCTAATCCAAGTTCGTCACAGCGGTCTTCGACCAATGGTGCACAGATGAGACCACGTCCGTGTGTCGCCATAAAATTGATGATCTCCGGCGTTACATTACGTGCAGCTGTTAAGAAGTCACCTTCATTTTCGCGCTCTTCATCATCCACTACGATAATCACTCTACCTTGTTGAATTTCTTCAATCGCCTCTTCAATCGTATTCAGCTTAATATCCATTGCTTTTTTTTCGTGGTATAAAATTACACTAAATCTATCATTGGGCGTTCGGTATTGCCCGATAAATCATTTCGATTTGGAATCGCTTATCATCTCAATCAATTGCGCATTGGCATGCGACCAGCTGTAGTTCTTGCGAACGAATTCTTGTCCGTTTCTAGCTATTTTCGTGTAAAAATCATGATCCGTCAACAGTTCATCAATCAAGGTGATGAATTCTTCGGGCGTGTTGGCAATGCAAATCGATTCGCGGTCAAGGGCGCCGATTGGATTTCCAGCCAAGTTTGTGGTCACACACGGAATTCCCAACGCCATGGCTTCGAGCAATTTATTTTGCATTCCAGTTCCAATCATCATTGGCGCAACAAAAAT
>JBDKGB010000207.1:0-7271 GCA_039798485.1 Bacteroidota bacterium
GTTAAATTTCACATCGTCGTCCCCGAGCTTACGGATCATTTTAGCAATACCTGCTGTGGATACCGTAATCCGTTTCGGTGACATCCCCATACCTTCGGGTGAGGTAATCATCTCGACAGAACGGAGTACATTTTTATAGTTCAACAGGGGTTCACCCATTCCCATGTACACAATGTTTGTCAATGGTGTTTGGTAACGCGTTTCGGCTTGATCCCGCAGGTAGGCGACTTGATCCACTATTTCCCCAGGTGTCAAGTTTCGAAGTAACTTCAATTTCCCCGTTGCACAAAATGTACACGACAAACTGCAGCCAACTTGGGAAGAGATACAAGCTGTAGTGCGAGAACTTGTTGGAATAAGTACCCCTTCAACGACCTTGGTGTCATCAATGCCAAAGGCACATTTGATGGTCTTGTCGCTGCTGATTTGCTGGTCACGAACTGTGAGGTGATCGATGTAAAAATCTTGGTCGAGCATCGCGCGCAGTTCCTTGCTTAGGTTAGACATGTCGCTGAAGGCATGGGCATTTTTCTGCCATAACCATTCATACACTTGCTTGGCACGGAAAGATTTTTCTCCGCGTTCGGACAAGGCTTCTTTGAGTTGTTCAAAGCTTAGCGATCTAATATTAATGCGTTCGTCGTTCATGTACAGCGACAAAGGTACTGAATTTAAGGTGTGTTTTTGCGGTCGTTAAATCCAACGAATATCCCTTTCAGACAGTAAAACATGTTTGCCATTTTTCAAGGTAACGGAAGTCTTTGTTTTGTGAAGGCTTTCAAACTTTACCATTGTCCCTTCAGGTAAGCTCAATGTAGAACGTTCACCGAGGTCATTGACAAACACCGGTGCCGATTTACTTGTGATAATACCAAAGGTTTTTGCGGTAAGATACGCCTGTAGTGAATACGCCGAGAAGATGGTGAAACACAGCAGTGGAATCGTTGCGTAGCAAATGAACCGCAAAACAGGGAGTCGCGAAAAATCCTTCTTTCGGAGTAGAAAAAAGAGACAAAGACCAAGGATAACCGACAAGAAAAGACTTAAATAGGTCCATGTCGTGAGTCCTACTCCAACGATGGCGCGCTCAAATTGTGTAGCGACTTGGAAGGGGGAATCCGTCAACCCAAGGGATGCTCTACACCTTTGGATGTTCTCCGCGCTCTGCTCATCCGAAGGATTTCTTTTCAGTACTTTTTGATAGGCCCAAATCGCATTGCCGTTTTGATTTAATTTCCGATAACTGTTCCCCAAATTGAAATAGGCATCTGTGTTTTCAGGGTTTTGTTCAGCAATTTTCTCAAAAAGTGCAGCTGCGTTATTGTATTCTCTGCGGTTATGAAGTGCTATGGCTTCGTCGATGTCGTTTTGCGCATTGGCATAGATCCCAAAGAAGAGGATCAAAAGCGGTGTAAGACGTTTCATGCGTTGTGCAATTCTAGGATAAAAATGCGCGCATCCATCAGTACCTGTTCTGCATCGATTGCGGCAAAGCCCATTCCATATTGTGCGTTTTCACACGAAGAAAGCAACGATGTGTAACGCGAGATTTGCGTGTCTGTGGCACCATGTTTAATCAATTGATGCACAATGTATTCGTTTGAGGGATTTTCTATGGCGTGCAATCGCAAGCACGCACAAATGTGTGTTTCCAACGTATACTGAATGGCAGCATAGAATGCATTGTTCCGTTCAGGATGGGAGCGCGCGAGTATCTCAAATTCAGCAATGATTTCATCGCGCGAAGGGTGCTCGTACACTGCGGGAACTTGCTCGTTTTCTTGCTTTCTGCGCATCCAAAGTCCGAAAATTAAACCGAGAAATAAAGGTGAGCCGAGTAAACCCCAATACAAAGGACTTCCAAAGTCAAGGGCATTGCTAGAATGACCTTTGAATTCCTCGCGCATCGGACTCCAGGTGTCTAAGGTGCTTGACATTGGATTCTCGGCATTCGGAAGCGCGCTAAAGTTTGGATTCGCTTGAATCTTCAAAAGCATCGGTTCAGTAGCGGTCTCGATGTATTTTTCTTTTTTAGGGTCAAAATAGGCAAATGCAGTTTTCGGAAATGTTAAATCACCCGAACGGTTTACTTGAATGTTGAATTCAAACGTTATCGAACCCTCAGCACCTTTAAAACTGTAGGTTAGATCTTCGGTCATAACGGGGTCTCCATAAGGAGAAAAGCCGTCGGGAAGATCGAGTTCTGGTTCGCCAATGTTCTGTAAATTCCCTGTTCCAGAAATCGTTACTTTCATGGTGAACACATCTCCTTGACGAAGGCGTGTATCAGAAACTTCACGCGTAATAGTGAAGGTTCCAACGCCACCTGTAAATGATGAAGGGGCGCCAGCAGGTAGTGGTTTTACCTCGACACTTGCGCCCGATGAGGTAATGGAGACCGCATCAAAAGCGCTGTGCAAGATCAATTTAAAGGGATCAATTTTTTGTTTTCCTGAACCCGTTGGGAACACGACCTTTTTGTCGTAGTCGAAGGTGAAATAGTTGTTGCCGCGAATGCGCGCTTCTTCCAAAAGTATGCGGCTCGAATTGCCTATGTCGTGTTTGTCGATGACGCCATCCATCGCGAAGGGGCGGTAATTTTCGAGATGCGTGGCATTGAACCGTGTGTAAATTTTAGCCGACAAAACGAGTGGTTCGCCTTCGTAGATGGACTTTGCGGATTGCGTAATGATTCCAAAAGCAGGTTCACGCAATTGACGTGGCGTAAGTTGCACATCAGATTGCACCTCAGGAGCCTCTTTCTTGATCGTCACGCTGACCGTGTTGGAACGGTACACTTTGTTGCCCTTTTTCACATAAGCCGGACCAAAGGTGAACGTACCTTCCTTTTCCATGGTTCCTGTATGCGAATAGAAGTAGTAGGTAACCGTACGGCCTGTGTTGTAGTCCGTTTCCTGCTCCATACCATTCATGATGTCGTAACCCTGCGTAAACGACTGGGGCAGATCAACTTCGATGTCGCCGTGGATGTTGGATTTGACAGAGATGGTAATGACATCTCCCACATTGGCTGTTTTTGGTTCAACGGTTAATTGTACGAGAGGTTTTTGCGCAACAGATCTGAACGCGAAAAAGAAAAACACACTATATAAAACGAGATACTTCATCACCAGTCTTTACCCGAACGGACCATTCCGTAGGCTTCTTTTCCTTTGTTTAATTTTTTCATTGTGGCGGCTTCAGCGCGGGTTAACTTATCCAGCAAACGTTCAATGCTTTTGTTGGGCAATCGCGCACCGTTTTGTTCTCCTTTTGAGACTTTGGGGTTCTTGTTATTGTTCGGTTTTTTGTCTTTAGGAGGATTTTGTTTGTCCTTCGGTGGTTGTTGATTGGGTTTATTTTTCTTGTCCTTGCTTTTTTGTTGCTCCTTTAACTTTCGAATGGCTTCCGATAGGTTGTAGCGTGTTTTTTCGTTCGTTGGATTTTTCCGCAAGGCTTTCTTGTAGGCGCTAATCGCTTGTGAATATTCCTTTTTCTGCATGTGGCTGTTGCCCAGGTTGTGAAAAACCTTCCCTTGAGTTTGTTGGTTGACTTTCGATTTACTTAGCCATTGCGCTGCAGCATTGAACTCGCCCAAACGATAAGCAGTTTGACCGATTTCATTAGCCAGATTCACGCCTCTAGGAGCTTTTCGTTGCGCTGATTTATAGTAGCGGTATGCTTCTTTGTAATTTTTATTCGAATAGGCACTGCGCGCAACGCTCAATGAGTCGCGCCATTCTTGTGCAGTCCCCGTATATCCGAGGATGAAGCTGATGGTGAATGCTATGATGAGTGCCTTAGTCATTTTTTCTGTCGCTTCGTTTCAGCCATTGTGTCCCAGTAATCAGCAGGAGTCCACAAATGATGGATGCAAATAACGGAAATTGATATTGATTTTGTGCTACCTCAAACTCCTGTTCTTGACCACTTGAGCGCTTCATTCGGTTAATTTGTGTTAAAATGGGCTTTAAGTCAGGAAATCCTTCGGCGGTAATGGCCGCAGTGCCCTTCGCTTTTGAGGCAAGTTCACGGATGAGGTTTGGATTCATGCGCGACATCACCAATTGTCCACGTCCATTGCGTTTGTAACCCAACTCGGGACGCAAAGGATCGTTGGGCACGGGTCCTCCATTCGTTGATCCCATTCCTAAGATAGACAGAACGATGTCTTTTTGACGCAGTGAATCAATGATTTCGGTCGGATTGTCCTCGTGATTTTCTCCGTCGGTGATGAGTAATATTCCCTTTGATGTTTTTGATTTTGTGAACATCGCGTTGGCTGTTTGTAGCGCCGCTTTGATGTTGGTGCCCTGATTCGAGAACATGGTGGTTTCAATTTCATCGATGAACAATTTCGCGGCAGAATAATCGGATGTCATGGGCAATTGCACATAAGCACCACCGGCGAAAACGCAGATCCCCACTTTTTCACCAGTAAATTGATTGACCAACTGATTGAGTGCGCGTTTGGCACTGAGTAAACGGGTTGTCCCGCCACGCATGTCTTTGGTGTTCATCGAATTGGAAACATCAAGGCAAACGACCAATTCAAGCGTTTTCGTGGTGATGTTCTCCTTTTTGGTGCCGAAAGACGGCTGCGCCATGGCCAGGAGAAGAAAAACAAGGAACGATCGAAAAAGCAGAAAGTTGATGAGCGTTTGTTGCGGTTGAATGGGTTTGTAGATGGAGGCACGAACACTATTGGTGAGGCCTTGTGTAAGGGCGTTTTTGCGTCGTAAATCGAAATAAAAGAACATGTAAAGTGGAAGGAGTAGGCCCAATCCCCAGAACATGTCGCCTTTGACAAAAACCAAATGCGTTTGCGAATCCTCTTCAGAAAAGTACCCAAAGAGCGCGATAATTCCGATGAATGCCATCCAAAAGGCCAATTCAAAAAGGAGAACACGCATGAACAAGTGCCGAATTGGATATGTATAACTTTCTTTATTGTTCATGTCTAAAAAGTGTACGTTGAACAACCCAAGTAAGTAGCGATAGGAGCAAAGCCCAGTTCAAAAAGGCCATCGGAGTGGCTGGCGGATCGGATGAATAGCGCTTATCTGTCAATTTTTGTTTTTCCAAGTCTTCGATTTCGGCATAAATCTTCTGAAGACTGGCTTCATCTGTCGCACGGAAGTACTTTCCATTGGTCAAATTGGCAATTTTCATCAGTACCTCTTCATCGATTTCGACAGGCATATTTTCGTAGCGTATGCCAAAAGGAGTGGATACAGGTGTCGGTGCTTCACCGTTGCTACCAACGCCGATGGTGTATACACGAATTCCCTTGGCTCGAGCAGTTTCAGCGGCTGTTATTGGATCGGTGTCTCCAGCCGTATTTGTTCCATCGGTGAGGAGTATGATGACGCGAGAAGGAAGGCTGTCGTTTCTCAATCGCGTAACGGCGGTCCCCAATCCTGTTCCAATGGCAGTTCCACCGTCAAGCCCTTCGGGAGATACAGCGTCAATTTGTTGCTTTAAAATGTTGTGGTCCATGGTTGCAGGACAGGCGGTGTACGCCTCACCGGCATAGACAACGAGTCCGATGCGATCACCTCGACGACCCTCAACGAATTGTTTTGCTACGCGCTTGGAGGCTTCCAATCGGTTGGGATCGAAATCCATCGCTAACATCGAAACGGACACGTCCAGCGCAATGATGATGTCGATGCCTTTTTTGTAATCCTGATGTATCCCCTCGGGAGATTCTGGATGGTAGGGTTTGGCTAAAGCGAAAATAAGCAGTGTCAAGGAGGTTAAATACCCAAAGACAATCCATCTTCGCAGACGTGGAATCCAAGCACTCGAAAATATTGACTGTTCAGTCGGTTTTCCGGTAAATTTCAAAAATCCAGGTGTGCGGCGTTCTTTTTTTAACCAAAGAAGATAGGCAAGGGGTAAAAGCCCCAAGGCCATGAACCAAAGCGGTGCGAAGTACTCATACTCCCAAAAGGCGATGTTCCATTCCTCAAACATCGCTTGATTCTGGTATTGATGTTCGTTCAACAATGCTTCGGCAATCATCGAGGTTGGCGCGAATCAATTTTTCCTCAGGCGCTGACTTGGCAAATTTCACGAGGTCAGACCCGTTCAGGATCAACCCAATATCAGATAAAAGTTGCTCATCTAGACCGTATTGTTTCAAAATGAGTTGTGCTTCGATACTGGTGTTTTCCAGTAAATTCAGGCTGTAGCGCGCGGACAAATAGGTTCTTAAAATGAAAGAAAGGGTGCTATAATGTTCTTTCATTTCTCCTTGTGCCCATAGTTTTTGTTTTTCCAATTGGTCAATAGACAACAGCGTTTTTTCTTTTAAGGTCAGTGCTTTGGCAGTCTCCTGTGTGCCTTTTTTTCTTCGCATCAACCAAAAAAGCAGTGCAGCTACACCAAGTAATGAAAGTAACACCCATCCCCATTTTTTCAGAAAAGTAAAGACAACAGAAGGTTCTTCCGGCAATTCAGCGTAAGTTTCTTCAATGTCGTACAAGCCTCCGCCTTCTTTTTGCACCACAAGTCGTGCATTCAATTGAACAGCTGGAAGTACAATGTCTTCATCATTGATATTGACCTTTTGCGCTGCAAGCAGGTAGCTTCCTTCATCCCAAGCCACCAAGGTGTACATCCCTTTCCAGAATTTTTTTCCTTGAATGACCACCACGGTATCGAAGAATACGTCGCGAATTTCAATGTCTGAGGAGGAAGAGGAGGATGAGTTCGTCGATTTGCTCGCGGGAAAATTTCCTTTTCTTGGGATGTGGATGTAACTGGCGTCTTTTGGAAGCGGTACGAGGTAGGTCAAGGTCACCGGAATGCCAATCATTACATCGTTTTGGGACAGGGTGCTCGTTGGCGCTTGGGAAAAAGCAATGTTTCCAAGGAGCACATACACAAATATTCCAATCAGCACTTTCATCAGCGATTTTTAAAAAGTGTAATGAGTGGACGAATGATGTCATCGTTTGTTTTGAGGATGACATTGTCGATGCCACTGCGATTGAAGGCCTGAGTCAGTTGGTGTTCGCGTTCTTGGTATTGGACCGTAAAGCGCTCTCGAACAGCTTTATTGCTTGAATTTACCCAAGTTAAACGGTCGACTTCCGCATTGAAGAGTGCCACGAAGCCTAGGTCGGGGAGTGTTTCTTCAGCTTGATCTTTCAAGCGAATGGCGATGGTGTCGTGACGCTTTGTGGTGAGGCGCATCCCATCGATGAAATTGTGCTCATCGGTAAAATCGCTGATCACAAAACAGATCGTACGTTTCTTTTGGG
>JBDKGB010000208.1:0-5842 GCA_039798485.1 Bacteroidota bacterium
TCAATAAGATGAAAAAAGAAAGTCTGGCCTTCGGGTTGGACTTTTTTGTTTAAAGGAATTTTTAACTGCTTTTCCCCGATAGTTCAACCCCACGGTGAACCGCCTCTTGCAATACCTCAAGGTGGATGTCCTCCACTTTTTTGAACGCAATGCAGTAGCCAGTAACTTTCGCTTTTCCAAGTCGTTTACCGAAGATTTCCGCCAGATTCATGGTGTTCCGAATCCCCATGATATAGACGGAGATCCCACGTGTGTTGGCGCTAATGCCAATTTGAAAAACCTCACGTTTAGATTTATCCGCAAAGGTGTGCATGTAGGCACCGTAGCCGATAGTTGGGTTGGTCACCACTTTTCCTTCCGCATTTATTCCCTCATCGAACCACAATTTGCCGTTGGGTAGCCAGCGCAGCATCAAGTCGTGCAACAGGTGTAAATCTGCACGTGTTGCTTCGGGTTCATCGTCAATGTAAGCGATTATTTGAGCCTTAAATGTCATAAGGGAAAGAAGATTACTTTCTTATGATTCCAAATCATTTTTTAGTGTTGAAAGCGCATTGTACATAAGTCCTCTAACTGCTTTTACAAGAAAGCAGCGAATGAATAGTTTTGTCAGGCTATTCATAGGAACAATTTTGTACGTCCAAGTCACCTGTACACGGGCATTTCCAAGATCAATGAATTGAAAGTTACCTTCTATTTTCTTAGCTAAAAAACGAAGTTGTGACGTAAAATCGAAAATTTCGTAGGAGAATGATGTGTATGGGACCACAGTTAGAAGTGTTTCTTTTGAGGTAGAGCCATCGTCAAAAAATACTGTTCGAGAAAGCCCTGGTCTTATCCATTGCTCTGTTTCATTGGTTTTAACTACAGCGGGCAAGAATTTGTATCTTTTAAAAATATGGGATAATTCGACCGGAACAATGTAATTGAATGCTTGATCAATTGGCGAGGCAATGACCATTTCAACGCTTACATGAGGGTCTTTTTTTTGCTGTTTAACCATGTTTTTTGTAGTTAAAAAGTGACTTTTGTAACGGTAAATTTAGGCCTTGATAAAGGTAGATGTGTCGTCGTTATGTAATCGAACCAAATACGAATGCCATTTTTCATCCACAAAGATATACCGAATCATAGCATGGCATCTCCCTTAATTAAAGATCCCTTTTTTTCCTTAGCATCATGAATGACAATCCACCCAAAGCGCCAACGCTCACTGCCGCCCCTGCAAGGTCCAAACACACCACCGTGAAATTGGAATAAAACGTACTCGAAGCATACCAAAAGAAATCCGTCATAGAGGCCACTAAAACACCCACAATCGCGCTGAATGAAATGGCTTTGACAAGTGAATTGATGTTCGTGTGAAATAAGATAAAGTTGATGAGGATGGAATACGCCAAGCAGGACGCATACAAGAAGGGCATGCTAAAATACGTAGTCTTTTTAAAGCCTTCAAGCTTTGTAGTGTGCGCCTCGGTATAGGCTCCAAGCATCAAATCAAAAATGAGCCAACCGAGAATGAGGTAAAAAAAGCTGCCGAGTAATGATGAGAGTAGTAGTCTTAAAATCGATGTTGTCATGGTGTATGTAAATTTATTTAAATACGCTCTCCAAACGTCAACAAATTGTGATCTGAATCGAGAAGTGAAAATTCTTTTTGTCCCCAAGGTTTACGATCGAGCTTCACGTTTTGATGGATGGAAATTCCCTTATCAACAAACGACGCATAAAGTTGATCTATGCCAACCACCCGAAGGTACACTTGTCCATAGTTTTCAAGTGGATTCAAGTCTTGAAACTCAAAGAAATGAATTTCAATTTCATCTTTTTTAACGAGTATGTAGTTGCCATAATCGGCAAGCAGTTCGAAGTCCAATTGATTCAGATAAAATTCCTGAGTAGGGATTTTATTGCGCATCGGAAGCTTTGGGATGATGTCTTTTAACATGTCGTTGATTTCATTTCTCTAATCGTCGCTTTATCTTGAGCAATGTAGGATTATATTGTCCTTGCAGCTCTTTTGAACAATATAATTTTGGATAAAATCATCATAAATCCATGTTTTTGTATTGAATAAGGCATTAATCAGACGTGTTTTTTCACCAATAAACATAAGGGATACAAACAAAAAAAGGGTACATTTCCGTACCCTTTCTGCTCCTTATCTTTGGGAGAGGTCAGAAGGGGATTACAAGATAAACATAGGACACCATGGGTAAATCGTTCATATTTTTTATGGCTATTTTAAGTAGCACCATCTCATTTGGGCAAGTATTGACAGATGAGCAGTTATTTGAAAATTCAATACTGTCTTTCAGAAGTACTAATCATATTTTTGACTCGATCATATTGAATTATAATCACAAGAATTCAATGCAGTTTTCTTTAAGTCAATTTGATACGATTTATTACTATACTGAAAATGGCTTAATTTCGAAAGAAGCATTGTCAAAGTCCGAATTAAAAAACAGAATTGTTATTCCGATTGATAATCGTTGGTTGGATAGTGTTGGAATTACCTTAGGTGAGAATAGTAGAAAAAAAGAGCCAAACGTTTTATTCAATGGGGTTATCGTTTATCAACTCAATGGACAATCAGATTATAGTTGGGAAACTTATGTTGATTCAGAAAGGGATCAAGCGGTTGATAATGAGTATAGGAGTTTGAAAAAATCTAAGTTTCCAATTTTTTATGGTGTAAAAATAGATAATCAGCTTTTTAATATTCACAATGACTTAAAGGCATACGTTGAACTGTATTATCGTAATGACAGTTTTTTGATTTCAGGTTTACCCTCCGCAACATCGTTTAATTATTCCGTAGAATTAAATCGTCGATTTTCTTTGAAAAGGCGTAGAAGTTTTTTTAGGTATCAAAACAGAACAATTAGTGTCGTATGCAGAGGCAATAAAATTCTATATTATCAAGCTTTTTCTGGTGGGTCATTTAGTCGTTCAAAAAAAATAAAGCCTAAGAAAGGGTTTAAGAAGTTCATTTAATTTTTTGGATAGTGTATACCAAGGACTTGGGCTTGCAAGGCTTCTTCCGTTATTACGGAAATCCTCTGATTAATCCCGCTGGTGCGGGACTCTAACCAACTGAGCTAGTTCTCCTTAAGGAACAAAAATTATTAACAAAACAAAAAAAGGGTACATTTCTGTACCCTTTTTGCTCCTCCTCTTGGGCTCGCAAGGCATGTTCCGTTATTACGGAAACCCTCTGATTAATCCCGCAGGTGCGGGACTCTAACCAACTGAGCTAGTTCTCCTTCAGGTATAAATTCTTCTTGGCAAAGTTTGACGATCAATGCTCTGGATTTTTGCTTTTTAATAAATCGTTCCAATCGAACAGCAATAAGTTCGTCTTTAACATTAAAGATAGCCGCCAATACCCAATCTTTGGCTCTTCCAGTATATTTTTCCTTTGAATTGGCATTGTGCTGAATAAGCCTTAACCACGGATCTTTAGAATACCCGACGTAGTATTTATCCATCGTAATGGAGTAGATGATGTAGATATAGTGGCTCATGAAAAATAAAAAAGGTCACCTCTCGATGACCTATTTTCTGCTCCTCCTCTTGGGCTCGAACCAAGGACCCTCTGATTAACAGTCAGATGCTCTAACCGACTGAGCTAAGGAGGAATTTCGGTTATTTTACGCAAAAGCGAATGCAAATATAAAGAAACAATTTATTCTGCAAAGCGACGACCCAAAAAAAAAGTAGTTCGTCGTTGGATTTAAAAATCGTCCTCGTCCAAGGTGAAATCGTCCAAAGAACTGTCGAATCCATCGTTCGACTCGTCGCTATCGACCAAATCTTCGCAGTTTTCATCTTCACATTTTACTGGACGTAAGATGTTTGTTCGAGATACATTCAAGCGGATTTCTGTGCGAATGGTGCCGTCTTCTTGGGCATAGGCCTTTGCGAAAGGTGTTCCTTCAAGCTCAACCAAAGCGCCTTTCTTTAGGAAGTCGAGGATGCGTTGCGTAGAACCTTCTTTCTTCCAAATGGTGCAGTTTACCCAGGTGGTTTTGGTCTTGGTTTCGCCAGTGCGCTTGTCACGCCAGTTCTTGTTGTGCGCAACAGGAAAATTGATGGCCATCACCCCACGATCCATGGTTTTGATCGTGGCGTCTCTTCCAATATTACCGATAAGGCGCGTCTCAAATACAGTTGCCATACGCTCGATTTTCATGTGAATGTACAAAATAAATTAAACAAGAAACAAGTATGATTTCTTCTTTAATTCACTCATTACAAGCGAATCACATAGGCATCTTTGAAACCGTTACTGCGCACTTTTTCCAGGTCTTTGTTCGCCGCATCTTTGCTGGTATACGAACCTACAGTGTATTGGAATTTGTATTGTGTTTCACCATCGATCTTTCTCCGTGTCACCGGCATACCCAACTTTTTGAAGCTCTCGTGTCCTGTGTCGATTTCACTTTTGGAGGACATGATTCGAATCACATAGGTGCCAGCATCAGCGCCCGAGGATGCCGTCGCTGTGTTGGATGTTGTATTTGAAGGTGTCGTCTTGATGAAGCTGATGCTCGGATGCTCTTTTACGATGAACGTTTTTAAGGCGCGGTACATCGCCGAAGCAAGCACGTCTTGACCAGCTGCACTGTTTAGGTATTGGGCTTCAGCATCGTTGGTGAGAAACCCACATTCGACCAAAACCCCAGTCATGTTGGTGTATTTCAACACTTGTAAGGAATGTTCACGGTCTTCGGTGTCTTTTACGCCACGGGAATGACGGCCTGCTTTCTTGGAAAATTCATTTTCAAACTCTTGTGCAAGTCCTACGGATTTCTTCGCACTCATGGTGTGCACATGTGATTCAGTTCCGTGGACCGATTTTTTGTCGTTGGCATTGCAATGGACGGAGATGAAATAATCTGCTCCAACACTATTGGCTTTCGCAACGCGGTCATCCAAGGTTGGGAAGCTATCGTCGGTTCGGGTGTAAATGATGGTCACATTCTTGAGGTTCTGCTCGATGTACGCGCCGAATTTCTTCGCAATCAAAAGGTTGAGTGCCTTCTCGGGTTGAATGTTTTTCATTTCCGAAAGATGGCCGGGATCACTCCCCCCATGTCCTGGGTCGATGACGATAATGATTTTGTCCTTTTTAGGCAATGGCGTGAACGACCCAACCAGCGGGACGAGCATACAAATCACGAAAAGCTTCATCAGTCTCATACTACAAATTTAGAAGCGGGACTTTTTTTATTTACTTTGTAACGAAAAGCTTACGAAAAGTAAAATGTTAATAGCGGAATGGGTGAGGTGAAGAATGTTGCGGTTGTTGAGATTGGGGGATCCCATGATGAATGCTTGCTGTCGCAGTTTTTTGCACTTAAACACGCTGGATGCTGCGTTCATTTCGTTGGAACAGAAGAACTTTGGCAGCGAAATCAAGTATTTCATTCCTTGGTAGATGTGTTTGTTCCCATCAAAGTAGGACAAGGAGCAGTTGCTGATTTTATGACGATGCGCCGCTTGAACAGCTATTTTAAGACGCACAACATTGAAAAAGTTGTTTTGAATACTGCACAAGGTGGACACGTTCGGAACCTTTGTTTAACGGCGAGGAAGTCAACAGAATTCATAGGAATCATCCATACGCTGCGGAAATTCAACGGAAGCTTTACGCAAAAAGTGATCAGCCGTAAAATGAAAAAGTACTTTGTGTTGAACACCTTTTTTCTTGATCACATTCCACCGCAGAAAGGCATTCGACTAGAAGCGTTTTATCCCCTGCGTTTTCCAACGTTTGAGAGTTCTCCCAAAGAAACCAAAGCCTTGATGCAAATTGCGGTGATCGGTGGCGTTG
>JBDKGB010000209.1:0-9269 GCA_039798485.1 Bacteroidota bacterium
CGTAGTATTGTCCAGCGACATCATCGTATTGTGATTCCAAACGATCTCCTTGCAGGGTGACTTCGTTACCCAATGTGCCGTTGATGTTCAAGGTGCTTTTGTACACATACAAGATGGCATTCTTGTGTAAATAGATATCTGTTCCGGCTTGAATGTTCAAAGTTTTTGCAGAGTCAACAGCTGCATAGCCATAGATCACATGGGGTTTGTCATTCGGCCACGTGCCTTCGTTTAAATCCTTGTAATGAAAGTAGGCATCCTGACCCCAAACGGCGAGTTTTACATATTGATCTATGCCATTGGTGCGAAAGCGAATGGAATCTTCAATGATTAAAGGTAGATTTTGACCATTTACTCCAAGGGTAACTTCGACAAAAGCAAACAGGCTGTCTTGACTTTCTATGTCGATATCTTTCATTGTGGTGCCTTGAATCCCGTCGATGTTCATGCGGAAAGGGGAATTGGTTCCACCCATCAATTCAATTTCATCAATGTGAATGGTGCGTTTGTCGTTGTTGTAGATTTTAAATTGTTGGGTTGTTGATCCAATCGTTGTAAAAACCGTATCAAACACAAGCGTGTCAACCGAAAAAGACAAGTTTTTTTTGGAAAGCAGCGAAGATTTGTTGCAACTTTGCATCGTCGCTGACAGCGCAAGAAGTGCGAAAAACAATAAGAGAGGTAAGCGTCCTTTTTTCATTCTGATTTCGAAACAAAAGTAACGAAAAGTATGCTGAATTATTTTATTTGTGTTTGCGTTTGATTTTTCAAAAGTTTGTGTAAATTTGCAAACCCTAATCGGGACAAGATTCAAAAATAAAGAAAATGAGAAAAGATATCCACCCAGACAATTACAGATTGGTTGTATTTAAGGACATGACAAACGATTATGCTTTCATCTGTCCTTCTTGTGCTACTTCAAGTGAAACAATTTCATGGGAAGATGGCAATGAGTACCCACTTGTTAAATTGGATATCTCTCACAAGTCACACCCATTCTTCACTGGAATTGTTCAGTTCGTGGATACTGCGGGTCGTATCGATAAATTCAAAAACCGTTATGGTCGTCACATGAAGTGATTTCCTTCACAATATCTAGAGCCTCTTGATTTTTCAAGGGGCTTTTTTTTTGAAATTCATTCACCAATAAATTATCGACCTTATCCTTATCTTTGATTCGTGAAACTCATTCGTACTCTTTTTTTTATGCTTGCGCTGTGCATTGGTTTTCAATGTCAAGCATCCTTGTCGCGCATAAAAAAAGGATTTGAAGCACTAGAGATCTACGATTATTTCAACGCGAAAAGCAATTTCGAAAAATCCTTAAAGCACTATGAATCTCCAGCTTCTTTTGGATTGGCAACGATCTACCTAAGAAGAGACAATCCCTTTCATAGCTTGGATAGCGCTTATTTTTACATTCAACGGGCACAGGAATCCTTTGGCGAACTGAAAGAGAAACAGTTGTTGAAATTGAATGTCTTTGGTTTCTCTGAAAAAGCGATGGATGAATTAAGACAGAAGATTTCAACTGAATTTTTTAAAGTTGCCGAATCTCAGCATACAGCCTTGGCATATCAAGGCTTTATGGACAACCATGCTACAGCAAGTGAAATGGAATTGGCAAGGTACCGTCGTGATTCTTTGGCGTATGAAGATGCAAAAGCAATAGGTAGTTCTGCGGCCTTCGAGGGCTATCGAGATAATTACACAGGAAGCGTTTTTTCTGAACAGGCATTGGAGGAATATTATTTGGCCAAATACCAAGAAGTTACGGCAGATCATTCATTGGCATCCTACCAAATGTTTTTGTTGTGTTGTCCCGAAAATCCATATGCCCCAATCGCTCAGGATAGTGTTTATTCATTGAGTACACGATCAAAAACGCTTAATGATTTCGTGTATTTTGTTGAAAATAACGCTGGAAACCAGAATCTCACAGATGCCTGGAAGAAAATTTATCAGTTGTACATGATCGATTTCACTGAGCAGCGATTGGCACAGTTTAAAGTTGATTTCCCAGACTATCCATTTTTAAATACACTCGAATTAGAACAAGAGTTGCTGAATACTAGCCTTTTCCCATTCAATTGCAGCGGGAATTACGGATTCATGGATCGCATGGGCGTCGAGAAGATCGCACCTCAGTTTGATCAGTTGGGCTTCTTTTATGAAGGATTGGCCACTGCTGTTAAGGAAGAACGCTATGGTTATGTAGACAAATTAGGAAGTGTAGTGATTCCTTTTCGGTTTGAATCTGCAAGCGATTTTGAAGGTGGACGTGCGATTGTGCAAGAAAATGGATTGTATGGTGTGATTGACCGCATTGGAAATTTCATCTTAAAGCCAATCTATTCGGACATTCAAGGGCTATCAAGTGGTTTGTTTTTGGTGGCAAAAGATTCCATGTATGGATATGTTGATAAAGAAGGTGTTCTAAAAATCCCATTTCAATATACAGATGCTTATCCGTTTTCAAAGGGGATGGCAAAAGTAGAAGTTGATGGAAAACAGGCTTATATCAATGAACAAGGTGACTTTGTTGTGATGCCTTGCAAGACATCAATAAAATTTTTCAATGATTCGTTGCTGGTTTTTGAAGAAGGTGAGTTGTTTGGGTTGATGCGAAAAAACTGTTCCGTTGTTATTCCTGCGACCTACGATGTCATTGGTGAATTGTCGTCGAATCGAGCATTGGTGACTTTGGACGATAAACTGGGTTACGTTGACGGAATAGGAAAGGTTGTCATTGAATTGAAATACCAGTATTTTCCAAATTGCACGAAAATAGGAGCCTATAAGTCTGGTTATGCCGTGGTGATGAAAGAAGGTAAATTTGGTGCAATTAACGAACAAGGAAAAACCATCCTGGGTTTTAATCAGACACAGATTGGTTCGATCAAGGCGCTAACCGCGTTTTCAAAAGGCACGCTTTGGGGGTATAAAGATTTGACAGGAAAGGTATTGATTGAGCCAGCATACGATTATGCCGAAAGTTTTCAAGGTGGCATTGCCATTGTTGAAATTGCAGGAAAGCAAGGTGTCATTGATGCAAAAGGAGTTTTTCTAATGCCTGTTAAATACAATGAAGTTTCGCGTTTAACAAATGACTTGTTGCTGGTTTCCGATGGGGATTTATTCGGGATCTTTTCAAATAAGGGTAAGGAAATTGTTCCAATAAGGTACCGCCGAATTACCCAAAGGGTTGATGAATTTTTTATTCTAATGAACGACAACGATGTACATTATTTCTTAATTTCGGAAAACCGCATACTGACACCGGCCCATGGTAATGAATAGATTCTTTGATCTCCTAGATCGTTTCAAATACGGTCTCATCGCAACAGTTGCTGCGTATGTTGGGCTATTCATGTACCTTGAGATGGAATCGTACACAAAATTTGAAGCCATCGAGCCATTCACAGATGGATCTTACATTGACATACCGAAAGAAGAGGTTGAGCTGAATCCAGATAACATATTGATTCCAAGTGATTATTCAGGAGATATGTCAAATGTTGCACGTGATGTGAATGACAAGCGTCGTCAGTCGGATGAGAAATGGTACGCGAACAAATCTGCTGGAGACATTGAAAAATCGGTGCGCGATGAGGAGCGAAGAATGTTTGACGAGGCCGGTGGAGCAAAGGAACGTCAGAAAATTCAGCAAGAAATCGATCAACGTAAGAAGGACAGGGCGAATGCTGCGAAAGCAAACAATCCGGATAACAACTCAAACAGTGGAGATGTTGCGGTAAAAGGCTCTGTCGCTGCTGAATGGCAGTTGGATGGAAGAAACCCGCATCAAAACAACGAATGGTGGATCCGTAAGCCAAGTTACCTCTGTGAATCATCTGGTTCAGTGCTGATTTACATTAAGGTAAACCAAAATGGCGATGTCATTGAAGCACGTGTTGATGCAGCAAAAAGTTCAACAGACGGATGCTTGGTGCGCTATGCGACGGAGTATGCGCGCAAGTCCAGATTCAATTTCTCCAGTGCAGCAAGTGCATCTCAAAGCGGTTATATTCGCTATACCTTTGTTGGTCAGTAATCAACGAAGGTCCCAATAATAGGAAATCATTCAGTACTTTTGTCTAAAATGAATGAGATGGAACAGCCGAATTGGGAGACAATCAAAATGTATGAAGACATTACCTTTCGCAAAGCGGATGGTGTAGCACGAATCGCATTTAATCGTCCTGAATGTAGAAATGCATTTCGCCCTAAAACGGTTTCTGAATTGCTTGAAGCCCTAATCATTGCCCACGAAGACCAAGAAATTGGTGTGGTATTGATTTCAGCGGAAGGTCCTGCGCCGAAAGATGGGGTATGGGCTTTTTGCTCCGGAGGAGATCAGCGTGTGCGCTCAACAACAGGATACAAAGGTGAAGACGGTGTAAATCGCTTCAATATCTTGGATGTTCAGCGCCAGATTCGGTTCATGAATAAAGTGGTAATTGCCGTTGTGCCCGGTTGGGCAGTAGGTGGTGGACATAGCTTACATGTAGTTTGCGACATGACCATTGCCAGTAAAGAACATGCCATCTTCAAGCAGACGGATGCCGATGTTGCTAGTTTTGACGGTGGATTTGGATCCGCATATTTAGCCCGTCAAGTTGGACAAAAACGTGCGCGAGAAATTTTCTTTTTAGGTCGAAACTACTCGGCGCAAGAAGCCTTTGAGATGGGTATGGTCAATGCGGCAGTTCCTCACGATGAATTGGAACAAACCGCTTTCGAATGGGCACAGGAAATTCTTACTAAAAGTCCAACAGCCATTAAAATGCTTAAGTTCTCTTTCAACCTGATCGATGATGGACTGATAGGACAACAGGTTTTTGCTGGTGAAGCTACGCGTTTGGCCTACATGACAGAAGAAGCTGTTGAAGGTAGAAATGCGTTCTTGGAAAAGCGCAAACGAGATTTTTCGAAATTTCCAAAATTCCCATGATGAAACGATTTTCCCTAAATAAAAAATGGTGGATTGCACTTGTCTTGCCAGCAGTGCTCTTAGTGCTTTCGTTCAATCAAACAGCAGAAACACCGAAAGATCCAAAATACAAAACAGAATATGTCATTGTGTTGGTGATCGATGGACCGAGAATTACAGAAACATTCGGTGATTCTACGCACCAGTACATTCCGAACTTGGCCAATGTACTTGCTCCTCAAGGTGTACTTGTGCCTAAATTCAGAAACAACGGACCAACCTACACCAATGCAGGTCATACGGCGATATGCACTGGTGTTTACCAAAAAATCAACAATACAGGATTGGAATTGCCTAAGAATCCTTCGGTATTTCAGTATTTTCTCCAACAAAAAGGATTGGATTCAACACAGGCATATGTCATTGCGAGCAAGGGGAAACTCAATATTTTGGCGAATACAAAAGATAAAGCGTGGAGAGGGAAAAATTGTCCATCACAGTTTTGTGGGACCGATGGAAAGGGAATTGGCTACACCAACGATGCTTACACCTGGCGTGATGCACAAACCATTTTTTCAACCTACCATCCGAAGTTGACTTTGATGAACCTGTTGGAATGCGATGTTCGCGGGCATCAACACCAGTGGAAAGAGTACCTTGAAGCCTTGAAACGTACAGACAATTTGGCATTGAACCTATGGAACTTTATTCAAAATGATCCCATTTACAAGGACAAAACGACTTTGTTCATTACCAACGATCATGGACGTCATCCCGATGGGCACAAAGATGGATTCGTAAGTCATGGAGATAAGTGTGAAGGCTGCCGCTCGATTTATTTGGTAGCACTAGGGCCTGATTTCAAAACAAATGTCACCTTGAATACGGCCTATGAGCAAATTGACATCAGCGCAACAATTGCCGAGTTGCTTGGGTTTGATTTCCCAGTGAGCAATGGCCGTGTGATGCGCCAACTGTTTGTGAACGATCCACAAAAAGGGTATTGAGAATTCATCGTTTTCTACCTGTAGAAACCGTTTAGAGTAAAAAAAAGTCCGCCGAAGCAGACCTTTTTCTTTTGGATTTAATCCTATTTCTTGAAGTTGTTCGCGACAATCAACTCTTTTGTTCCGTGAGTCCAAGAATAGAACCCTTCGCCACTTTTCACGCCCTTTTTTCCTGCGGTCACCATATTTACCAATAGCGGACACGGTGCGTATTTCGGATTTCCAAAGCCCTCGTGGAGTACTTCAAGGATCGCCAAACATACGTCCAAACCAATGAAATCCGCCAATTGCAATGGTCCCATTGGGTGGGCCATCCCTAATTTCATGACGGTATCGATTTCTTCAACACCAGCTACGCCTTCAAAAAGTGTGTAAATGGCCTCGTTGATCATTGGCATTAAAATCCGGTTCGCAACAAATCCTGGGTAGTCATTCACTTCTACAGGAACCTTCGACAACTTGCGTGACATGTCCATAATCGTTTGTGTCACTTCATCCGAAGTGGAATACCCACGAATGATCTCTACAAGTTTCATCACCGGCACAGGATTCATGAAGTGCATCCCAATTACCTTATCTGGTCGGCTAGTCACAGAAGCGATCTTCGTGATTGAAATGGAAGACGTATTGGTGGCCAAAATCACATGACTTTCAGTGATGGCATCTAGATTCGCAAAAATCTTCAGTTTCAAATCAATATTCTCAGTGGCAGCCTCGACAACCAAATCCACACCCTTCACACCATCTTCTACCGAAGTGAATGTGCTTAGATTTGAAAGTGTTGCGGCTTTATCCGCCTCTGTAATGGCTTCCTTTGCTACTTGACGATCAAGATTTTTCGTGATTGTTGCGATTCCTTTATCCAAAGATGCTTGTGAAATATCGATCAACGATACGCGATGTCCGAACTGTGCAAAGACATGTGCAATACCATTTCCCATTGTTCCAGCACCAATAACTGCTATATTTTTCATTGCCTAATTTTAGTGCAACAAATATAGTAATTCGCGGTCGAATAGTGCGGCGGTTCTACTTTTGCTTTTCGTACTTTTAGGCGATGAATTTGGAGCAATGTGAAATCGTGTTTTTTGATGGGGATTGTGGTTTTTGCAACCGCACCGTTCAATTGATTCTGAACAGGGAGAGGGATGCAGTGATTCATTTCGCCGCGCTTCAATCTTCATTTGCTCAGACTTTTTTTGATGAAAAAAATCAAAAACTAGATCTTTCTACGGTTTACTTTTTTTCGAAAGGACAACTATATGCCGAATCTGCAGCGGTTTTTGAAATTGCACGGTATCTTAAGTTTCCATACCGGATGGTTCGACTGTTTCGCTTTTTACCACTTGGATTAACCAATTCCGTGTATCAATTTATCGCCAAACGCAGGCATTTAATCAATAAAGGATATTGTTTAATTCCCAAAGAATCTGAGAAAAAGAGATTCCTTTCATAATCTTTAGTGCGTTAGAAAGAAGTCTGCGGTGAGTTCACATACTTCCAACAATTCATTGGGCATCTCAGAATTTTTCCATGGCTGAGCTGAACAAAATGTATGATCGGCACCTTTGATGACCACCAATTCGCTGTTAAGCCAATCAGAAAGTGCTTCACCTTCAGGTAGGGAAACAGAAGTATCTTGATCACCATGAATTAACAATGTTGGACATGTCATTTGTTCGCAGGCAGCTTGAATATCCAATTGTGCTGCATGGACCAAATAATCTTCATATAACCCATAGTTCATGGGCATTTCTTGATGTGTTCGGCCATTTTTAACGAAACGAACACCCTCATTTTTCCATCGTGCCAATTCAATTCCTTCAGGAAATCGAATGCCAATCGATGAGATGGCTGCCCAAGTTGCAATGGCCTTTACACCCTCATGTTGGCCTGAAAGAAGTACCGTTCCACCACCTCGCGAATGGCCTATTAAATAAATGTCGTAGGGGATGGTAATGTGTGTTTGCAACGTCTTCAATAAACAGGTCAAATCTTCAACTTCTCAAGAATAGGTGTTTTCTGAAAAGGCCTTTAAATCTGAGAAATCGATGGGGTTTTCAACCGTTCCACCGTTGTGACTAACGTTGTATTTACAGAACCCAAAGCCCAGATTCACAAAATGTTTTCCCACCAAATTCCAACAACCCCAATCTTTATAGCCCATAAATCCGTGGCAAAAAATAACAAGTTTGCCATTGAATGAATCCGGAATCTCGAGGTCAAAGGGACTTTTTCTTCCATTATAGCCCGTAAATACTGCATTGGAAAGTGAAATATTTGTCATGTATCAAAAATACACAAATACCTTAATCCAAAAGGGAATGTGTATCTTTGGGGACCAATTTGCGTGCAATGAATCGTTTCTTTTTCGGACTTTGTCTTGTTTCCGTTCTTTCAGCTTGTTCAGGTGGCTACGGAAATAAATTAGAAGGCAAAAACCTCAATGTTTATTTCGTGGACCGCAATGATGAAGCGTTGGCGCAAGATCTGGGTAAATTTTGGAAAGAAAACAACCTTGTTGGTCAGTCAGAGCAGAATATTCGACTGGTAAACCGAAAGGGCAAGTACGATGTTCAACTCATCGCCTCAGAGCAAGATAAAAGTCAAGATTTGGTCTTTATTGAAATGAAACTGTTGATTCAGCTTCGCCAGCAATTGGATACGACCGTTTTCAAGAATAAAAAGGGATGTCGACTCGTTGTGTGCGACGACCGATTCAAACCTCAATACGTGATCAACGACTAAATGAAGATATCTGCATCAATATATAGCGATAAAAAACGCCCTTTGGAGGAAGTGATTCGCGATCTTGAAGCCCACCAAGTGGACATGCTTCATGTGGATTGCAACGATGATGTTACTGTATTTGAAGACATTGCAGCTATTCGTACGTGGTGTTCTATACCCATTGATTTGCACATCATCACTGCTGAACCTGAAAAGTATTTCGACTTGCTCAGAAAGCATCCTGTGGAGTATGTTACTTTCCAGTTTGAAGATCTTCCCAATGGACTAACACTTCCCGAAGACATTACTGGTAAAAAAGGATTGGCCATCATTACGCCAACGTCGATTGAGGTTTTTGATCAGTTTCACCATTTTGATTTTATCTTAATCATGGCAACCATCCCAGGTCAAAGTGGGGGAGTTTTCGACCGCATTAATTTCACAAAGATTCGTCAGTTTCGCAGTCGATATCCTTCCAAATCCATCCATGTTGATGGCGGGGTAAATGGCGAAGTTTCATTCATACTCCGAAATATGGGGGTGAGCTCCTCCGTGTCTGGTTCTTACTTGTTCAATGCACCAAGTGTGGGACATGCGCT
>JBDKGB010000210.1:0-6637 GCA_039798485.1 Bacteroidota bacterium
ACAAAAAAAATCCCAACCTTTCGGCTGGGATTTGTGCTATACAGAGGGTAACTGATTTATTTCTTAACTGCGTCTACAACCGCCTTGAATGCTTCAGGGTGGTTCAAAGCCAAATCTGCAAGCGCCTTACGGTTCAATTCGATTCCACTTTTGTGAACAGCTCCGATGAATTGAGAATAACTCATTCCGTACTGACGAGCTCCAGCGTTGATACGCTGAATCCATAGTGAACGGAAGCTTCTTTTCTTTTGCTTACGACCTTCGTAGGCGTAGTTGAGTCCTTTTTCAACCGCATTTTTTGCGACTGTCCAGACATTTTTTCTGCGACCAAAGTACCCTTTGGCCAATTTCATCAAGTTCTTTCTACGAGCTCTTGATGCAACGTGATTTACTGATCTAGGCATAATTTCTAGTTTTTTGATAAGGAGTGTTCCATTGTCACAGGAAACTTAGGTACTCGTTACCGGGTTAAACAATTTTTAAACCGATGCATGTATTACATGCACAATTGCAATTTAACATTTGACACGTCTGATTCATGAACCAAACCTGCTGCTGTCAAATTACGCTTGCGTTTTGTCGACTTCTTTGTCAAGATGTGACTTTTGAACGCATGCTTTCTTTTGATTTTACCGCTTCCAGTGATGGTGAATCGCTTCTTTGCACTGGATTTAGTTTTCATTTTAGGCATCTCTCTTCGTTTTTATGTTATTTCTGTATAGCTATTTTCATTGAAGTACATTACTTCTTTTTCGGGTTGATCATGATGATCATTCGCTTTCCTTCCAACTTAGGTAACTGCTCAACAGCACCGATGTCAGCCAGTTCTTGGGCGAATTTCAACAACAAAATCTCTCCTCTGTCTTTAAACACAATCGTTCTTCCACGGAAGAATACATAGGCTTTCACTTTGTTTCCTTCTTCCAAGAATTTTCGCGCATGGGCCAATTTGAAGTTGAAGTCATGGTCGTCGGTATTTGGTCCAAATCGAACCTCTTTCAATACGACTTTACTTTGCTTCGCTTTGAGCTCCTTTTGCTTCCGTTTTTGGTTGTAAAGGAATTTGCGGTAGTCCATGATTTTACACACAGGCGGCACCGCATTTGGTGAAATTTCAACAAGGTCAAGTTCTTGTTCTTCCGCCATTTTCAAAGCTTCCGATGTAGAAACGACCTGTGGCTCAGACCCTTCAAAAACCAAACGCACTTCACGTGCATCGATCTTCTCGTTGATCTTGTGCTCTTCTTTTTCTTCTCTTCTTACGAACGGTTTTCTCGTGTTTTTTCTCATTCAGTTATTTATGCTTTCGATGAAAGTTCATCTTCAATTGTCTTTTGTACCAATTTCGAGAAATCGGCAATGCTCATGGATCCCAAATCTCCTGTGCCACGCTGGCGAACGGAAACCTCGTTGTTCTCGGCTTCTTTCTCTCCAACGATCAGCATGAAAGGGATTTTATTCAACTCCGCATCACGGATTTTCTTCCCAATCTTTTCATTTCGGTCGTCAACAAGCCCGCGAATATCGGAAATATTTAAGACTTCTGAAATTTTTTCTGCATAGTCATTGTATTTCTCTGAAATCGGTAAGATCGCAAACTGTTCAGTAGCAAGCCACAGTGGGAAGTCTCCAGCGCAGTGCTCGAGCAAAACAGCAATGAAGCGTTCCATCGAACCAAACGGCGCACGGTGAATCATTACCGGTCGGTGCTTCTGGTTGTCTGCACCGGTATATTCCAATTCAAATCGCTCAGGAAGGTTGTAATCTACCTGAATGGTACCCAACTGCCACTCACGTCCTAAGGCATCTTGCACCATGAAGTCCAACTTCGGACCATAGAATGCAGCCTCTCCGTAGGCAACTACCGTAGGTAGATTTTTCTCTGCGGCAGCCTCGATGATCGCGCTTTCTGCTTTCTCCCAGTTTTCATCACTTCCAATGTACTTGGTTGGATTTGCTGGGTCACGCAAGGAAATTTGTGCTTTAAAGTTCTCGAAATCCAAGGTCTTCAAGACGTACAATACGATGTCAATCACATTCTTGAATTCATCTTTTACCTGGTCTTGCGAACAGAAGATGTGTGCATCATCTTGTGTAAATCCACGCACACGTGTCAATCCATGCAATTCGCCGGATTGTTCATAGCGGTATACTGTGCCGAATTCTGCGAAACGTGCTGGTAAATCTTTGTATGAACGCGGCTTCGACTTGAAAATCTCACAGTGGTGCGGACAGTTCATCGGCTTCAAATAGAACTCTTCATTTGGATCCGGTGTGCGAATCGGTTGGAAAGAATCTGCCCCGTATTTCGCATAGTGTCCTGATGTCACATACAATTCTTTGTTTCCAATGTGAGGGGTGATGACTTGATCATAGCCTGCTTTGCGTTGTGCTTTCTTTAAGAAATTCTCCAAGCGCTCACGCAAAGCAGCTCCTTTCGGCAACCACAATGGAAGACCTTGTCCTACTTTTTGAGAAAACGTGAACAATTCCAGCTCTTTACCCAATTTTCTGTGGTCACGGCGTTTCGCCTCTTCAACTTTTTCGAGGTATTCCGTCAATTCCGAAGCTTTCGGGAAGGTGATGCCATAAATGCGGGTCAGCATTTTGTTTTTTTCGTCCCCTTTCCAGTATGCTCCAGCAATGGCAGTAAGCTTTACGGCTTTGATGAAGCCCGTATCTGGGATATGTGGTCCGCGGCAAAGGTCAGTGAAATTTCCTTGCGTATAGAACGTGATGCTGCCATCCTCCAGGTTTTCAATCAATTCCAATTTGTAGGGATCGGCTTTTTCTGTGAAGTAGGCGATTGCATCTGCTTTGGAAACCTCTTTACGAAGGAATTCATTTTTCTCTTTGGCCAATTCCTTCATCTTCGCCTCAATGCGCTCCAAATCTTTTTCAGAAATGGAATGCTCCATAAAGTCGATGTCATAGTAGAAACCATTCGTTACAGGCGGCCCAATGGCCAACTTGATTCCTGGAAACAAAGATTCAAGGGCCTCGGCCATCAAGTGAGCAGAAGAGTGCCACATGGTTGATTTCCCTTCTTGATCGTTCCACGTGAGCAATTGCAATGAACTGTCTGTAGTTATTGGACGAGAAGCATCGACGACATCGCCGTTGATTTTTGCCGCAAGGACATTTCTTGCTAAACCTTCGGAAATGCTTTTCGCAATGTCCATTGAACTTGTTCCGGCCTCTACCTGTCTGACGGATCCATCAGGAAGTGTAATGTTGATCATCTTGAATCTTTGAATTGCCACAAATGTAGCGAATTTGAAGCGAATAAGAGGTGGAAAACACCAACGATTTGTGGTTGAATCCATTTGATTTGTCGGATAAAAACCTTAACTTTTAGATAAAATTATCTGAAACCACGATTGCGATGCCGTTTTATCAACGACCTTTTGTCCTCATTACCTTGTCATTTCTCGTTGGGTTAATCATGGCATTTGTGTTTCGAGATGAATCAGTATTGGTGCTGATCACAGCAGTTTCTTTTATTTTACTTGCATTTGTTTTGTTTGTTTTTGGGGTAAAAGGATGGGTTTTTCTTTTGCTCTCCTGTTTGTCATTTTGCGCTGTCGGAAGTTTACTCATGCTGGAGCGCTTGCCAAATTATAAAGAGGATGCATTTAGCCGTTTGTATCAACCTGGAGACGTA
The DNA here is from genome assembly GCA_039798485.1 of Bacteroidota bacterium. Classification (GTDB taxonomy): domain Bacteria; phylum Bacteroidota; class Bacteroidia; order Flavobacteriales_D; family Crocinitomicaceae; genus M0103. The sequence goes on from JBDKGB010000210.1 coordinate 3,665, forward strand.
TGCGTTGTTCGGATTTGTGAGTCGAAAGCAGGTAAAGGTGATTGGAACAAGGCCATCGGTGAACTTCAACAGCATCGTGGCGAAAAAATACACGATCTGAACTCAGAAAAAGTCTTGCTCCTCATCCATAAAGATGAAATTTTAGCGCAAGTGGGGGATCAAATTGCACTATCATCTAAATTGACAACGATTCGAAATGAAGGAAATCCTGGAGAATTTAATGCAGAGATGTTTTGGAATCGACAGGGAATCAGGAAGATGGCATTTGTGTCAAGAGGAGAATTGTCGCTTCTTGACAAAGTGCAACCGTCCTTCATCACCAAGTGGTTGGATGCCTCACGCAACTATTTGAAATCAGCCTTAACGGCACATTTGTCAGGCGCAGAGTTAGCGATATCTTTAGCGCTCATTCTAGGTGACAATTCCCTGTTGGATAAAGCAATTCGCGACAGTTTTACCAACACAGGAGCCTTACATGTATTGGCGGTTTCTGGCTTGCACATTAGCATAATCATGGAGATTCTCATGGTAGTTTTGGCGTTGTTCTCCAATGTGTTTTCGCGAAAAGTTGCTGTCATCTTTTTGATTGGTATTATGTGGTGGTATGCGTCGATTACGGGGCTTTCTCCTTCTGTTTTGCGGGCGGTAATTATGTTTACGGTAATGTCGATTGCACAACTCTGGGGTAAAAATTATGACCCATTGAATACCTTGCTATTCACGGCATTCATACTCGTTTTATGGAATCCATTGACTGTATTTGATATTGGTTTTCAGTTGTCATTTCTGGCAATGCTGGGTATTTTTTTGTTCTACGAAAAGATAGAGTCCTTTTGGACTATTCAACAACCCGTGCTTCGAAAGGTATGGCAAGGAACGGCAATTGGCTTGGCAGCTCAGGTGATGACGACGCCTTTGTCCTTGCATTATTTTAACCAGTTTCCCAATTATTTCGTACTCACGAACATTGGATTGATGGCAAGTTCGGGTTTAATTTTGGGAGGTGGCTTGCTCATTTTTTCTGTTTCTTGGTGGGGATTTGTAGCGAAGTGGGTGGGCGTTGGACTTATGCTTGTCGTAGGTGTTTCGCTCTGGTTCATACAATGGGTAGAGGCCTTGCCTGGCGCTGTTGCCTATGGTTTTACGCCTGGAATTTGGACGGTATTGACCTTGGGAATCTTGTTTCCCTTGCTCTTTTATTTTAGGATGGGCACAAGAGGATTTTGGATCTCAACAGTTGCAGGATTGGGAATACTCATTGGGATCGTTTTTCAGCGTTTTGAGAACATCAATCGAAATGAGATCATTGTGTTTAATGCCAAAATGGCGGTCATGGCTGTGCGCTTGAATGGACATGTCTTTTGTTTTTACCAGGCAAAAAAGAAGGATTTTTTCAAGGTTGAAAAATTGCTTGGAAATTACCTGAAGATTCATTCAGGGGAGGTGAGGTATTGTAACCTGAATCAACATTCATGGAAAGTTCGTATCGATGGGTTGAAAATTGAGGCTTATCGTGAAAAGGCTGCAGTGCGATTGACATGTGGTGAACACACAGTGCAATTGGTTCTAAAGGATTCTCTGTCCAAGTGGGCAAAAAATGAACATGTCATTGCCATGCCATGGCTGAGAGGAACATCTCTTGGAAACATCAGTCATTGCTTATCGAATGGATGCTGGAGACTGAGAATTTAATAGAGTTTTTCCTTGCGGATGACATGGTAATATTGGTCAAATGCCATGCTGTAAGCTGTGATGGAGCCATTTCCCGGCATTGGCTCAATGGTAAGCACAAAGGTGTAGCCAGTGAATTCGCTGGTTGGATCAGTCGAACCCCTTAAAAACTGAAAGTTACTCGTGGTAAATTTTTGGTTGGCATTTATAAAATCGGAAACGTTCGTGGTGCCAAATATGTCCATTACCGCGAGTGTTTTTAAAATTCCTTCAGGGCCCAGGGAAGCGCGCTTTTGTGCAATCTGCATGATGAGTAGCATGTGTCTCACTTCAATGTCGCGTTGGTCCTTGGATAGCTCATTGAAATGAGTCGTGAACATGGCGTAGAATTTTTGTTCGGCAGTACCAATCTCTTGACCTGGATTTAAAAACGATTCGTTGAAAAGGTACTCTTTGTAGCGTTCAGCATCGCGCTTGGGCAAAAAGGTGCTTTCACGAATAATCATGTCGGTTACAGCAACTTCAGAAGTCACTTGGAAGTTAGCAGCATATACCTCGGTAGTTGTATCAGAGCTGAGTGCAAACACATGGTCCTCAATGTAAATCACGCGGTTGGTGTCGTTTCGAGCAATAATTCGCTGGTTTCCAATTTGCTCTTCGAGGACAGGGTCTGCGCTGATTCCTTTTAATTCATTTTTGTATTTAATGGCGTACAAAGAATCTAAGGTTCTATAGGAGTTTGGCTTCACAATTTGTGTTTTGCCAAAACCTATGGATTCATAGGTCAATCCTTGATTTTTGGTACTATTTTGAATGTACGTCTCAACGGCTTTCTTTCGACGGAGTTCAAAGGCTTCGGGAGTTTCAGGGGGAGTGTACCGCAAGCCACAAGCGCTCATCAGTGCGACGAGGAGAAGAAGCAAAATCTGATTATGATAGAACAGACGCATAATCAAGAGGTTTAGATTCCCATCGAAAGTGAAAGGAACAGCGTTGAATCTTAACGATTGAGCATCACCGGCATCACAAGCATCAGGATGTCCTCATGTTCGTTGTCTTTGTGTGCTGGCATTAACAATCCAGCTCGGCTTGGCTCACTCATTTCTAGACGTACTTCTGCAGTCTCCAAACTATTGAGCATTTCCATAAGGAAACGTGAGTTGAAACCAATTTCCATGTCGTCGCCGTTGTAGTTACACGTCAATCGCTCGTTGGATTCATTGGCAAAATCAATGTCTTCAGCAGACAATGAAAGCTCAGATCCAACCAATTTCAACTTGACTTGATGCGTTGTCTTGTTGG
>JBDKGB010000211.1:0-20878 GCA_039798485.1 Bacteroidota bacterium
GTATAAATTTATTTCAATGAAAAAATTCCTACTTTCTTGTCTTTTCTTTCTGTCATTTGGTTCATTTGGCCAAAATTGGAATCAATTTTCGTTAGGCACAATGCTCGGATTGACCGCAACAGTTGGCACACACTCAACACGCATCGGACTCACCATTTCTGGGCATTTCAACTATTCTTTTATTCAATTAAACGTTTCTAATTTCGCAAATTTCAATCTATTTGGATACGGTAAACGAACAAAATTTTGGGAATCTCGAACAGCTATTGGACTCGTACTTTTAGGTGGAAAACGAAACAATACGGTGGATTTTCAATATGATGCATTGCTCCACAACACCACTTATGCCTACGGATTAGGATATAACTACTTTTGGTACCATGACAATGCTAAAACCTCTCAGCGTTCAGGCGGCTGGGCGCTTCATGTCAAATCATTCAGCCTTCTTTTGGAAAATGATGTCTTTGGTGGACAAGGAAAAGATCGCTTCAGGACAGGACACTTGGCACTGACCTACCGCCATCAATGGACGAAATTCACCGTAGGATTAAACATTTGGACCGGTGAAACGGCCAATTCACTATGGCAAAAAATCCCAATGCGTAAATGCCCATCAGGATTTCGATTATTGGAAGATTTACCTTACGGAAAAACAAGTCATGGAATTCTATATATGGGTGTCACACAGAAAATGCCTTATGTTTCCAACGTGTATGGAAGAATTGGGATTGACAGTGAACACATTCGACATGCGTTTCAAAACAGACTGATGCATGATTTAATCCTCCTGCCAAAATGCTTTCCACGTAACACGCCACACTACCCGATGCTGGATCAAGATGGTTGTCCAACCTTTGAAAAATCAGAGGTACGCAAATCAAAACTCTATTTGCAAGGTGGTGTGCGTGATGTTTGGTCCAACTAAACACGAAGTCAGTGCTTTTTGTTGATATCATTTCATTACTCGTTGAAAATCCCCCTATCCGTTTCTGAGTATTGTACTAACTTTGTTTCCCGTAGTTGCATTTCAAATAGTACATGTCAAATTCCACAAAATACGTGTTTGTCACCGGAGGGGTGACATCTTCTTTGGGTAAAGGAATCATTTCGGCTTCGTTGGCGAAATTGCTTCAAGCACGCGGGTATACGGCGACCATCCAGAAATTAGATCCCTACATCAACATCGATCCAGGGACATTGAACCCTTATGAACATGGGGAGTGTTTCGTGACTGATGACGGTGCTGAAACAGATTTGGACCTCGGGCACTACGAGCGTTTCTTGAATGTCCCAACTTCCCAAGCCAACAACGTTACCACAGGACGGATTTATCAATCCGTCATTGAAAAGGAACGCAAGGGTGAGTTTTTAGGGAAAACGGTCCAAGTGATTCCTCACATTACGGATGAAATAAAAGACAGAATCCAATTGCTAGGTAAAAACGGGCAGTACGACATCGTGATTACAGAGATTGGTGGGACCGTTGGTGACATCGAATCTCTTCCCTATGTAGAGGCTGTTCGCCAAATGATGTGGGAGTTTGAAAATGATTGCATTGTCGTTCACTTGACATTGGTGCCTTATTTGGCTGCAGCAGGTGAATTAAAGACAAAACCTACCCAGCACAGTGTGAAACAGTTGTTGGAACTTGGAGTTCAACCCGATATCCTTTGTTGCAGAACAGAACATGAACTCGATTTATCTTTGCGTAAGAAAATTGCCAAATTCTGTAACGTGAGCATGAACGCTGTGATTGAATCGCGTGATGCAGCATCCATCTATGATGTTCCGCTTTTAATGCAGGCTGAAGAATTGGATAAAGTAGTACTTGAGAAATTAGGTCTTTCATCGAAGTCTAGCCCTAACCTTGAGAATTGGAAAAATTTCTTGGAGCGATTGAAAAATCCAAAACGCGAAGTTACCATTGGATTGGTTGGAAAATATGTGGAATTGAAAGATTCGTACAAGTCAATCAGTGAAGCATTTATTCATGCTGGAGTTTCGAATGAAGCACGTGTAAATGTGAAATGGATTCATTCTGAAAAACTGAACAGCACCAACATCGAAGATGAATTGAAAGGTTTGGACGGTATACTTGTCGCTCCTGGATTTGGATCAAGAGGTATTTCAGGTAAAATTGAAGCAGTGCGCTATGCCCGTGAAAACAAGGTACCGTTCTTTGGGATTTGCCTTGGGATGCAATGTGCCGTGATTGAATTCGCACGTCACGTGCTTGGTTATTCAGACGCCCATACAACTGAAATAGCTGAAGACAGCAAGTATCCTGTAATTAGCATGATGGAGGAACAGAAAAGCATTTCGAACATGGGTGGAACCATGCGTTTGGGTGCCTACCGTTGTCAATTGAAGCCAGGATCGAAAGCTTTTGCGGCATACAACACTGAAAAAATATCGGAGCGCCACCGACACCGCTATGAATTTAACAATGACTATTTGAAGGAATTTGAAGCTGCAGGACTCATCCCAGTTGGAAAAAATCCCGAAACAGGCTTGGTGGAAATTGTCGAAATCAAAGAACATCCTTGGTTTGTCGGCGCACAATTCCACCCTGAATATAAAAGTACCGTGGCCAATCCACACCCCCTATTCGTTGCCTTTATCAAAGCAGCAATTGATTACAATACACTTTAAAAAATGGATAGAAACACCACCATCGGTTTGATTATTATCGGAGTTATCCTCTCTGTATTCTCCATCTTCAATCAACCGTCAGAAGCCGAAATCAAGAAGCAAGAAAAACAAATTGCGCTTCAAAAAAAGAAAGAGGCTGAAGCAAAAAAGAAAGACAAAGAAGTTAAATCGACAAAAAAAGACGGCAAGTCGGATGCCAAGGATTCGTCCAAATCAACTTCTGTAAAGAAAGAGGTTAAGGCTGAATTGACACGTTTGGAAAACGATAAATTGATCATCGATTTCTCTTCCAAGGGTGGAATGGTCGCTGCAGTCTATTTGAAGGAATTCGAAAGCTATTCTGATTACGCCAACACATCTAGCAAAAAAGTAAAAAAACCTTTGCGCTTGTTTTCTGAAGGTGATGCTGTAAATCAGTTGGTATTCTCCATGAAGGGTCAAAAATACTATACCTCAGGGTACAATTTTGAAGTGGTGAAATTGACGGACAACTCCATCACGTATGCGTTGGACCTAGGCGATGGTAAAATCATAGAGCAGGAATACATTCTGAAAAAGGATGCTTATGACCTTGACTACAACATCCATTTAGAAGGCCTTAAAGGGTCTAAAGACCATGCATTCAATTGGAAAACAGCGTACCGCAAAACGGAGCGTTTATTCAGTGAGCAACGTCGCGTTTCTACGATTTGTTTCGATTACAAAAACGAAGATTTCGACTATTTAACGGAAATGGGAAGCGATTTCCAACGTGCCGAAGACGATGTCAACTGGATCAGTTTTAAACAAAGTTATTTCTCCTCATTTATCCGTCCAGAGAATGGGTTTACAAAGAACAATACGAAATTTCAGGTGCATCAATACGACGAAAAGGATGACAAGAAATGGAAATGGTCTCACTTGAAGGATTACACGGCTACGGCAGGATTGAAGGTTTCAAACCTTGACAATACAACGATTTCAATGAATTGGTTTTTCGGACCGAATGACTACGAAACCCTGAAAGCCTATGGTCAAGGGTACGACGATATTTTAAATTTCGGGTGGGGACTTTTCCGTTGGATCAACTTGTACGCGGTACAACCACTTTTCAACATGCTCTCTTCTACAGGAATGAGCTTAGGTATTGCTATCCTTATGTTGACCCTCATCTTGAAATTTGTCTTGATGCCAATTCAGTGGAAGATGTATGTTTCGTCTGCGAAAATGCGCATTTTGAAGCCAGAAATCGACGAGCTCAACGCGAAATATCCAGAGAAAGAGGATGCCATGAAAAAACAAATGGAAATGATGACACTTTACCGCGAATCAGGGGCTAGCCCGTTGGCGGGTTGTCTTCCAATGTTGATTCAGATGCCAATTCTTCTTGCCGTTTTCCGCTTCTTCCCTTCTGCATTCGAATTGCGCCAAAAGCCTTTCCTTTGGGCGGAAGATTTGTCTTCATACGATTCGATTTTAAACCTTGGAGTAAATATTTGGCCATATGGGGACCACGTAAGTTTGTTCACTCTGTTGATGGCAGGTACTACCCTACTATATACCTACATGAACAGCGGAAACATGCAGCAACCGCAGCAACCTGGAATGCCGAACATGAAGGTAATCATGTATGTGTTCCCAGTGATGATGATTTTCTTCTTCAACAACTATTCTGCAGGTTTGAGCTACTACTATTTCATCTCTACATTGGTGTCGATCATCATCATGTTGCTCATCAAACAATTCTTTGTTGACGAGGAAAAATTGAAGGTAAAAATGGCCGAACGAAAGGCCAATGTATCTGCCAAGGATGGTAAGGTGAAGAAAAAATCGAAATTCCAAGAACGCCTTGAGCAAATGCAAAAAGCGCAAATGGAACAGATGAAAAACAAGAAGAAATAAGGAACAAAAAAAGAAGCATGATGACTCGCCAATCTACACCTACTTTTGGCCATTCCTTGAGAAGGTCATCATGGTTCTTTGGATTTTCCATTGCTTTTATTTTCCTTTCCTCCTGTGCAGGAACGCGCGACATGCAAGTGACTGTGCTCCGTCCAGCAAAAATTACGATTCCTACAAGCATTCGTAAAATTGCCATGCTGAATCGGTCAATCCCCACGTCATCAACTGGTTTTGAGGCCTCATTGAGTGGTGAAACACCTGTTCGCGACAAGGAACTTTCTGAGGATTGTCTAAGGGGGTTGAATGAGACCCTGAACCTGCGCGCCTCCAACGAAACGCCTCGTTTTGATGCAGTACGCTGCGGTCATACCTTAAATGCTGCTGACGGAAAGAGCCTTGGGTTTGGAGCTCCACTGGATTGGAAGATTGTGGACAGCATTTGTTCGGCACAGCAAGTCGAAGCACTTCTCGTTCTTGAGTACTTCGATACAGATTATTCCATCTTGAATCCCGGCGCTACAGCGCAAGCCGCCGTTGGTGCGGTGCTGAACGGAACCCCTACTGCCGTTGAGGTTCGCGGAACAGCAACTGCTGAGGCTGGATTTCGGGTTTATGATCCCAAGCAACAAAAAATCCTATATGAAGACCGTTTTCAATTCAAGAAATATTGGACACAACGATCTGTTAACCCTGTCGAAGCCTTAGCAAAATTGATCAAACGCAATGATGCGCTTTTGAATGTAAGCTACAACACAGGCGTTGAGTTCGCATACAACATTGTCCCACTTTATTTCTGGGAAGACCGCCTCATGTACAAAGGCAAAAAAGGTAACATGGAGCGTGGTGAACGCCAAGCACTGGCCAAAGATTGGGATGGAGCACTAAAAACTTGGTCCGAGGTGTTTGAAACGACATTCAAATCCAAAATTCGCGCGAAAGCAGCGTTCAATGCCGCTTTGGCGTGTGAAGTATTGGGAGATCTTCCCGGCGCTCAGAAATGGATTCAACAAGCCTATATCGAAGGTGGTAAGAAACAAGCGCTGTGGTATTCTGACATCATCGATGCGCGCATTCGCGAGCAGTCCAAGTTGGAAGAACAAATGGCACAATGACACTGCAAAAACTGCTTTACATCTGGATGAAAGTCACTGAGTACATTTTCATCCGCTATGCTTTAGTTGCTGGTCTCACTTTCTTGATTTTCTACATGCTCTTTCGAAAGAAATGGCAGAAATATAAACTCCAGCCTCTATTTCCAAAAGTTAAAAGTCAAGTGATGGAATTCGTACATTCCGCATCAACAATGGCTTTATTCGGCATTATGGCGGGGCTAATCTTCGTTATTTTTCCCGAGAAAACAAAGATGTACATGATGCCTTCAACCTATGGATACCTTTGGTTCATTCTCAGTTTTCCAATCATGCTGCTGATTCACGATACCTACTTTTATTGGTTGCATCGATTCATGCACTTGCCTAAAATCTTCAAGTTTGTGCATCATGTCCATCACCAATCTACGAATCCAACACCACTCACCTCCTACTCGTTTCACTTCTTGGAAGGCGTGCTCGAATCGGCTATCTTGCCACTCATCGCATTTACTTTACCTGTTCAAAGAGAAGCTTTTATTCTGTTTTTCTTGATCCAATTTATCTACAATGTTTACGGACATCTCGGTTATGAATTGTACCCTAAAGGGTTTCAGCGCACTTGGATTGGGAAATGGATCAATACTTCTGTCGCTCACAACATGCACCACAAGTTTTTTGACGGCAATTACGGCCTCTATTTTTTATTCTGGGACCGATGGATGGGGACGCTTGATGCGCGCTACGACGAATTCTTCGACGCACGGTCTTTGGATAAAAAACAATAGTCCATCGAAGGTGTTATACCTATAAACATGTGAACCATGAGCACAATCCAATTCGACAGTGAAATTCAAGCACAACGGGATTTCTTCCAAACTGACACCACAAAAAATACGCAGTTCAGGATTGCTCAACTGAAAAAATTGCAGGTCATTTTGAAGCAAAATGAATCCAAAATGGCAGAGGCGATTTACCTCGATTTCGGTAAGTCAGAATTTGATTTTTTCACTACCGAAATGTCAATTCTTTATTCAGATATCGCCGAATCCATTAAAAAAATCAATCATTGGTCCAAGAGAAAACGCGTTCGAACAAACGTGGTGAACCTACCGGGTAAATCCTACATCATACCAGAACCTTTGGGCGTTTCTTTGATCATTGGTGCGTGGAACTATCCCTATCAGTTGTGTTTTTCACCTGCAATAGCTGCCATTTCAGCGGGTTGCACGGTCGTGCTTAAACCAAGTGAACTTCCTACTAGAACAAGTGCTGTAATGGCTGAAATCATCAATTCGAATTTCGACCCTGGCTTTTTTCGTGTGATCGAAGGCGGGGTTCCTGAAATGACAGCACTCTTGAATCAGCGCTACGACAAAATCTTTTTTACCGGTAGCATCCCTGTCGGAAAAATCGTTTACCAAGCCGCTGCGAAGCATTTAACGCCTGTAACGCTTGAACTTGGAGGGAAAAGTCCCGCATTTGTGACGTCAAGCTGCAACCTAGATGTTACTGTTCGTCGCTTGGTTTGGGCCAAGTACCTCAATGCAGGACAAACGTGCATTGCTCCCGATTACATCTTGGTGGATGCTGCCATCAAAAGCACCTTCATCGAGAAATTGATTCAAGAAATTGAACGTTCTAATTTTTCCGTTGAAAATGGTAACTATGTTCAGATCATCAACGAACGAAACTTTGATCGTTTAACTGGACTTTTGGATGCTAAAAAGGTATACTATGGAGGGCAAATGGACCGCGAAAAACGCCACATTTCACCAACGCTGCTCACTGATGTTTCGTTTGACGACACCATCATGCAGGAAGAAATATTCGGCCCCATTTTACCGATTCTAGCATTTACAAACCTTGATGAAGCAATCCAGCTAGTCAAACAACGGCCTAAACCTTTGTCCTTGTATGTGTTTTCAACCGACAACGCTGAACGCAACAAACTTTTAGCAGCCATTTCATTTGGAGGCGGCGCCGTGAACGATGCCATTATGCACATCGCAAATCCACATTTGCCCTTTGGTGGTGTTGGGGACAGCGGAATGGGTTCTTATCATGGGCAAGCTGGATTCAAGGCATTTTCGCACGAAAAAAGCATTTTCCAAAAAAGCAATTACTTTGAACCTTCCTTGAAGTATTCTCCGCATACACCGTTACGATTCAAATGGATCAAGCGCTTGATGACGTGGATGTGAGCATTTCTTTAGTACTTTTGCAGCACTAATTTTACCGCTATACCCCATGCTGAAATTCCTGAAAAGCAAATGGATTAAAATTCCATACACTGTTTTCCTCTATGCCTTTGCCATATATGGATTTTTCCTGACTGCTACCTATCTTGCTGTAAAATTCAAGTGGACCAACAACGAAGGAATGATTGACGAAAACAATCGCTACTTCCAGGACATGCACAACAAATACAACCAGTCGTTTCGGGTGGACAGTGTTTCGATGCAACAACACCGCTATGAGGCACTCAACCGCATCATGGTACTCAATCAATTTCACCCAAAAAATGCCGAGTATATCTTAAGTACCTTGTTGAAAACCAACGATGAACGCATTGCGTTAAAAATGCTTGATGCCGTTGACTTGCGCTTGAGAAAGAACAAAAAATACCGTGCAGCCGTTGCAGAAATGCGATCCAAGCGCAATTCACGTCAAAAAACGACAGGATTGAGCGTGTTCGAATGGATGAACATAGCCGAGTGGCAAGACTTTAAAGTTGCTGTTCAAAAGGATAAAAAATACATTGATTCAGCGGCACGGATCACAGGTGTTGAATCCAGATTGATTGTTTCTTGCCTTGTGGGTGAACAAATTCGCTTGTTCAACTCAAACAGAGAATCGTATAAAAATTATATCGGACCTTTGAAGGTATTGGTGCTTGAAAATCACCTATCCTATGGTGTAACTGGGATCAAGGAAAGTACCGCACAAAAGATTGAACGTTACTTGAAAGACTCAACGTGCGTGTATTACCTCGGAAAGGAATATGCTCACCTACTCGATTACGATTCCATCCGTTCGTATAAAAACAACATCAACGATACAATGAGCGTGCGACTACAACGCTTGGTGCAGTTCAAAGACCATTATTATTCTTACTTGTACACGGCCTTGTTTTTAAAGCAAATGAAAATGCAATGGGAGCGTGCCGGTTATCCGATTGATGATCGTCCGGAAATTTTAGCCTCTCTTTTTAACCTTGGCTATCAACGCTCAAAACCAAAGAAAAACCCCGCTGTGGGAGGATCAGATTTTAAAATCCATGAAACCAATTATACCTTTGGTGCAGTGGCTTTTGAGTTTTATTATTCTGGTGAATTGGCCGATGTGTTTCCCTACAAAAAGTCGATGTTTGACTGGGACAAAAAGAAATCCAATACAAAAAAACGCAAGCGTTAATTCCTAGTGAACGAATCCCGATCCCGCGTGTATTCATCGCCATGAAGATTCAACTTTTCGTCATTTTTAGCATGTTCATTGGTCAATTGTTCGCACAAGAAAATTGTACCTTTTCCTATTACAACAAAAAGGGTGGCCATTACCTTTTTTCTACCTTTTATTCAGATTATTCAGGCACTCCGCTAGAAGGCGTTTGCCAACAACTTGATCAAAAGGGAAAAATCTATGAACGACGCGTTTTTGTGGTAGGTCGAATGAAAGAGGAAGTCCTCTATTACTATGAAGGACCGCTAAGATCAGAATTTAGAATAACCCAAATGCCCGGTGACTCTGTCATAGGATTCCAAAAGACGTATACCGAAGCTGGAAAACTTCAAACCCATTCAATTTTCTACCTGAACAAGAAAAAAAGACGTTGTGAATTTTACCGCGAATACTACGCCAATGGGAACCTTCGTTTTCAACGCACCTATTGTTGGGCAAAATTGGAAGACATCAACTCCACAACTGCTCAGAAAGATTACCCGCCACATACCATCGATGAGGATGGCTACACCTACCTCAAGGTTGAGTTTGGTGAATCCTTGTCCTACTATGAAAATGGAAAAGTCAGCGAAAGCAAAATGTATCGATTGGAGTTCAGTGAATATTACTACAATTACGCCATGGACGGACCTTATTTTCAATACTTTGACAATGGAAAAGTGATGACCAAAGGATATTATCATGAGGGGACTAAAGATGGACCTTGGAAGAAATATTACTACACTGGAGAATTGGCAGAAACCGAATTTTACAAAGAAAATTTGCCTGTAGGAACGTGGGAAGGCTTTTATCCAAACGGCGATAAGAAATATGAAAAAGTGTACGACCCCAATTCCAACCATGTCTTTGTTCCTAGTGAAACGTATTGGAATGAACAAAAGGTAAAGACTCAGGAAAAATTGCTCGACTCAGTAGGTTCTGGAATGTACCGAAAATGGAGTGACACAGGTGTTTTACTCGAAGAAACGGAATGGATTCAAAACAGTGACATTCGTGGACTGAAAAAGAAATGGTATGCCAATGGTCAGGTACAATCCATTTTAGATAACCGACCAGATGCCACTTCACCCTACATGGAATATTATGAAAATGGTGTGCTTGCAAAACTGCATGTACGTCAAAAAAATGTAGATTTCCTAACTGATACGCGCCAAGAATGGAGCGAAACGGGCCAATTGACATCTCGCATCATTTCAACCCTAGGACCTGCTAAAAATGACTTTTCCTTGGCGACTTTCACGCCAAAAGGGCAGAAAATAAAGGTCATACAGCAAGTCAATGCGGAGCGAAAAGAAATCGATTATGCACCGAATGGCGTTGCAGTAAAAGAAGTCAATTCAATCAAAGGAAACATCACTGGGGCCTACATTTTGCGCGACACCTCTGGAAACATCATCCATTCCTTTCATTACAAGGACAATGTGCGCCACGGTATTTGTGAATCGTTCATAAATGGTAAAGTTGTTTTTCGTCAACGCTATACCATGGGCTGTCCTGACTACAGGTACACAGAACGTGTGAACACATCCAACAAAGCGGTCAATTGGACGACAGAACAAGGCGCAACCTACAGAAAAATAATTTATACGCAACTAAACAAACAATCGTTCAATCCCAATATTCCAGCATATTATTCCAAAGAAACAGTAGACTCACTCGTTGATCGCATCATTTGGTTCGAAAAAAACTGGAAGTCCTCTGCCCCCTTGGAACTGAATGGATCTGGCGCAACAGGTGACAAGATCGAATTCAATCTACCGGTAAACATCTTCAAAGGTGCAGATCGCTGTGATACGGTAAATCCTTATGTGAAGCAGCTGGTCGACATTTTCAAAAAATTAAATTGGAAATGGCCAACGGCAATAAAAACGAGCAATGAGACCTATTCGTTCACTTACGACGATGGTAATTTCTACCCCTATTCCTCATACAGTCATTTTTTTCAATGGTACATGCAACAAGGATGGGTGAACGTTGAAATGCCGGAAAGACAAGAGGTCATCGACTTTAATAAAATTACGTATCGCAATCATTTCAGTATCACCCGCTACAATGCATGTGCTTTTGTAGTGAGCTACTCTTTATATGACGCGGGTTTTCAATGGTTGATTTACGATGACGGTTCTGTAGAGTTTTTAGGCCAGAAACAAGATTGGTCTGATGTCGACAAGGCAGCATTGAACCCAAATGGCATCCATTATCTGCCTTATGATTGAGTTGGTTTATCCTTGTGAAGCACAGAGAAAACCACGCCTGAAGTCAGCAAGAAAAGGATGATACCCAAAGAGAGCAACGCTGGTATTTCGTAGAAATGAACAAGCAACATTTTAATGCCTACAAACATCAACACCCCAACAAGTGAATATTTCATGTATTCAAACTTGTCGAGCATTCCCGCCAAAAAGAAATACAGGCTTCTCAAGCCCAGAATGGCAAAAATATTAGATGTGAAAACAATGAATGAATCGGTTGTAATCGAGAAAATTGCAGGGATGGAATCCACCGCAAAAAGAATGTCAGAGAATTCAATAACAACAAGTGCAGCCAACAATCCCGTAGCCACTTTTTTTCCGTTTTGTGAGATGAAATAATGGCCACTGCGGTCTTTCCAGTCAATCGGATAAATTTTCTGCAGCAAACGCACGCCCATCGTTTTGTCAAAATCTTCATCCTCCTCACCGCCTTTGATCATTTTGAACGCAGAGAAAATAAGGATTCCCCCAAAGATGTAGGTTGCCCATTCAAACGTTTCAACAAAGGCTGTTCCGAGCACAATCATGACCATGCGGAAGAACACTGCTCCGATGATTCCCCAAAACAAGATGTTGTGCTGGTATTGTCCTTCAATTTTGAAAAACGAAAAAATCAAGGCCATCACAAAGATGTTGTCCAAACTCAAGGACTCTTCAATCAGATAGCCGGTATAAAAATCAATTAAAGCGTTGTAAGGGTGTGTATGGTGCGTGTTGATGCCCATGAAATTGACCTCGTAGATGTAATAAATGACACCACCAAACAACAAAGCCACCGTAACCCAAATGGCTGTCCAAGCCAGAGATTCTTTGACTGTGACCACTTTATCCTTCTTGTGGAATACACCAAGGTCCAAAGCCAAAAGGGCGAAAACAAGCAAAAGAAAAAATACCCAGACAATCATAGATTTATTCGTTGAAGACAAAGATACCAATTGACCCTTATAGAACGGGATTATCATTAAATTTGTTCATCAAAATTTCCACATGGACTTTCAGTTGGTTTCAGAGTTTCTTCCTACGGGTGATCAGCCCGAAGCAATTCGACAGTTAATCGCTGGAATTCGAGCAGATGTGCGCGATCAAGTCTTGCTCGGTGTTACTGGAAGTGGGAAAACATTTACTGTCGCCAATGTCATTAAGGAAATTAACCGACCTACCTTGGTGCTTTCCCACAACAAAACTCTTGCGGCCCAGCTCTATGGGGAATTTAAACAGTTTTTCCCAAACAATGCCGTAGAGTACTTTGTCTCGTACTACGATTATTACCAGCCTGAGGCCTATCTACCGGTGACGGATACCTACATCGAAAAGGACCTTCAAATCAACGATGAAATTGAAAAACTCAGACTGTCGGCAACATCCTCCCTCCTTTCTGGACGACAAGATGTATTGGTCGTCGCTTCTGTTTCCTGTATTTATGGAATTGGAAATCCCAATGAGTTTGCAAATAGCATCATTTCTTTGGCTGTTGGACAAACAATCTCACGCAATAAATTCTTATTCCGCTTGGTTGAAAACCTGTATTCACGAGCCAACATTGAATTCAAGCGTGGAATGTTCCGGGTAAAAGGTGATACCGTAGACATTTATTTGGCCTATGCTGACTATGCCTTGCGGATTGAATTCTGGGGAGATGAGATTGAACGCATCTCTTCCATCGATCCCGAAACAAACAACAAACTAGAAACCTTTAAGGAAATCAACATTTTCCCCGCTAACATCTTCGTTTCAAGTCCAGAAAACACACGTGTTGCTGTAGACCAAATCGGTGAAGACATGGTGGTTCAGGTGGAAGCATTTCGAAAACAAGGAAAAATTGACGAGGCAAAACGTTTGGAGGAAAGGGTAAACTATGACCTTGAAATGATCCGCGAATTGGGCTATTGCTCTGGGATTGAAAATTATTCACGCTATTTTGACCAGCGAAAACCTGGTGAACGTCCCTTCTGTTTGATCGATTACTTTCCAAAAGATTTCTTGATGGTCATTGATGAAAGTCACGTTACTTTACCGCAAGTCCGCGGCATGTATGGCGGGGACCGCGCGCGAAAAATCAATCTCATCGACTACGGATTCCGACTTCAAGCAGCCATCGACAATCGTCCCTTAAGGTTTGAAGAATTTGAGCAAATGATGCACCAAGTGATCTACGTTTCCGCTACCCCTGCCGATTACGAAATCGAATTGGCAGAAGGAATCATGGTCGAACAAGTTATACGTCCGACGGGATTGTTGGATCCGATCATTGAGGTACGTCCAAGTTTAAATCAAATCGACAACTTGATCGAAGAAATTCATGTGCGCATCAACCGCGATGAACGCACCCTGGTAACCACACTAACTAAGCGGATGGCTGAAGAATTGCAAAAGTACCTCGATCGCTTAGGCATCTTGTGTCGTTACATTCATAGTGACATCGACACCATCGAACGGGTTGAAATTTTGCGTCAGTTGCGCTTGGGAGATTTTCACGTACTCATTGGTGTGAACCTTCTACGTGAAGGCCTTGACTTACCCGAAGTATCGCTTGTCGCCATTTTAGATGCCGACAAAGAAGGTTTTTTGCGAAATGAACGCTCTTTGGTACAAACAGTTGGACGAGCAGCACGAAATGTCAATGGGACAGTGTTGATGTATGCCGATAAAATGACCAAGTCAATGCAACGCACAATTGATGAAACAGCTCGACGGCGCACGATTCAGATACAATACAACGAAGACCATGGAATGGTTCCTACCGCATTGAATAAATCCAAAGAACGCATACTTGAATCCACCAAAGTGGCCGATGGAGACCAAACCATACGCAATTTGAAATACGAATATTCAGATACCGTGCCATTGGCCGCAGACCCTGTCGTGCAGTACATGTCATTGGAACAACTTGAAAAATCGATTGCCTTTACACGAAAACAAATGGAAAAAGCCGCAAAAGATTTGGACTTTATTGAAGCTGCACGTTTGAGGGATGAATTATTCGCATTGGAAGCACTAAAAAAAGATAAAAAATAGAACGATGAACATAAAAACAATGCTTGGACAATTGAGGCTTTTGGCCATAATTGAAGGTATCTCTTACATTTCATTTGGCTTGACCATGCCGCTCAAATACGTGTGGGGCATCAAGGAACCGAACATGATCGTGGGCATGGCCCATGGAGGATTATTCATTGCCTACTGCGTTTGGGTGTGCGTGAATCACATTGACCGCAAATGGGATGTTAAAAAAACAGGTGTACTCTTGATTTCTTCCCTCGTGCCGTTCATGACGTTTTGGGCAGATAAACACTACTTGAAAAACGAAGAAAATTAATACACATTCAGCCCTTGAAAAATGAGCGTTTTTACTTAGTGTAAAAAGTACACTGCTTTCAACGGAAAATCATACTTTTACCCTATGGATAACAGAAAACGCATAGAGGTTTGCTTCACTCCTGGAGAATACGCCTACTACAAAGATGAATTCGAAATTGTGGTTGTCATTGATGTTTTGCGCGCAACATCGGCCATTTGTGCGGCATTTGACAATGGTATTCAATCCATCATTCCCGTTCCAACCGTAGAACAGGCTTGGGAATACAAACAACGAGGATACTTGGCTGGAGCAGAACGCAAAGGTCAAATCGTCGAAGGTTTTGACTTTGGCAATTCCCCTTTTTCCTACATGAAAGAAGAGTTTCGTGGCAAAGAGGTGGTTTTGACGACAACCAATGGAACAAAATCCTTGGATGTGGCAAAAGATGCCGAAACTGTTGTTGTTGGTTCATTCTTGAATTTAACGGCCTTGTCAAAGTGGCTCTACGAACAAGATAAAAATGTACTCTGCCTCTGTTCTGGTTGGCAGGACAAATTCAATTTGGAAGACACCATCTGCGCAGGTGCCATTTCTGATTACCTCATTTCTACAGGCTATTACACGGCTATTGAGGATTCATCCATCGCTGCTAAATACCTTTTTCTATCTGCAAAGGACAATTATTTCGGGTACCTGAAGTCGAGCTCTCACCGGAGAAGACTGAAGAATCTGAATCTGAACGAGGACATCAAATATTGCCTCACACCAGATCAGACCGATGTCATTCCAATCCTTAAAGATGGCAAATTGGTTAAACTATAAGCGACTTACAGCATTTCTCCTTTTCATCATTCTTTCTTTTACGCATTCCGTTCAATCAAAAAGAACTGTTTCGTGGGGATTTTATGGCCATAAGCGCATCAATCGGATTGCTGTCTTCACCTTGCCGCCGGAACTCTTTGGTTTCTACAAGGAACACATCGAATTTCTTACGGAACATGCGGTAGACCCTGACAAAAGGCGCTACGCCATGGAGGGTGAAGCGCAATGTCATTACATTGATTTGGACAGGTATTACGAAGATGGAGAAGATCCATTTGCCATCATCCCAAGAAAATGGACAGATGCCGTTGAGAAATTTACGGAAGACACCCTCCAAAAACATGGCATCGTGCCGTGGCACATCAACGTCATGAAAATGAGACTTCAAAAAGCCTTTGAAGCAAAAAATGTCGATCTGATTTTGAAATATTCCGCAGACATTGGCCATTACATTGGTGATGCTCATGTTCCTTTACATACCACTGAAAATTACAACGGTCAACTCACCGGTCAAAAAGGTATTCATGGTTTGTGGGAAAGCCGTTTGGTAGAAATCAATGCAGACAATTACAATTATTTCGTCGGCAAAGCCAACTACATTGAGCGCGTTCTGGATTGTGCCTGGGAAGCGGTAAAAGCCTCTCACCTCGCACTCGATTCTGTATTGGCAATAGAAAGAGCTTTGACTTTGGATTTTCCGCAGGATCAAAAATACAGCTACGAGCAACGTGGAAATTCCATTGTCTCCACCTACTCCTATGCGTTTTCACAAGCCTATCACCAACGACTTAATGGAATGGTCGAACGACGAATGCGCGCTGCAATCATCATGGTTGGATCAATCTGGTTAACCGCATGGGTTGATGCAGGTCAGCCCGACCTTACACGTCTTCAAAACACACCTCCATCGGCTGAACTCTTGGAAGAAATGAAAACCCTTGACGCTCAATTCCATGCAGGGTGCCATAGTGGAAGGATTTGTGACTAGATTTTAAGATATTAAGATATCAAGAGTTTAAGACTAGAATAAACTTCGACGCGCGAATGAATGAAACACTTCAAACATTTTCAAACATAATCTTAATCCTATTTCCCCCGCTCAAGGGGGATTAAGGGGGAAGTTTTGTAATTGAATTTTAAAATATTATAACGTCAAGATGTTAAGACTTGGTCTGAGGTGATTTAGCAGTAACGTAGCTATAAAAGACGATATACAAATGACTTGATTGCACTACAATTCCCCAAAGGGATCAAATTGCGAAGCACCAAATTCCCGAAGGGAACAAATCAATAATTGCGAAGCATCGAATTCCCGAAGGGATCAAATCCTTAATTGCGCAGCATCAAATTCTTCACTACTTTTAATCTCAATTTTCTCACACCACTGTTACAATGATTCAAGTAAGCAATCTATCTAAAACATTTGACCTTACGCGGCAGCAGCGCAAAGAGTTAAATTCCGAAGAACGCACTGCAGTTGCGGTTGAAAACATCAGTTTCCAATGTGAACCGGGACGGATTTTTTCCCTTTTAGGTCCAAATGGAGCGGGAAAAACAACCACCATGCGCATGCTTTCAACCATCTACAAACCCACCTCAGGAGAAATTCTTATGGGTGGTATTGATGCGGTTAAAGATCCTCAAGCTGCACGACAAAAAATTGGCTTTTTAACGGGATCAACAGGCTTGTATGCCCGACTTACGCCCAATGAACTGATTCAATATTTCGGTGAATTGTATGGCGTTTCAAAGGAAGATATTGTTAAGCGGAAAGAAAATTTGTACACGCTTTTGGACATGCATGACTTCCAAAACAAGCGCATTGGTAAATTAAGTACAGGCATGAAACAAAAGGTTTCCATATGCAGGACGATGATTCACGACCCGGAAATTATTGTTTTTGACGAGCCTACAAGTGGTTTGGATGTCATCACCGCAGAGAATATCATTCAATTGATCCAGAGCTGCAAAGAACAAGGTAAAACAGTTATTTTTTCAAGTCACATTATGAGTGAAGTCGACTTGTTGTGTGACGACTTGGCCATTATTCACAAAGGGAAATTATTGTTCTCAGGGACAATGACCGATTTCAAAGGACAGATGCAGGCGGACAATCTTACTGCTGAATTTATCCGTATTGTTCATCAATCTCAAAACGCTACGCTATGATTTTCACGATATTTAAAAAAGAACTCAAAGAAACACTGCGTGATCGCAGAACATTGATGATGATGTTGGTGATCCCTATTCTTATCTTTCCAATAATTCTCAACGTAACGACTTCGATATCCTCGTCATTTCAAGAAGATGCTGCCACCAAGGAAATTAAAATCGGAATTGTAGAATCAAAAGACGGATTCTTGGCCAAAGAACTGTCTCAACTTCCAGAATCACTTGGAAAAAAGGAACTCGTCACATATGCCGACACCTCCGAATTACTGAAGGACTTGAAAAATGATAAAATCCAGCTGGGGGCGTATGTTTCGACGAACTTCCAAATGCACTTGGATTCAATGATCCCAGCACCTATCGTTCTTTACTTTGACGCAACAGATCTTGGTATGCAAGAACGCGCACAAGGTTACATGAGCATGATTGAACAAAAGATGCAGACAGAGAGATTTAAAAATCTGAATATCAATAAAGAAAAAACTCAACCTATTGTTTCCGAATACAGAAATGTCGCTTCAGACAAAGAGATGGTTGGTAAACTGGCTGGTGGATTTCTGCCCTATATTTTCATAGCGTTTTGTTTTATGGGATGCATGTATCCAGCCATTGATTTGTTCACTGGTGAAAAAGAACGCGGCACCATAGAGACACTTTTGACCACACCTGTTGCGCGCTGGCAAATCCTATTTGGAAAGATGGGCGTTGTGGTACTTTCCGGATTGCTTGCAGCGAGTGCAGCACTTTTCGGACTTTTCATGTCGATGGAAACATTGAATGGGATCGACAATACTGAGCTCTTGAATGTAGTGCACGGAATTCTGAGTCCTTCATTTATTTTCTTGTTGTACTGCCTACTCATTCCATTAACGGTTTTCTTTGCTGGAGTGATGATTCCGATTGCCGTTTACGCCAAAACGTTTAAAGAAGCACAAAGCATCATCACCCCGCTAAATATCGTTATGGTTATCCCAGCAATGGTAGGACTTTTTCCGGGTGTTGAATTGAATGGCTTAACAGCCTGTATTCCTGTGGTGAATATCGTTTTATCGACAAAGGAACTCATTGCAGGAACACTGAATCCGCTGCTCGTCGCTTTGAGCTTTGGGGTAATGACAGCCTTGGCCGTTTTCGCTGTCTTCATTTCCTATCGCCGCTTTGACAAAGAATCGAATGTTGTTGTTTGATGGACAGCAAGACATCAAGATATTAAGATTTTAAGACTTAGGCTGAGGTGCGTTAACATACTCGAAGCACTAAAAGACGAGAGACAAAAGACAAAGGACAAAGGACAAAAGCTTTATTCAGACTTTGGTGGCTGAGGTTCCAAAGGAAGTCTCGAAGCCACAAATGACTTGAATACACTTCAAATCCCCAAAGACATCAAATTGCGAAGCATCAAATTCCCGAAGGGATCAAATTCTTAATTGCGAAGCACCAAATTCCCGAAGGGATCAAATTGCGAAGCACCAAATTGCCGAAGGCATCAAATCCTAGTAACTCGGAACTCTTTTAATGACCTACATCAGCATTTAGTTCACCAGAAGCACCTAAATTTGTAGCAGATAAAACAAATACCATGAAAAAAATCTACGCAATTATCGCGTGTACATTGATGTTCAATGTGGCTTACTCACAATTTGGCCAGTTGCAAAACGGAGGATTTGAAAACTGGTCACCTTCAACGGTGTACGATTTCCCAACAACTTGGGGGAGCTCAAACGAAGGTCCGCAAGGAATGATTCCAACCGTATTTAAATCAACAGATGCACAATTGGGCTCCTACTCTGCCGAATTGCGATCAGTCGCCGCAGGACCGAACCCGGATACTTTGAGCGGTTATGTTTTTCACGGAACAGTGGGACCCACTGGACCAAGCGCTGGAATTCCATTCACGACGATTTTCAATACCGTAAAATTCCAATACAAATCATCGATGATTGCTCAAAGCGACTCGGTTTACTTGATTGTAATTCGATTGTTTGCCGGCGTACCTGTTGAATTTTTATCACTTCCAGCAATTGGAGGAAATCATGCCACATGGACACAAGGAAGCGTTACATTGACATCTACTCCACAACAAGAATTGTTCATCGGCTTTTCGATTGGCGATCCTTTGACTGGAAATATGGCTTCTCCGGGCTCTTGGGCACGCATCGACAACGTTCAATTGTACAATGGTGCAGCAACTGTTACCAATGTTCCTGACCCAAGTTTTGAGGCGTGGGATGCATTTACCGTAGAAAACCCGGACAACTGGTATACCCTCAACACATTGCTAGCAGCAGCAAGCCTTGAAAATGTACTGAAATCAAATGATGCACATGCTGGAAATTTCGCAGCACAATTGAATACAATTGCTAATGTAAATAATGGAGACACCATCCAAGGAATTTTATCACTAGGATCAATTGATTTAAATGCACCAAATCCTTTTATTCCAGCACCTTACAATGCAACGCCAACTGGTTTCAGTGGGTACTACAAATATACGGGGAGCAACGGAGACAATGGCGCCTTACAACTCGTTTTTCTGAAAAATGGAAATCCAGTGGGATCTGTAACGGAAACCTTCATCAACCAATCCACCTACACAGCATTTTCCTCGCCAGTCATCCTACTCGAAACACCGGACTCTTTGGTCATTCTTGCAAGTTCGGGCAACAATCCTGGTTCAACGCTCCTATTGGATGATTTGACATTTACTGGTGGAAATGTAGGTTTAGAGGAATTTGCTTCAATGAATGTATCGATGTATCCCAATCCCGCAACGCATGTTCTGTACATCAAAGCACAAGGAACCTATGCCTATGAAATCATTGATCTAACGGGAAAAACAATGATGAGCGAAACGAACCTGAGCAGCGAAACCGCAGTGAACATCGAACAGCTTCAGTCAGGATCTTACCTTGTACGCATTGTTTCCAACGGAGCATCATCGACGCAAACACTCGTGATTTTTAACTAGTGTAGAGTTACGAGTCTTTTGTCTAATGTCTTTGATTCCGCAGAAAAAGCGGAAGGTCTTTTGTCTAATAAAACAGCATTCCCGCAAGGGTAATTATGACCACACCTATGATGTTCAGCACAAATCCAATCTTTGCCATTTGATGAATGTGGATTTGCCCTGAAGAAAAAACAATCGCATTCGGTGGTGTTCCAACAGGTAGCATAAAGGCACAACTTGCGGCCAAAGTCAAAGGAATACAAAGTTGAACAACTGAAAATCCTCCTTCGAGCGCAAAAGCAGCGAC
>JBDKGB010000212.1:0-21437 GCA_039798485.1 Bacteroidota bacterium
TACGATCCCACATTTTAATGACATTTGCTACTTTTTTACGCAAAGATAATCATTCAAACGACGTATGAAGTACCCGCGTTGTTTCTCATTTTCTCGTATATTCGCTAAAGTAAACACCTCGCTATTTATGTCTGTCTTCTTCGTTTTTTTTCTTGGCATGCTCACCTTTGGTGGAATCCTTGCCCTAATTGGCCTCTTTTCACCCAATCAAATTCACCTTGAGGTCGAAAAAGAGATTGCAGCAGATGCCGATCAAATCTTTCTTCAAATAGCAGATTTTGAAAATTTTGTCACCTGGAATCCTTGGTCATTGAAGGATCCAAACATTCGGAATGAATTTGAAGGCGAAAAAATGAGCTATGGTGCCATTTACCGTTGGAAAGGAAATCGACAAGTAGGTAACGGCTCGATGGAAATCATTCACATAGAAGCCAATGAGCGTGTTGAGATGGAATTGCGTTTCGGACCGGGACGACCTGCAAAAGCAGCATTTCAGCTCATTAAAAAGGATAACGGTACGTTGGTCATCTGGTCACTCGACTCAAACCTGGGTTCAAATCCATTTACCCGCGTTGTAGGCCGCATGATGGAAAAAATCATTCGCAAGGATTTCACAATTGGCCTTGAGCGTTTGTCCGATAAACTAACCGCACGATGAGATACTTCACCTACCTATTTGCGCTTTTAACCTTCTTCAGTTATGGCCAAAATACGGACTCAATATTCTTGCGAAGCATCTACAATGAAGCGCTAAGTGAAGGACGGGCGTATGAAGATTTACGCAGTTTGTGCAAAGACATTGGTCCGCGACTATCAGGCTCCTCAGAAGCCGAAATGGCTGTGTATTGGAGTAAATTGCGCATGGAATCGTATGGTTTTGACGAAGTATATCTGCAAGAAATCAAAGTTCCGCATTGGGAGCGCGGCAACAAAGAATCCGGGTGGATCAAACAAGTGAACGGTCAATTGATCAAGGTAAATATCCTTGCGTTGGGCGGATCCGTTGGCACGAATGGAACCCTGGAGGGAGAAATCATCGAATTCAAGCACATCGATGAGCTAAAGAAAGCCAAGCGTTCCAAAGTCGAAGGTAAGATTGTATTTCTCAACCAAGCGATGGATGAACAGCAAATCAGCACCTTCAAAGCCTACGGTGGTTGTTATGCTATCCGAGGAAATGGTGCTGTTGAAGCAGCAAAACTAGGTGCCATAGCTGTTGTCATTCGTTCATTGGCCTTGCCTGTTGACGACCATCCACACACTGGCTCGATGCATTACGAAGACAGTATTCAACGCATCCCTGCAGCAGCACTATCAACAGCTGACGCTGAGTACATCTCCGAATTATTAAAAAAAGGAAAATGCCACTTGGTGATAGAAATGGATTGCCGCAATTTCCCGGATGCTATTTCCTACAACCTCATCGGAGAGATCAAAGGTGAACACCCCAATGAAATCATCACATTTGGCGGCCACCTTGATTCTTGGGACACTGGTGAGGGCGCGCATGACGATGGCGCAGGAGTCATTCACTGCATGGAAGCGCTTCGGATTCTAAAAGTTCTTGGGTACAAACCTAAACATACGTTGCGTGTCGTTTTCTTCATGAACGAAGAAAATGGAAACATGGGAGGAAAAACTTATGCTGAATGGACACATGACCGCGGTGAACATCAAATTGCTGCGCTAGAAAGTGATCGTGGCGGGTTTTCACCACGAGGTTTTGACTGTGATGGTGATGAGAAATATGTGACGATGATGCGAGGTTTTCAAACCTTGTTTACCCCATATGACCTACATGCATTCAACAAAGGATATGGAGGAGTTGACATTGGACCATTAAAAACGACCTTTAAAGGCATTCCACTTTTTGGCTTTGTTCCCGATTCGCAACGCTACTTTGATTTTCACCATGCACCCAGCGATGTGTTTGAAAATGTGAACAAACGAGAACTTGAATTGGGCTGCGCAGCGATTGCCTCAATGATTTATTTATTGGATAAAAATTTATGACTCAAGCAAAATGAACATGGCGTGTTAATAAATTGAAAAGCTACAGTCTCTACCCTCCTCATTTTTGGGTACATTTGCATCAGAATTTCGGTATTCCGAGCAATTAAATGACTATGGTTCAGGACATCTTTGAAAAGATTAAAAACAATCGCGGCCCAATTGGGATGCACGCTAAAGAATCTCACGGATATTTTACATTTCCAAAACTAGAAGGGGACATCGGTCCACACATGATTTTTCGTGGTAAAACACGTTTAAATTGGAGTTTGAACAACTACCTAGGATTGGCCAACCATCCTGAAGTACGTAAGGCAGATGCTGATTCAGCTGCACAATTCGGATTCGCTGCACCTATGGGAGCACGCATGATGAGTGGAAACACCAACTACCACGAGCAATTAGAGGCTGAATTGTCCGCTTTCGTTGAAAAGGAAGATACCATCTTGTGTAACTTCGGTTATCAAGCCATTCTCTCAGCCATCGATTGTTTGGTTGACCGTCGTGATGTTATCGTGTATGACGCTGAATCACACGCTTGTATCCTTGACGGTGTTCGCCTTCACATGGGTAAGCGCTATGTGTTCAAGCACAATGACATTGAAGATTGTGAAAAACAATTGGAGCGCGCTACAAAACTTGCAGACGAGCAAGGCGGTGGTGTTTTGGTGATTACTGAAGGTGTTTTTGGAATGCGTGGTGACCAAGGTAATATCAAAGATATTGTCGCTTTAAAGAAAAAATTCAACTTCCGTCTGCTTGTTGATGATGCCCATGGTATCGGAACATTAGGCGCTAAAGGTGGAGGTACTGGACAAGAACAAGGGTGTCAAGATGGCATCGATGTATACTTCGGTACTTTTGCAAAATCATTCGCATTGATTGGTGGATTCATCTCCAGTGACGAGCAAGTGGTTGAATACCTTCGTTACAACATGCGTTCACAAATCTTCGCGAAAGCATTACCACTTCCTTTAGTTGTTGGTGCTTTGAAGCGCTTGGAATTGATGCGCACGCAACCTGAGTTGAAAGATAAATTATGGGAAATTACAAATGCCCTTCAAACAGGATTGAAAAATGCTGGTTTTGAAATCGGACCAACAAATTCATGTGTAACACCAGTTTACATGAACGGTTCCATTCCAGAATCAACGAATTTGATCTTCGACCTTCGTGAAAATTACAATGTTTTCTGTTCGATGGTCGTATATCCAGTGGTTCCGAAGGGAATGATTATCCTTCGCTTGATCCCAACGGCGGTGCACACTTTGGAAGATGTGAATTATACGATTGACTGTTTCTCTAAGATTGTTGGCAAATTGAAAGCTGGCGAATACATGTCAGACAAGATCGCTTCGGTTTAGACACCAAATACTTTTTGAAAAGCCGGCTTTGTCCGGCTTTTTTTTCGATGAAACGACAGCTATTGAAAAACGATATCGAACATATTGACCGCATTGTATCGTGCATACATCTCGAAGAGAAAGCACAAAAGGAACACTTTGACGCGCTCGGCAGCACCAGTTTAAAAGAGCTGCGTCATGCTGGTTTGGCACTGCACCCATTGCGAATCAAACGACGTTCTTACGGTTTTGCCGATTACCCTGAATTCAACTTTTCACTGCCTTACCCCAATGATTCGAGCAACTTTCGGGATGGCGCACAAATCGAAGTGTTTTATCCGGGCGAAGAGGCCATCAAAGCCATTCTCCTCGGTTTTGACGGCCGTTCAGGTGATGTACGTATCCTTGGGAACGATTTCCCTGATTGGATCGAAGACGGTGCCGCCTTGCGTTTGGCGCCAGACACCCACACTACTGAAGTCATGCTTCGTGCCATGGAAAAAGTGCGGCAGCAACCCGCATTGAATCAACTTTTCAACAGAATACATGCGGAGTCAACTGGGAAAACAGTGACACATCAAATGCACTCTAAAGAATTAATATGGTTCAATACAGGATTGAACGAAAGTCAAAAATTAGCGATTAAAGAAATCCTTGGGGCTCCTGAATTGATGATTGTTCATGGTCCTCCAGGTACCGGAAAAACCACCACGCTGGTTGAAGCTGTTCAGCAACTTGTTGCCGAAGGAAAACGGGTACTTGTATGTGCACCTGGAAATGCAGCTGTTGATCATTTTGCCAAAAGCCTTCTTGGAAAAGTAAAGCGCATGGTGCGTATTGGAAACAATGCCCGGATCGACGAATCACTATTTCCCTACACAATCGAAGGTATTTTAAAGGATAGCGATCAGGCCAAGGAGATGAAAAAAATGAAAATCCGTGCTGAAGAGTTACGAAAAATGGCGCATCAGTACAAAAGGCATTTTGGCAAAGACGAACGCGATCAGCGCAAACTCCTGATGAATGAGGTGCGTGAAATTCGCGCTTACATCCGAAAAAGTCGTGAACACGAAGAACGTACTGCCATTGAACATGCTCAAGTCATTTTAGGAACACCCGTAGGCATTTGGGATACCTTTATTCCTGATTCAAGCATGGATGTTGTTGTCATCGACGAAGCAGGACAATGCCTTGAACCACTCGCATGGGCTGTGCTTTCAAAGGCGGACCATCGCGTTTTGGCGGGCGACCACCTACAGCTACCTCCAACGGTAATTTCCGAAGAAGCACAGAAAAAAGGATTCAATCGCTCTATTCTCGAAACAGCATGTCAATCCATACCAAGCGTTTTTTTGTTGGACACGCAATACAGGATGCGAAAGACAATTGCTGGATTTTCGTCAATGCAATTTTACGAAGATAAATTAATGACGCCCGATTCTTTAGCTGACGAAGGGGAACATTTTCTCTTTTACGACACAGCTGGAGCGGGCTTTCATGAAGAGACGAGCGAAGAACGACCAGGCTATGCCAATTCAGGAGAAATGAATCTCGTGGTGCAACTCATTGAAAAGTTGGAGATCAATTGCAGTAAAGCCGCTTTCATTTCGCCGTATTCCAGTCAAATTGCCTTAGCTAAAGAAACCCTGCCTAGTGAATTGCGCTGCAGTACAATTGACAGTTTTCAAGGACAAGAAATGCATACCATCATTATCTCTCTCGTGCGGTCAAATGAAAAAGGGCAAGTCGGCTTTCTATCTGATCACCGACGCATCAATGTTGCAATGACACGTGCCAAAGAGCGACTTATCGTCATTGGCGATAGTGCAACATTATGTTCCGACGCATTCTTTTCCTCGCTCATTGATTATAGCGAAAACAATCAGGCGTACCACAGTTGTTTTGAAGTCTTGTATTGAATCCCATTTTGGGAATAAACTTACCATTTTGATAATATTAAATCAATGTAAATATCTCAAGTAATTGATTTCGTGTTAATTAAGCATTTGGCACAAACTTTTCAAAAGCAATGGAAACACTTGCTATGGAAAAGTCAGCACTTCGTATTATTGTTCTAGATGACGACCCGTTTTTGGGAAAGCTCATTCATAGTTTTCTGCATAAGTATGGCTACACGAATTCCATCTTGGTAGAAGACGAAGCAGAGTGCATGCGTTTGGCTCAGAATGAACGTGTCTTGGTTATTCTTGATTATGACCTAAAGTCGTTGAAGGGACTTGAAGTAATGTCACAAGTTCAATCCATCAACCACACATCATCTTTTATCTTTTTCAGTGCCCAGCAAAGTCCTTATGTTCGTTCTCAAATCTTTGCTGCAGGTGCTTTGACCTACATTCAAAAGGACGGAAGCCATTCATTTGTTGAACTGGGACACGCCATAAATGAATACGTGACCAATTGGTGCGACAAGGACAGAAACATCCCCATTGATCTTATCGACTTTCGATCACGCTTGAATCGGGCGTAATCCGCGCAGCAGTGTGGCAAAGCGATCAATTTCATCCTCAGTATTGAACGCATGCATGGAGACTCGAATCCCTTCATATGCACGAGGAACAGTTGGATGAAAAATGGGTTTAACTGCGAAATTTGCTGATTTTATCAACGATGACACACTTTTAAGCGCAACTCTATTTTCTGCGCCGAGCATCAAAATCGGAGAAATTCCGCTGTCCTTTATCTCCAATTTCTCTTTGAGACGTTGACTATTGCAGAGCAAATTCAAACGTCTATTCTCTAGATCAGGATCATTCAAAATCTCTTTAATTCGCACATATTGATCTGGCGGAAGGGCTGTAGTATAAATGAACGAATGGGCAAAATTGATCAAGTAGTTTCGCGTATTTTCATTGGTCAAAACGCAAGCACCGTGAGCACCAAATGCTTTTCCAAAGGTCACAAGTCGCGCATATACCTCCTTCTCTATCCCAAGTTCAACAGCCAAACCTGAACCATGTACACCGAGAACACCCGCGGAATGTGCCTCATCCAAGAAGATATATGCACCAAATTCTTTTGCGATGGACACGATATCCAATAATGGCGCTTGATCACCTGTCATGGAATAAATACCCTCCACAGCGATGTAAATTGTCCCTTTTGCGCGTGAAAGTTTTTTTCGAAGATCCTCAAGGTCGTTGTGCTTGAAGGAAAATGCCGAGGCAAATGACAATCGAATGCCATCACGTATGCTTGCATGCACATAAGCATCATAGACCACGGTGTCACCTTTTTGAGGAACAGCACTAAAAAATCCGAGATTAGCATCGTACCCTGAATTAAAGGCCAATGCGGTATCTGAATGGAAACGTTGCGCCAAGTACCGCTCGCAATCTTCAGCGATGAGTGAATTGCCAGAAATGAGCCGAGAACCTGTACTTGAAAATTGCCCTTCAACTACTGATGTTGCCTTGGATGCATAGCCGAGATAGTCATTTGAGAAAAAATCTATCATTCCTGAGCAAAAAGAAAGGGAACGCAAGGTCCCCTCATTTTCTCTCTTCATCAATTTATCCATCAGTCTTTTATCCATCGAAAGAAGGATTAAGCCACTGTAATTTTTCTTGGTTCAAAGCCATTTTTTTGCGCTTCCTCTCTGGCTGCCTTCAATTCTGCTTCACGCTCGATTTCACGTTTCTTGCGTTCTTCGATCAAAGGATCTGGCAATGAGATAGGTTTCTCGCTTCCTGCGAAGGCTTCCTTAGGAATTAATCCAAGGATGTTGAACATTTCCTTGTCTTCGTTGAAATCTGGATTCGGTGTCGTCAACAATTTGTCGCCCGCAAAGATTGAACCTGCACCTGCCATAAAACACATGGCTTGTGCTTCCATGCTCATCTTTGTTCTACCTGCCGAAAGACGCACAACGGCTTCTGGAAAGGCTATTCGCGTAGTTGCAACCATTCGTATCATTTCCCATTGTTCGATTGGTTTTTGATCTTCAAGTGGCGTACCTTCCACCGCAACTAGCGCATTGATCGGAATTGATTCAGGAGGATTCTCCATTTGCATGTAAGACCAAAGTAAACCTACGCGATCTTCAATGGCCTCACCCATACCGATAATCCCTCCAGAACATACCGTAATACCCGCCTTACGCGCATTTTCAATGGTATTCAGTCGGTCTTGGTATTCACGCGTTGAAATCACATCGCCATAAAATTCAGGTGATGAATCCAAATTGTGGTTATAAGCAAACAAGCCTGCATTTTTGAGGCGCTGCGCTTGGTGTTCATTCAACATTCCAAGTGTACAACATACTTCCATGTCCAAATCGTTCACTGCTTGAACCATTTCGACAACGGAATCAAAGTCCTTATTGTCACGAACCTCACGCCATGCTGCACCCATACACAAGCGCGATGATCCATTGGCTTTGGCGTTTTTCGCTTGTTCAATGACCGAATCTACCGACATTAGCTTATGTGCTTCCACATCTGTATGGTAGCGTGCCGCTTGAGGACAATATCCACAATCTTCGGGACACCCTCCTGTTTTGATGCTCAATAAGGAAGACATTTGCACTTCGCGAGGATCATGAAATTCACGGTGAACCGTGGCTGCTTCAAAAACCAATTCGAGCAATGGCTTATTGTAAAGTTCCAGTAATTTCTCTGGGCTGTTGTAGTTCGGATTTATTTTCATTGCAGAAATTGTTGTGCAAAAATAGCAAAAGTGCTTATTTCATAATGAGGCAAGAGGCATACGCTTTAATTGCTTTGCGCTCTCCAAAAGAATCTACTTTTTCGTGGGTTGTTGCTTTGATGGAAACATCGTCAAGATCAATTTTCAAGATAGATGCAATAATCGCTTGCATGTCAGGAATGTGTGGGTTTAGCTTTGGTTTTTCCAGGATCACCGTGCAATCCAAATTACCAATAGAATAGCCTTTTTCACGCAACAAAACATACACACGTTCAAGAAGAATTTTTGAGTCTATGCCTTTGTATTGGGGATCCGTATCAGAAAAATGAAATCCTATATCTCGAAGATTTGCAGCGCCGAGAAGTGCATCGCAAATGGCGTGAAGTAAAACATCCGCATCGGAATGACCAACAGCACCGAGGTCCGATTCAATCTTCTTTCCACCGATAAACAGTCCTTTTTCCGAGGAAAGTTGATGCACATCTACACCAAAGCCAACACGAATACGCATGATTATTCCGGATTGCTATCGCCGCTTGTGTTTTTGGCTTTGCTTCCCAAATACAAACGAAGCGTGAAACGCAATGTATTTGCCAACGGACTTTGACGCTTCACAGCTGCCAAATAAGAAATATCAATTCCGAACATATTGTAACGGAATCCGATACCTGCATTGAAGTACTGACGATTTCCTTTGTTTTTGTTTTCGTAAAAGTATCCCGCTCGGATAGCCAACACATTGTTGTACCAATATTCCGTTCCTAATGCGATGTTGATTTCAGACAATTCTTCTTTAAAACGACTTCCTTTCGCTACTTGATAGGTACCATCCGCATTTTGGATGTAGTTTCCTGCATCGTCTTTTACCAAGGTTCCCGGAGCATCGTAGAAGGACTGAACCAATCCACCGATAACACCAACATCGTTGTTTTTACCCGACAACATTGTATACTCACTGGCTTGTGTGATGCCATCACCATTCAAATCCACATAGTCGTAGTATGCTGGTGTTGGAACAACCAATTTTTGAAGGTCTAAAGCGAAAACGATGTCGTTGTATTTGTCCAACTTTAGTTTGTAAGAGTTTCCAATTTTCAAATTCATTGGCAAGAAATCGCGCGTTCCATTCAATGCAGAATAGGCAATTTTATTTCCGATGTTGTTCAAAGTCACAGCAAAGGTGTAGGCCGCATCTCTACCACCTACTCTTAATTCATCATCGAAATATGTGAACGACAAATCAGTAGCCCCAGCGACGCCAGCTTTAGTATTCACCCCTGCGACAGTTAAACCACCTGTCAAGTTGGAATACACAAATTTTCCATTGATCCCGATGCTTGTTTTTTGACCCAATCGGAATGCATAACCACCTGTAAGTTCAAATTCTGCGGGTTTATCGTTACGAATTACATTTCCTGAAGCGTCAGTAAATGTAATTTCACCGAGACTAAAATAGCGCAAAGCACCACCTACAGAGTGGCGATCGTTCAATTTATAGTAACCAGAAAGGTATGACAAGTGAATGTCATTTGTCAATTGACGCAACCACGGTGTATACGACAACGACAACTCAGACTTTTCTTTCGCGAAAGTGAGCATCGACGTGTTCCAGTACAATGAATTGGCATTTGCACTCAACGCCGTACCTGCATCTCCCATACCTCCAGCGCGTGAATCTGGCGTAATGGCCATAAATGGCACTGCTGTGGTAATGGTATTTAACTGAAGATCACTCGTGGTAGTTCCTCCTGTCGGCTGAGCCAATGCGGAGAGCGAAATGAATCCAAAAATGGCAGAGGCCAAGTGCTTTTTATTCATGTTGTTTTTTGTTTGACTTACAAATATACTTAAAATGATGGGCAAAATACCCTTATTTCAAAAGAACCAATTTTTCCGTTTTGTCGGCAACAGTGCCATCTGGTGTGCGCACCTTGATGGTGTAGATGTAAACACCCTTGGCAAGCTGATCGCCAAAATCATCCCGTCCATCCCACGGAATACCCTGAGATCTAAATCCTTCCGTCTTCACCATCTGATTGATAGAACGGACCAATTTACCAGAAACCGTCATGACTTGAATCTGCACATCCAAGTCCGAGCATACTTGATTGTGTTCAAAAAAGAATTCAGTATGCGTGGTGAAAGGGTTTGGATAATTCAACACGTGATTCAATGCTACCGTTTGGTCTGGCTGAACATAAAACTCAATGGATGATTGTGATAGGTTATTGTTCACATCCCATACCTTCAAGGTCAAGGTATGTTTACCGATGCTCAATTCACTCATGTTAAACCGCAATTTACCGGATTGATACGAATCGAGGTTTGCCGTATAATAATCATTCAACACTAGCGGATTTTCGAGATTTCCATCAAGAATTGCCACAAGGTCGTGTCCGATGCCATTTCCAACGGTATTGATCCCGTTTTCATCAAACAAATTTGCCATCAGAACAGGCGTTTGATCCGTTGTTCCTCCATTCACAAAGTGCTCCTCATTTAAGAAAAGTTCTATGTCCGGACCTTGATCGTCTGAAATGCCGTTTGGATTAATTCCGCCGACAACAACTCGCGTATCAAATCCACCAGCATCATCCGTGTTGCTGTTTGCGTAATAACTTATTTTTCCTGCACCAAAGGAGTAATTGATGTCTTTTGGAACGATGAATGAGAAAGCAAATTTTCCATCTGTCACCGTTGCTTTTCCTTTGTATATTATGCTTCGCTGCACCTCAAAATCCAAAATTGGCGAATCAGGATCTTGACCCAGGGTTTGCATTTCCTTGATTTTATCAAAAATTGATGGCGAAAGCACACCGTCAAAACCGGTCAACACATTCCCATTGTAGTCTTCAAGGTGACCTTTGATCGTTACTTTGCTCAAGGCACGGAGTGTATCCAAGGCCAAGGCTGGAGCAACACCATTGATACTGTCAGTAACAACTTTCAAATGCGGCAATGCGATGTGTAACGCTGGATCCCCAATGAGAATAAAGCTGCGTTTGTTGTCGTTCTGAATGGCTGCATTTTTTGTCAAGCGCATGATTTCACCCAAGGATTTAGGCAAGCTATCCGCGTCCCGTTCAAACACGTTGTTAAAAAATGCATCACCTGTACTTGAATTCACACCAAAGAAAACAGATCGTGTAGTCGTCATCAAGGCTATAGACCCTCCGTATGGATTTAAGGACACCCATTCGCCTGCTGATACACGCTCGGGATCATCAAATCGGGTAAATTCACATGTCGCAGAGACAAAAACATTGAGTCTGTTGATGTTTTTCCAATCCTGAATTTGAGGCACCGAAACAACGCGCTCTTGCGCCAACCCTGTCTCACCGCCATGTCCAACATAATTGACAATCAAGGCGCCACGTTCAACGCGTTTGGTGATTCCCTCAAACACATCAGGATAGCGTTGCCCTCCCGCACTTGTTTGTTGAGGATAAGCATCAAGATAAAGCTTGTCACAATTCATTTCATTGTGATGCAATTTCACATATTCATATTGAGGCTCACAATCGTATTTCACGAAATAACCATCCTCTTCGTCATCAGCTATTTGAATGTAATTCTGTCGCCAATCACCAAATGTTGACGTTTCACCAGCGGTTGAACAACTCGAATTTTCACTGTAAATCGATGATCCATTTTTCAAGTAATGTTCAATTTTATCGACCTGCTGTTTTGCCATTTGTTCATCTGAGATCAATAAACGCCCCACGCCAATGTCCATCATATCCACTGCTGAAATCGCATCATTGTCACTGAGCAGTCCGAAGTAATCATCCGTCACTAGCGATGCCGAGTGATCCTCTCCGTTTGGAAACTGATACGTGATGACATAATTGTTATTGTTTTCCACTCGATTTTTTGGATCGTACGTTCCATCTCCAAAAAGTAAGAGGTACTTCGGACGCGTGCTTGGATCAATTGCCCCTCGGTCATAAAACATTTTTGCAAACATCTTGATTGCAGTTGGGTCAGGCATTCCGGAACTGAATTCATTGTAAACCTGATCCGTAGTCACTACATGTACATCCAAACCTGTTGCACGATGCAAATCAGCCAAACGCTCTGCCTGATTGATGAATAGAACGTTCGTAACAATCAAATAATCCGCTTGTGGCAAAGCATGTAAATTTTGTGCTACAACAGAACCAACAAACTGTGGTGTTAAAAAAGATGAATTGTTTGAAGCAACAAATTCACGCAACGAATCTGTGTGTGCAACAAACTGATATGAACTTCCTGAAAAAGTACCCGATATTTTTTTCGGTGCATGTCGATCAGTAACATCCCAAACAAATCCTTGTGCAGGAAAACTTGATAGTGAAAAGGCCGCCACATTTCCTACACTTACCGTTGCCAAATCTCTAAAGTTCATTTGAGTACCTGTAAAACTCAAAGAACGACGGCAATTGAGTAAAATTCGATCCAAATACACCTTCATACTCGGGGAATTTTGGGTAATGGCCATTTTAAATGGTATCGAAGCTGGTGGGTTGAGCAGCGTCATGTTGCTCGTCGACTGAACGAAATCCTCCGAAGTCGAAGGAAGAGATGATTGGGCGAGCACAGTCCCGTTCACAGAATACTGTTGCAATGAACCCGCCGAAACCCGAGCATCTGTTGCCACGGCGGTTTTGAATCGCGCTGGTGTTGACGCGACGATTCCGGGCACTGAGAAGGTAAATGTACGTTCGAGCTCTACATCAAACAATTCTCCATACCATCGCTGTCCACCCTTCACAAGATTCTTCAAATCTTCTTCGTGAAGGTCAAAATAGGAATACGAATTTACAGTGACATTGCTTGCGCTCCCATCGGGGATTTCTGTTTGAATCCTTGACGCAGGTTCGGAAGCATTGATATTGATGTAATAATAGGAACTCTCCGTGTACAGATTTCTATTTTGCTCAAATTCCGCAGTTCCATTGGCATACCATCGGTGTGGACCCCAACCATAGAAGAGGATAAAATCTCCAGCGTCGAAAGAACCATCGCCTTCACCTGAAATATAAATGGCATTCTTGGCTAAATCATCTGTGCGTGGAGCCGAATTCAACTCTGGCAATCTACCGTCTCCGTTCCCGTAAATATGAATGTGCTGAGGATTGAGTCCGGAAGTTTGGATGCCACACGATTGAAGGAAAGCTTGATCTATCTTATAGATACCGTCCTGCGTAACTTTAATTTTATACCACTCCCCTGTTCCCTGACGTAAAACAGAATTCGTTGCGAAAGATTTTTCTTTTGGTGGAACAGCCGTGGGTGAACTTAGAATGCTCACTTTTCTGATTCGCTTGATCACACCATTTCTTCTTACATAAGGATTCAACGAAAAAACCAAGTAATGTTCATTTCTGGCATCCGTGACTTTTAGTTGGTATGAAACAGAATCTGGAATATCACAGTGAATGGCATTTAAATAGTTGACATCTTCGTTTGGAGCAAGTTCTTCTTCAAGGATCGATAAGGAGAGTTTTGAATTTGCATACTTAACACGTTTCATGTGAGTGAATGAAATGCACGTGCGTTCTGAGTTTTGACCTTCAAGTTGAGGTTCGTACACATTGTGCCCATTCAACTCAATGGGAAGAGCTGCTTTCCATTCAAGATTTAAATCAATTGTTTCTTGGGCACGAAGCGCATTAGAATTGAAGAATGCTCCACACCCAAAAGCAAGTGTTAAAAGACATGAAAATAAAAAATTTAGCATTCTAAACATTGACCAAAGGTATCATTTCGAGAGACAAAAAAACGCACCTTTTGTTCAATTATTTTAAGCGAATTGAAATATTTGTAACCTTCAAATTAAAATTAGCGTTATCTTTGGTGAGATTTCGCCGAAAATTAACCTACATCAATGAAAGGACTTAAACGAGCGTTTACCACAGTTGCGTTGTGCATGATTGGATACAGTTCCAATGCGCAAGACCCTACGTTTACTCAGTTTTACGCTAATCCCTTATACTTAAATCCCGCATTAGCTGGATCACATGGCTGTTCGCGTTTTGCGTCGAATTACCGCAATGAGTGGCCTAAATTAACGGGTAACTATACGACCTATAGTGCGTCTTGGGACAGCTACTTCAGAAACATTTCAGGAGGAATTGGCATTTTAGCTACACACGATCAACAAGGTTCAGGAACAATCAATACGTCAATGTTAGGTTTGATTTATTCTTACCATTTGCAGTTGGGTCGTAAGTGGAAATTGCAGTTTGGTGCTCGTGCCGCGTGGTATCAAAAGTTTTTGGATTGGGATAAATTGACGTTTGGGGATATGATTGATCCACGAAGAGGATTTATTTACTCAACAGGCGACGTTCCGAGAGGTGGTTCTCGAGGTTTTTTTGATGCCTCTGCTGGAGCGGTGCTCTTTAATAAGCATTTCTTTGCTGGAGTAGCCGCACATCACTTGAATCGTCCAAATGAATCCATGATTGTTGGGGAATCAAAAATGCCAATCCGTATAACCGGGCACATGGGAGCTGAAATTCAATTGGGTAGAAGATCAAAATACTCAAACGGAACTTCGATCATGCCGAACGTTATTTATCAGTACCAAAACGGTTTCATGGAATTGAGCGTTGGTACATACGTTAAATACGGCCCTGTGAATATTGGGGTGTGGTACAGAAACCGAGATGCTTTTATTTTAACAGCAGGAATTAACACAGGGAAGTTTAAATTAGGATACAGTTATGACGTAACTGTTTCTAAGTTGAACAACGGAGTTTCAGGTGGTTCACATGAAATTTCACTAGGATTGAATTTAAATTGTAAACAACGTCCAACAACCTTTAAATTGGTTTCTTGTCCGTCGTTTTAATAAATGAATGTAACTTTTTTTGTAGTATACGTTTAAGGCCAATACTATTTGCAAGTAAAATGAAAAATCAAATCAATATGAAATTGCTGAAAATTTCGTTTGTAGTGCTCTCAGGAATCATCTTAGCTTCTTGTCAGCGCGAGTCTTCTTCAACCACAGGTTGGGAATACAACAATCCCAAAGTTGGAGGATTCCAAAAAGTTCCGTTTATTGATCAAGAAACTGGTCCAGGACTTTTGCTCGTTGAGGGTGGAACATTTACTATGGGACGCACCGAAAACGATGTCATGTACGACTGGAACAACCGCGCAACTCGCGTAACAGTTTCTTCGTTCTACATGGACCAAACTGAGGTAACAAACTTCCAATGGTTGGAATACTTGTATTGGATTTCCCGTGCATATGAATCATACCCTATGGTATACAAAAATGCATTGCCTGACACCTTGTGTTGGAGATCTCCATTGGCCTTCAATGAGAAATTTGTTGACTATTACTTGCGTCACCCAGCATACCGCGACTACCCTGTTGTTGGTGTGTCTTGGCTACAAGCCAATGACTTCTGTAAATGGAGAACGGACCGTGTGAATGAGTACATTCTTGTTCGTGAAGGAATCCTTGATTGGAACGTTGAACAAAAAGACGACGCGACATTCAATACAGATGCTTACTATGCTGGCCAATACGAAGAGGGAGTTGCTCGTAATGTGGAAGATTTGAATCCATCAAACATTGAAGGTAAAAAATTAGGAACACGTATTTTGCGCATGGAGGATGGAATTCTTCTTCCACGTTATCGCCTACCAACAGAAGCTGAATGGGAATTTGCTGCGTCAGGTCTTATCGGAAACCTTCAAGAAGGTGAAGAAAACATTTCAGACCGTAGAATTTATCCTTGGTCTGGTCACTGGGTACGTAATGATGAAGAGCAATTCCAAGGTGATATCCGTGCAAACTTTGTTCGCGGTCGTGGTGATTACATGGGGGTTGCAGGAAGCTTGAATGACGGTGCTGATGTCACTGCTCCGGTTGAATCTTACTGGCCAAATGATTATGGTCTTTACAACATGGCAGGAAACGTTTCAGAATGGGTAATGGATGTATATCGTCCGCTTTCTTCTGAAGATTTTGATGAGTTCCGTCCATTCCGTGGGAATGTATTCAAAACAAAACTTTTGAATAACGAAGGGTCTATCGAAATTAAAAATGAGCAAGTTCAGTACGATGTTCATGGAATGAAGGAATACATCAACGAATTTGAACGTATCCGTTTCCAACGAATTTCTGCTGAGAAACACGACCCTAAAGACACAAGCATTTCTGTAGGTATGGCTGCGAACATCTCTTCACGTAACCCTACACGTCGCGGATATTCACCAGATCCTTTCTACATGTCAAGCGGAAAGAAAAAGGATACTGTTGAATTGACACTGTTAGCGTCTATCAACAATGTGATTGACCGTGCCATTGATTTGAAGAATTTGAAATACGACAATGAAGCATCTGCATTGATTCAAGAAGAAATTTTTGAAGGAATTTTCGCTGATGCAATTCGCGGAGAAGATGTAGGTGCAGAATATGCATTCGAAATCATTTCAATGTTGCGCGATGGCTTTAACGATTACATCATCGATACACCTGGAAAATTGAAGTACCGCAATGTAACTGAAGAAGAAAACATCGGACGTTTGAACTACAGAAAAGATGATTACGCTGATTACCTTGATGGTGATGTTGAGAACTCCATCTATTTCGATAGTGATGACTACAAGAATGGTGTAAACCAGGCACAAAGAGATCCAAACTTGGCGATGTACCAAAGCGAACATGAGCAATTTGGTTTGGACGGCACACCTTTGAAACCGGAGGGACGTGCTTCTTGGCCAACAACATTGATTTCTGATAAATCACGTGTGTACAAAGGAGGTTCTTGGAGAGATCGTGCCTACTGGTTAGCAACTGGTAACCGTCGTTTCTTAGACGAAGACAAATCCACATGTACCATCGGATTCAGATGTGCAATGGACCGCATCGGAAGTCCAACTGGAATGAATTACGACAGTAAAAAGAAGAAAAAAGGTTAATCCTTAACTAAGTGAAAAGCCCGTTGAAAGACGGGCTTTTTTTTTATTGCTAGACTCCATGGAACATTTATTCGAATTATTTGAACAAACAAAGGGAGTATCTATTGATACCCGAAAAATTGAAACGGACTGCCTATTTATCTGCTTGAAAGGTGACAATTTCGACGGAAATCAATTCGCCGAAGAAGCATTAGCCCGAGGTGCCAAATATGTGATTTCCGATGCCGCTTACAATCAAGGCAAACCAAATATTTTTGTTGTCAGCGATTCCCTACTTTTCTTACAGCAATTGGCCCGATATCATCGTCGAAAGATGCCCGCTAAAGTCATTGGGATCACTGGAAGCAACGGAAAAACAAGTAGCAAAGAACTGATCAATTGTGTGCTTTCGCAAGGATACGATGTGCTCGCAACTGAAGGCAACTTGAACAACCACATCGGCGTTCCCCTTACCCTACTCCGTTTAAAAAAGCACCATCACATTGCAATCATCGAGATGGGAGCAAATAAGTTCAAAGACATTGAAGAATTGTGCGCCATTGCAGAACCACATTATGGCATCATTACAAATATCGGAAAGGCACACTTGGAAGGTTTCTTGAATTTCGAAGGTGTGCTGAAAACAAAAACTGAATTGTACCATTCCATCTCTTCCGTTGGTGGTACGATCGTTTACAATGCGGACGACAAGGTCCTGAAAAATCACCTGCCTCAGCATGTGACATTATTCGCTTATGGAGCCTCCGAAGCAGCAAATGTTCAAGGACATTTGATCGGACTCAATCCTTATGTTCAATTTTCATGGAAATCCGGAGATTACTCCAGTGAAACTGTGAGCACCCACATGATTGGCACCTACAATTTTTACAATTTTCTCGCTGCCATCTCATTCGGAAAAATCTTTGGATTAACGGAAGAAATAATAAACTCAGCAATAGAATCATACATCCCAGCGAATAATCGCTCTCAGGTGATGAAAACAGCAAACAACATGCTTATTCTAGACTGTTACAATGCCAATCCGACGAGCATGAAATCAGCTTTGGAAAGTTTTGCTTTAATTGATTCACCAAACAAATGCTTTATTATAGGAGACATGCTGGAGCTCGGGAAGGAAAGTATGCATGAACATCACATGATCCTTGAATTGGCCGAGCAGTTAAATCTTTCCGGGATTACGGTTGGACCAATTTTCAAGTCCCTCAACTCCCCCATCCTCGAGCATCAATTCAACACGACCTCTGAAGCAATCAGCCACCTAGAAGCACATCCACAAAAAGATGCACTCATTCTACTCAAAGGCTCTCGCGGAATTGGTTTAGAAAAATTAGCCACTTCACTATAAAAGAAAAGGGAGACAATAGCCTCCCTTTTATTATTTCATCTCTAGAAATTATACATCCAATACGGCACGAGAAATAACAATCTTCTGTACTTCCGATGTTCCTTCATAGATCTGTGTAATTTTCGCATCACGCATCAAACGTTCAACATGGTACTCTTTTACGTATCCGTAACCACCATGAATTTGAACAGCCTCTACTGTTTGCTCCATTGCTACTTTTGATGCATACAATTTTGCCATAGCACTTGATGTTCCATAATCTCTACCAGCGTCTTTATCAGCGGCTGACTTATACACCAACAAACGAGCTGCCTCTACTTCTGTTGCCATGTCAGCAATTTTAAAGGCAATCGCTTGGTGCTTGTAGATTTCTTTTCCAAATGCCTTGCGTTCTTTCGAGTACGCAACTGACAATTCCAATGCACCAGCCGCAATACCTAAAGCTTGCGCTGCAATACCAATCCTACCTCCAGAAAGCACTTTCATCGCGAATTTGAAACCGAAACCATCTTCGCCAATGCGGTTTTCTTTTGGCACCTTCACGTCGTTGAACAACAAGGTGTGGGTGTCACTTCCGCGAATCCCCATTTTATCTTCTTTTGCGCCAATGATAAAACCTTCCATGCCTCGCTCAATAATGAACGCGTTGATTCCGCGGTGACCCGCTTCAACGTTTGTTTGTGCAATCACCAAATACACTGATGCAGAAGAACCATTGGTAATCCAGTTTTTCGTACCGTTGAGTACATAATGATCACCATGATCTATCGCTGTTGTGCGTTGAGATGTTGCATCAGAACCTGCTTCCGGTTCAGACAAACAAAATGCACCAATTTTTTCGCCTTTCGCAAGTGGAACGAGGTATTTCATTTTTTGTTCTTCAGAACCGTATTTCTCCAAGCCCCAGCAAACAAGTGAATTGTTCACCGACATGCACACTGAGGTAGATGCATCGACTTTTGAAATTTCTTCCATTGCTAAAACATACGACAAGGTATCCATTCCACTACCACCATACTTCGGGTCAACCATCATTCCCATGAACCCAAGTTCTCCCAATTGACGAATCTCGTCTGCTGGAAAGCGCTGATCACGGTCACGTTCTATGACCCCTGCCTTTAGGACATTTTGTGCAAAATCTCTTGCAGCATCCTTTACTGCCAAATGTTCTTCTGATAATTCAAAATTCATGATGATATGTTGCGTTTAGTTCGTATCGAATACAAATGTAATCGAATAATTTTTACTTTTATCCAACTATGAATGCGACTGTCTATGAAATGATCGGATTAATGTCGGGCACCTCTCTCGATGGTCTTGATATCGCTCACGTTCGCTTTCATTTCGGAGCTGACGATCACGTTGCATTTGAATTGCTTCACAGCACAACCGTATCCTACCCAGTTGAATTTGTTCAACAACTTACCAACGTGGATCAACTCACGATTTCGGGTGTAATGTTGCTCGATAAAGCAATAGGTCATTTTTATGCCGATGAAATCAATCGATTTATTCAAGAAAACAACATTTCGAAAGCAGATATCGCGGCCATTGCCTCGCATGGTCAAACCATTTTGCATCAACCTTCAAACGGATTCACGCTTCAGATTGGCTGTGGAACAACCTTGGCATACTACACAGGGATAAAGGTGGTGAATGATTTTCGCACGAAGGATGTTGTCGCTGGAGGTCAAGGGGCTCCTTTGGTTCCGATTGGAGATTTTGATCTTTTCAACGATAAGGCAGAAGCTTTTCTCAATATCGGCGGATTCACGAACATCAGTTTTAAAAAGGACGGAGCAATCACAGCGTTTGATGTTACCCCAGGAAATCTACCACTGAACAAGCTGGCAGCATCCAGAGGCCTTCCCTTCGATAAAGATGGTGAACTTGCACGATCAGGAGACATTAACTTTTTTCTTCTCGATTTATTA
This sequence comes from Bacteroidota bacterium, assembly GCA_039798485.1. Classification (GTDB taxonomy): domain Bacteria; phylum Bacteroidota; class Bacteroidia; order Flavobacteriales_D; family Crocinitomicaceae; genus M0103. The sequence goes on from JBDKGB010000212.1 coordinate 20,220, forward strand.
AACACCTTGCCTTACTACGAGGAAGTAGCACCAAAATCGCTCGGAACAGAATGGCTGGAGGAACATTTTTACCCACTCATTAAGTTCGATAAAGAAATCGAAAACAACCTACGCACAATCACAGAGCACATTGGAAATCAAGTCGGTAATGCGCTAAACAACACGGGGACCAAGACGGTATTTGTTACCGGTGGCGGTGCGAAAAACGCGTTTCTTATGGAACGTATTCAAAGCTATTTCAACGGAAAGATAATCGTTCCTGAAGTTGGGCTAATCGACTTTAAAGAAGCTTTAATATTTGCTTATTTGGGAGCCTTGTATTTACATGGGAAACCAAATGCACTCTGCTCTGTGACCGGTGCTCAACGAAATACTTCGGGTGGGGTTCTGCACCTTCCTTAACCAACCAAGAGTTATTCACATTCACTTTGTGGTTAAATTCATTTTCCGAATCTCAAAGGCATGAATTAATCCTTATTTTTGTCTCGGTTTGCAAACATTTAAGATGAAAGATCTCCTCGAAAAATTCGAGAATAAAAGACCAGAAATTGTTTTTGAATGGAAAGATTCAGAAACAGAGGCAGAAGGCTGGGTAGTAATCAATTCGTTACGCGGAGGAGCTGCTGGTGGAGGAACGCGCATGCGTGTTGGTCTAGACAAGCGCGAGGTTGAATCACTGGCCAAGACCATGGAAGTGAAATTTACCGTTGCTGGCCCAGCCATTGGAGGAGCAAAATCTGGAATTAACTTCGACCCCAAAGATCCTCGAAAAGAAGGTGTTTTGCGTCGTTGGTTTGCTGCAGTGTCCCCTATGTTGAAACATTACTATGGTACCGGGGGGGATTTGAATGTGGATGAAATCCATGAGGTCATCCCAATCACTGAAGATTGTGGTGTTTGGCACCCTCAAGAAGGTGTTTTTAACGGGCATTTCCAACCACGTGAAGCACAGAAAATCAACCGAATCGGCCAATTGCGTCAAGGGGTTTTGAAGATTGTTGAAGATCCGAAATATACGCCAGATGTTAACCGCAAGTATGTTGTCGCTGACATGATTACAGGGTTTGGTGTTGCCGAAAGTATTCGCCATTACTTTTCATTGTGGGGCGGAAATATCGAAGGAAAAAGAATCATCGTTCAAGGATGGGGAAATGTGGGGTCAGCAGCAGCCTATTACCTCGCTCAAAATGGCGCGAAAGTCGTTGGAATCATCGATCG
>JBDKGB010000213.1:0-5250 GCA_039798485.1 Bacteroidota bacterium
ACCCAAGCAGGAGGGAAGATTTGGTACGAACATGCGATTTCCTTGAAGTACTATGTGCGGGCAGATTACAAAGGATTGTGGCGACAGTTTTACCAATACGGCTATTGGAAGGTCTATGTCAATCGAAAACATGGCGCTGTAACCACCTTGCGGCAGCTTGTTCCGCCCTTGTTTGTCCTCTATTTAGTTGTGGCGCTCTTGTGTTTACTGGACGATGGGTGGCTGCAAGTTGTGGCGTTCATACCGGCCTTGTTCTATGTGCTCTTGGCATCCATGATGGCTTTTCAGTTGAGCGATCGGGCAAAAGACATTTTTGGCATCATGCGCACCTTTCCCATTTTGCACCTCAGTTATGGGTTTGGCTATCTCGCTGGAATGTACCGCTTCCTGTTGTTAAGAAAAAAACCGACGGATAAACAAAAGCGCCTTTCGCGATAATCCGTAATTTCAACCAAAATTTGAATTTCAACACATGATTCCTTTTTCACCGCCACGTATCGATCAGAAAGTGATTGATGAGGTAAGTGCAGCATTGCAAAGTGGATGGATTACCACAGGACCACGAACAAAATTGTTTGAAAAGCGCATTACCGAGTATTGTGGATGTCAAACAACCGTAGCCGTTAGTTCTTGGACCATGGGCATGCAAGTGTTTTTACATTGGTGGGGAATTGGCCCTGGCGATGAGGTGATTTTACCTGCCTATACGTATTGCGCTAGTGCAAATGTGATCATCCATTCTGGAGCGACGCCTGTGATGGTGGACATTGATCCTGCAGATTTCAACATTTCACTGGAGGCCATTGAAAAGGCCATTACGCCGCGTACAAAAGCCATCATTGCTGTTGATATTGCCGGATTCCCTTGCGATTTCGATCACATCAACGCCTTGGTAAATCGGGCAGATGTGCGTGCACAGTTTCAACCTACATCGGTGCAACAAGAAACCATGGGAAGAATTGTCGTGATCGATGATGCCGCACACAGTTTTGGGGCAACGTTGAATGGCGTGCATACCGGTGCCTTGTGCGATGTGTCTTCATTTTCGTTCCATGCCGTGAAAAATTTGACGACGGCTGAGGGTGGGGCCTTGTGTTTCAATTTACCAGCGCCTTTCAACCACGAGGACATTTACCGCGAGTTTTGTACCTTGATTTTACACGGTCAGAACAAAGATGCCTTGGCAAAATCGCAAAAGGGGAATTGGCGTTATGACGTTGAGGAGCCTGGATTCAAATGCAACATGACCGATTTGCAGGCAGCCATTGGTTTGATTGAGTTGGACCGCTACCAAGAAAACCTAGACCGACGTAAAGCGATTTTTGAGGCGTACGACGCTGCTTTCCAAAATGAATCGTGGGCACTGACGCCTTTGTACCATACGGACACGAAAGTGAGCAGCTTCCACTTGTACCAGTTGCGCATCGATGGGGCGAGCGAACAACAGCGCGATGCCATCATGCAAGCCATCTTCGATCAAGATGTTTCGGTGAACGTGCATTTTTTGCCATTACCAACCTTGACGGCGTATAAAAAGCGTGGGTACGACATCAACAATTATCCTGAAACGTGGAACAAATACCACAACGAAATCTCTTTACCGGTGTATTATGCGCTGACGGATGATCAAGTTCAGATTGTGGTGAACGCCGTGAAAACGGCGGTGGGGATGGTGATGAATGGATAGTTACGAGTTATTAGTTACGAATTACGAGTTTGGTGGCTCCACCTCGGCGGACATGTTAGGAGCGCTAGCAGACATGAAGCCACGAATTACGAATAGTTGGTAACTCCGCCGCAGCGAGTTTTTTATAAAAATAATTTTCAGCTGCTGTCGGTAATCTTTGTTTGATTTGTACGTATAGATTTTGTATATTTACACGTAAAGAAAGAAGAGATGGATACTAAACTCACCTTGAAGCTTGAAAAAATGGTCATTGATAGGGCCAAGGACTATGCAAAAAAGCAGCATACGAGTCTTTCTCGTTTGATCGAAAATTATTTGTTATCCCTCACCAATGAACCTGAAAATGAGAAAATCACGCCGTTAGTGAAAAGTTTGTCTGGGATTCTTGATTTACCTAATGACACAGATGACAAGGAAGGTTACGGAGACTATTTGACTAAAAAATACAAGTAATGGAAAGGGTTTTTGTCGACACGGATATTGTCCTTGATTTGCTTGCTTGTCGTCAACCGTTTTTTCCTTTTTCTGCAGAGTTGTTTTCCCGAGCGGACAAGGGAGACATAGCGTTGTGCATTTCGTCGCTTTCGTTTGCCAACTTAAACTATCTTCTTTCAAAACAATATTCCTCAGAACAGGCGCGTAAAAGACTCTTGAAGTTTAAAACCCTTGTTCATGTTTTGGCAGTGAATGATAAAATTGTAGAGCTTTCTCTCGCTTCTGATTTTAAAGATTTTGAAGATGGTTTACAGTATTTTACGGCTATAGAAAACAACATAACGACCCTGCTAACACGCAATCTTAAAGATTTTCGTGCTGCTCAAATTGTAGTGATGACAGCTGAGGATTATTTAAAATCAAAACAGTAGAAACGTTTCCGAGAACTTCAAGGTCAAGATGCAATATGCGTCAAACCGAGTGAAAATACTATTTTCGTTGATGATTTATAGATTTAATAATTGAATCGTTGAAGCGACTTTTTGACATCGTTGTGAGCCTGATCGTTCTCTTGGTTTTTCTGCCAGTTGGTCTTGTCATATCCGTTTGGGTTGCCTTGGAATCTAGAGGTGGGGTGTTTTACCGTCAGGAGCGCGTAGGTAAGTACGGTGTCCCTTTTAAAATGCTGAAGTTTCGCTCGATGAAGAAATATGCCGACCGTGAAGGAACCTTGACCGTTGGGATGAGAGATCCTCGCATAACGCGTTCTGGGTATGTCATTCGAAAATACAAACTGGACGAATTCCCGCAATTTATCAATGTGCTACTTGGACACATGAGCATCGTTGGTCCTCGTCCCGAAGTGCAGGAATACGTGAACCTGTATTCACACGAGCAGCGCAGAATATTGGCTGTTCGTCCAGGAATTACAGATTATGCATCCTTGGAGTATTTTCGGGAAAACGAGTTGCTCGGTAATTCCATCGACCCAAAGAAGACCTATATCGAGGAAATTATGCCAGCAAAAATTGAGTTGAACATGCAATGCATCGAGCGTCCAGGATTGGCTCAAGACATCAAAATCATGTGGCGTACTTTTGTGAAGATGCTGCCTTCGACTAAGCGCTAATGAGAAAGGCCAATCCGCAGCCGATGAAAATGGAAATCAATTTCAACAAATTGAATTTGTGATTTTCACTCGTCTCGAAGATAATGGTTGTTGAAATGTGCAAGAACATCCCGACGACAACAGCCAATATGATGTGGTAATCCAATCCTTGCAATAGGTCAATACCACACATGCCCATCGCAACACCCAAAGGTGTCATGATTCCAAATGCCATCAATACAAGCCAGCTTTGTAGCTTCGTAATTTTTGTATTGACCAACAAGGTCATCAGGGCTATAGCCACGGGAAGTTGATGAAATAAAATCCCTAAAAACAAGGAATTGCCATGGTCGTGATGGTGGCCAGATTCAATCACATTTCCAATGAGCTGATTTCCAAGAGGAATGCCTTCGAGGATGGAGTGTAGGGAAAGTGAAATGAATAGGCCCCATGGCATTTTTTGTCCAGCGTGAACGTGCACATGGCCATGTTCAATTCCCCCAGAGAAAAATTCTAGGAGCAACTGAATGAGAAACCCAAGTAAGATGAATAAACCGATGGATGACTTCGCATCATGGTACAAATCCGGGATGAAGTGGGTGAAGGCAATTGAAAGCAAGAATCCTCCACTAAAAGCGAGTAGCAGTTTAATGACCTGTGCTTTGTTTGTCTGATGCAGGTATGTCACAAAAACACCACCCAACGCTACGGAACCAATCAAACTACCAAATACTATCCACTCCATATTAGCGCTTTCTTGCAATCAAAATAAGTCGATCTGAGGTCTCAGCCTCGAAAGGGTTCAAATCGAAGTCTCCAAAAGTACGAATTAACTCAAAACCACAGGTGTTCAGCAATTCGCTAAAATCAGTGTGTGTGATGGCTTGAACACGTTCGGTATACTGAAATTCCCGACCTGAATCAGAAAATTGGATGTCTTTGAAGATGTGTGTTCCGTCGTAGCGTCTAGAAATTGCAAATGTTGTTCCTTCCACCTCCTTCGTTTCGTTGGTTACCAAGGTATTGATAACGCGCACGGCATTCATGAAGTCGATAACAAGAACGCCATTTGGCAACAGCATTTCGTGCATTGACTGAAGTACCCGTTTGTTGTCTTCGGTTGAATCGAAATAGCCGAAACTGGTAAAGAGATTCATGACCACATCGAAGTGCTTTCCGGCTATCACCTCGCGCATGTCGTGAACAAGAAATGACAAAGATTCATTGGCATGTTCAGAAGCGGCGGCAATGCTGTTTGGCGCGAGGTCAGCACCAAGGACCGTCAAACCACAAGCATTGAGCGTTACAGAATGACGTCCTTTTCCACAGGCCAAGTCGAGCACGTGCTGTCCATTGGACAAGGAAAGATGGTTGACAAGATTTTGAACGAATTGTTTGGCCTCATTGTCGTCACGATTGCTGTACAAGCGATGATAAAAAGGGGAATCGAACCACTCGGCAAACCATTCTTTTTTTTCCATGCTGTAAAGATACAATTCTGCGAGGTGTGAATGTTACTTTTTGCGCGGACCTTACCATGTCACTCAACAAATATGTATATTTGTTTCACAAGATTTTTGAACGTGTCACTATCCAATGTATATCAATTGTACCGCTCGATGGAGGAGGAGAATGTAATTCTCTCATTCAAAGGCATCATAACTGCGGATCTGCTTACTTCGGTCTTGCACCTCATGGAGGCGAAAATGGAGACGATGGATGAATCACCTCGAACACGCAAACGTGTGTTTAGCATCTTGGTAGAATGCCTGCAAAACATTTACCATCACCTCGATGACAATCCAACGCAAGCGGATTTTGAAGCACACAACCGTTCTGCGGTAGTGCTCATTTCCAAAGTAAACAATCAATTTCTAATCCGCACAGGAAATTGCATTAACATTGCGAAAATCATGGAGTTGAAAGAGCGATTGGATACGATTAACGCCATGGATCAGGATGGGTTGCGTGAAATGTACCAAGCCAGCTTGAGTGAAGCGGCTTTGTCACCAAAGGCTAC
>JBDKGB010000214.1:0-5680 GCA_039798485.1 Bacteroidota bacterium
TCGCAATACCATTTTTTCATGCCTTCCGGATCCTGAAATTTTAAAAATATCCCACCAATACCGATTGCTTTTCCTTCCATTTTACGTTGTTTTAAAAATTCTATTTTTCAGAGTTTAATGAAATCAAAGATACATGAATCACCAAGTATAGAACTCGGTGTATGCTGGCCGTTCATACTTTATTTGCTCTAAAAATGAAATTTTTCAGTAACTTTCCGTTTCGACAAAATGATGATGTTTCGAAGAATTGTATTTATCCTTCTGATTTTCCCATTGACTGTGCTTGGGCAGCAGCAAAACTTCCGTTCCAAATCGGAATTGGGGGTACTGTTGGGTGGTTCATTTTACACGGGAGACCTCAATCAGTTTCGTTTGTTTTACAATACACACGGTGCTGGTGGCTTGGTCTATCGCTACAACATTCATTCACGCTTAAGTTTTCGGGCGAATGTGCTCTATGGTACTGTCTCTGCTTCAGATGCAGACGCCAAACTTTCACTGCTCGTCAACCGAAATTTAAGTTTTCAATCAAACATCTATGAGGTTGCAGCTGGTGTTGAATTTAGTTACTTTCCGTTTAAATTAGGCAGTGATAAGTACAAAGGTACCGCCTACTTGTTGGCTGAGATCGGTCTCTTTCACATGAATCCAAAAACAATGTACAACGGGGATTGGGTGGAGCTTCAGCCGCTAGGTACAGAAGGACAAGGGTCATCGCTCTCTTCCAAACGGACATATGGACTTACGCAGGTATCAATACCTCTTGGCGTGGGCTGTAAACTGTCTTTGGGAAAGCGTGCGGCATTAAGCTTAGAATACGGCATTCGCAAGACGTTTACCGATTACCTAGATGATGTGAAGGCCAATACTTTCGTTGATCGCGGTGCGCTAGAACTAGAAAATGGAACTGTGGCTGCTGCCTTGGCGAATAGAAATATCAATGGCGATCCATATGGAAAGCGCGGAAATACAGCAACAAAAGATTGGTATACCTTCTTCGGCGCAATGTTAACGTTTCGAATGGGGAAACCCAACCTGTGCCCGATGAATAGGTAAGAAAGAGTTATTAGTTACGAGTTACGAATTACGAGTTACGAGTTACGAATTATTTTTAGTCATTAGTAACCAGTCATTAGTAACTATTTAATGTCCGTGTCCTTCGTGGCTGTTGTCCAATCCAACGATCTCGATGTCAAATACCAAATCTGAGTATGGAGGAATAGCACCTGGACGTCCCATTTTTCCATATGCTTGAAAATAAGGGATAATCAATTTCGCCTTTCCACCTTTACCAAGCATCGCCAAGCCTTCTTCAAACCCTGGGATCATCTTTTGGTCTAGATACGTAAAGTCCATAGGCATTCCACGATCGTAAGATGCATCGAATTGCTTGCCATCCGCGCGGAACGTTCCACGGTAGTGAACAGATAAATGCGTTCCTTTCACCGGCTTGTCACCTGTTCCTGGGTTTTCAATGATGTACACCAAACCTGAAGGTGACAATTGCGCGTTCGGATAAGTCTTTTTCACTTCTTGAAACATGAAGTTCTTGTATTCCTCCTCGGTCATCGCAGCAATTTTTTTCAACTCCTCAGCACGAGCCGTTTCAGCCGCCATCAATTTAGCATACGATGCCATAAACGCTTTGGAAGCGTCCCATTTTTTTGCGTCTTTTCCAACACGGATAATTTTCACCGTATTCATAACATCACCTTGTGCAATGGCATTTACGATGTCTTGACCTTGAATCACATGCCCAAACACGGTGTGTTTTCCGTCCAACCACGGCGTTTCTTTGTGGGTGATGAAAAACTGACTACCATTCGTTCCAGGTCCAGCATTTGCCATAGACAAAATCCCAGGTCCAGTATGTTTTAGGTCAGGATGAATTTCATCTGGAAAACGGTGTTTCGGGCCTCCCGAACCTGTTCCGTCAGGATCACCACCTTGAATCATGAAGTCAGGAATCACACGGTGAAACTTCAAACCGTTGTAGAATGGGGTAGTGTATTTCAATGTATCGAAAAGTGTCAGCTTTCCTTCCGCCAAACCAACAAAACTAGCAACAGTCATCGGTGTTTTTTGGTATTCCAATACACACAAAATAATACCTTTCGTTGTGTTGAATTCAACGTAAATCCCAGGTTCCATCTTCGGTTTCTTTTCTTTTCCAGCCATTGTTGTTCCCGTCATCAGGACTGCTGCCAAAAGCAAAAGGGTCATGCGTATATTTTTCATGTTCTCTATTTATTTGTCTATTAATTGCGTTTATCTATTCCCCACAACATCTTGTTTCGGATGGTGTCTAGGAAGTTATTGTCTTCAAATTTAACCACATTGATCATAAATTCTGCTTTTGTGATCAATACTTCTTCTCCTTGACGGATATTTTTTGAGTTTCCGTCTAAACTGATGAGGTAGCGGCGTTCACGTCCTTCAATGCTGAGCTTGATTGGCATGTGATCAGGTACGACAACCGGACGTACATTCAAATTGTGTGGTGCAATCGGTGTTAATATGTGCACTTGGCAACCAGGAGTGATGATGGGGCCTCCACAACTCAAGCTATACGCCGTTGATCCCGTGGGTGTTGAAACAATCAATCCATCTGCCCAATAGGAGTTGAGGTATTTGTTGTCCAACGAAGCATGCACGGTAATCATGGATGCTGTATCTCGCTTCTGAATGGTCACTTCGTTTAAGGCAAAGTTGTCATCGCCAAAAAGATTTTCTTCGGTCTGAATGCGAAGCAATGAGCGCTTTTGGTATTCAAATTTCTTGTCGCGAAACTGATCAAGCGCAATTTTAATTTGATCTTTTGAAATATTGGCCAAGAACCCAAGTCTTCCCGTGTTGATTCCGATAATGGGTACGCCAGAATCGCGAATGAATCCTACCGTTTTAATGAAGGTTCCATCCCCGCCAAGGCTTAACGTCAAGTCAATGCCACTTTTAAAATCAGCATGACTTGAAAATTCATCTATTTGATTAGAAATTCCACCTTTGGCAACCAGTTGCTCTTTGAGTTCTTTTTCAAGAACAGGATTCCACCCAAAGGCTTGCAAGGCATCTAGTATTTCGTTGAAGTAAACAATACTTTGCTTATTGACTTTTCTCCCGTAAATCGCGACGTTCATATCAGAATTTTAGGAATTTCATCAGCGATTCATACCGTGTCTGAATGTCATCATCCACTTCACTTCGTTGAAAGGATGCTTTGATGACATAATCGTAGCGTTCAAACGTGCGAATGATGCTCCCAAGTTCAACTTGATTGATTTTCAAAGTTACCTCGAGTTTTGTTGAATCGGGACTGCTCATGATATACGAACTCAAAATGCGGGCGTTGTTGCTTTCAACGATTTGTGCAATCTGCGCCATGGAATAATCCACCGTATTGACTTCGAGCACAAGTATGCCGCCCATCTCTTTGATACTTCCCGTATTGGCGATCAATGACATCAAATGGTAAACACTCGTACATCCCAAATACCCTTCATTTTCATCTAAAATCGGCATGACACTGATGCGAAGGTCCGACATTTTGGCCAACACTTCATAGATGTGTGCCTGAGCAAAAACATAAGGTCGTGGAAGGTGATCAAACAAGACATCAAGCGTTTGATCGAGGTCCATCTTGTCCAGCACATCCGATTCGGACAATACACCAACAAAATTTCCATTTTTCAATACAGGAAGGTGAGAAACCTTAAATTCATCCATCCACCGAAGGGCTTTTTCACCTGTATCGTTATGGGTTAGCGGAGGAATTTCTTCCGTTATCAGTTCTATTGCTCTCATTCGTGTAGCCAAAGTAGTAATTAAGTTCTGAACTTCGTATTTTTACAGTGCCAAAAATTGTTAGGAATTATGACCAAATTGAGCGTTAACATCAACAAAATCGCCACAATACGAAACGCACGCGGAGGGAACACCCCAAATGTTGTTCAAGTGGCCATCGACTGTGAACGCTTTGGCGCGGATGGAATCACCATTCATCCTAGACCTGATGAACGCCACATTACCACCCAAGATGTGTATGACCTAAAAAAGGTCGTAACGACGGAATTCAACATCGAAGGTTATCCAGACGATAGGTACATGCGTCTGATCGAAGAGACTCGTCCTGCTCAAGCCACACTTGTGCCCGATCCTCCCCATGTATTGACCTCGAATGCGGGTTGGGATACGTTGCAGCATCAACAGCTGTTGGCTGAATTGGTTTCTGAGTTTCGTTTGAAGGGGGTGCGAAGTTCGATCTTTGTGGACACACAACTTAAAAACATCGAATACGCAGCCAAATGTGGGGTAGACCGCATTGAATTGTACACGGGTCCATTTGCTGAGAATTATCCATTGAATCCGGAAAAAGCAGTTTCAACCTATGTTGAGGCAGCGGAATTGGCCCTGTCATTGGGGTTGGAAATCAATGCGGGTCACGATTTGAGTTTAGAGAATCTGAAGTTTTTTAAACTTTCAATTCCGTCATTGGCAGAAGTATCCATTGGTCACGCGCTGATTTCGGATGCCTTGTATCTTGGTTTAGAAAATACCATTCAGCGCTATAAGCTGCTCCTCGAAGATTAATTCTCCTTCATGTGAATCGTGCGCTGCGGATAAGGAACGCGGATATTGTATTCACGGAAAAGTCGGTCGATTTCGAAGCGGATTTCTGACTTGTAATTGTTGATGTCCCAACTTTGATCTGCCCAAAAGACCAGCTCCATCTCCAGTCCGCTGTCGCCAAAATGTGAAAGTCGAACGTCAATTGGTTGCGTTTTTCGAACCGTGGGATGAGCCAATGCGGCTTGTTTCAATAAGCGCGTTACAAGTTCAGCGTCGCACCCATATTCGATGGTGACATAGATTTTAAAACGCGACAATTCAGACCCATGGCTCCAATTTTCGACATATTCTTGAGTAAGCTTAGTATTCGGAATGATGAGCACATTCCCATCGCGTGTTTCGATCTGTGTCGTTCGAATGTTGATTTTCAATATTTTAGCCACAAACCCTTCAGTTTTACCACCGTTTGAAACTTCAACAATATCACCAACCCTCACATTTCCTTCTACCAACAATACGATCCCTGCGAACATGTCTTTGAATACATCTTGTAATCCAAGTCCAAGTCCAACGAAGATCCCTAATGAACCTGTAATCAGCAAAGATAGGTCGATCTCAAGTGCCTTTAAACTGGTGAGAATCGCAAATATGTAGATGATGTATTTGGCAATCTGAACATATACAAACTCTGTTGCAGGATTGAAATCTGGTTTTCTACGAAGGCGCTTGCTGATGTAGAGTTTGATGACATTCAGGATGATTCTCGCAAAAAAGAATATCGTGATGATCGAGAGGATGTGGTAGAAACTGAGTGTGAATTTCTTCGATTCAATGAGGTTGAAATTCAAGAAGTCTCCAAAGGTGACATCTTCGTTGTTGAAGTTGAAACTCAACACGGAAATGTACACGGCAACGATGTAAACACTCTGACTCAAGAGCCTAAGCCACGTGACATTGCGACCTTCGACACGAATGTTGGCATTTTGTAAGTAACGCTTTAATGTTCGGTGAATGACTCTTCTCAAGATCATCGCCACAAAAAAGATGATGGCTAGGAAAATGATATTCCAAAAGCAAACGTCGTAAGGACCGAGATTGAAAATTGTTTTACTTA
>JBDKGB010000215.1:0-3343 GCA_039798485.1 Bacteroidota bacterium
CCTCCAACTCACTCTGAAAGACAAGGGGGCTTTTTTGTTAGTTGTACACCAACTCTAAAGCGCATCAAGGAACAATACGATACTGGTGTAGATGACCATATCGCTCTCACCCTCCAACTCAGACTGAATTACAATGGGGCTTTTTTGTTGTATACCAAACCTTAAATGGATCAAGGAACAATACCGATGTAGTTGACCACCTCGCTCTCGCGCTGTTCCTCACTCTGAAATACATAAAGGGGCAGAATACGGGTACTTTGAATATCCAGATCAATCGAGCTACACTACTTCACAAGCTTTCGCACGACTTGGGAGAACTCATCCTTAAGGATCAGTATATAGGTTCCAGAAGGCAGTGACAGAGTATCCAATAAATAAGGACTAGAACCATCCAAGGTGTGTTCCTGAACAAACTTACCGTCTATGGTTTGTATAAAAACACTTACGCTTCCTGAGAAGGATCCTTGAATTACAATTAGGTCGTCAAATGGATTTGGAAAAATGGAGAAATTCATCCCTAATTTACCATCCATCCCATTCATCGGACATTCCCCCTCTACATAAGAAACGATACCATGGTGATACATCGCTTCAGAAAGGTTCTGATACGTCACAGAATCACATCCACATACAGGTTGGTAAATGTTAGGAATTTGGACATTCAAATCAATTAAGCTTGTATCAATGCAGGGTAGTACAACCGTTGTATCTGAAAGGCACATGGAATTACAGGCATATGAATTTGTAAAAAAGTAAGCGGTGTAATCATTCCCATCGGATCCGATAACGCTGCATCCCGAGACGAGTTGGCATTCGCCACCAAAAGAAACCCAACCCAAAGGCATCGCACAAATCCCGAAATCAACACCCGCAGGAACAATCATGCATGTATCAGGAAAAGCACAAGGTCCATCGGTATAGTCAATGACGCCGCCAACTGTTTGCGCAACACATGCATTTTCATAGGTGTTGCCATCACATCCGCAAACAGGCATGAATACATCCGGACACATGTTGTTTGGGTCAATGAGCGATGAATCCACACAATTTTGTGAGAAGGAGTAGAAACAAGAAAACACGAAACCTAAAAGTAAAAAGCGCATTTGTCCAAAGATTAAATTACTCCACAATCAAAATATAATTGTTCTTCTTGCCTTTGCCTAACAACACGTACTTGTCATTGATCAGATGCTCACTGGTCAACTGAAATTCTTCGCCTACCTTTTCTTTATTCACAGAAATGGCATTGGCCTTCAATTCTCTGCGCGCTTCACCGTTTGAGGATAAGAAGTTTGTTTTTGCCGCCAAGGCATCCACAATGGACATGGAATCGCCAAATTCATCACGGGACACAGTGGCTTGTGGCACACCATCAAAAATTGAAAAGAAATCCTTCTCAGACAACTTTTTTAAATCGTCTGCAGTAGATTTTCCAAAGAGAATGTTTGACGCGGCGATCGCCGTTTGCAAAGCCTCCTCTCCATGTACACGAATCGTGATATCCTCAGCAATGGCTTTTTGCAGGATACGCAAATGAGGTGCCTCAGCATGTTGTCGTTCCAAGTCCTCAATCGTTTCTTTCTCGAGCAAGGTGAAAATGCGAATGAAACTTGCAGAATCGGCATCGCTCGAGTTGAGCCAAAACTGGTAAAATTCATATGGCGAGGTGCGTTCTGCGTCCAGCCAAACATTTCCACTCTCGGTCTTTCCAAATTTTGTCCCGTCGGCTTTTTTAATCAATGGTGTGGTCACGGCATAAGCTTCTCCACCTGATTTACGCCGAATCAACTCTGTTCCGGTAACGATATTACCCCATTGGTCAGATCCGCCCAACTGAACAATGCAATTGTGGTGGGTATTGAGGTAGTAAAAATCATAACCTTGCACCAATTGATAGCTGAATTCGGTAAAGGAGAGTCCCGTTTCCAAGCGTTTCTTCACGGAATCTTTGGCCATCATGTAATTCACAGAAATGTGCTTCCCAACGTCACGGATGAAATCCAGAAAGCTCATGTTTTGGAACCAGTCGTAATTATTGACCATCACTGCTGAATTTTCACCACTATCGAAATCTAAAAACTTCGCGAGCTGTCGTCCAACGCATTCAACGTTATGGTTCAAGGTTGCTGCATCCAATAGGTTGCGTTCTTGGGACTTCCCAGAAGGATCGCCAACCATTCCAGTTGCTCCACCAACGAGTGCATAAGGTTTGTGTCCGGCACGTTGAAAGTGAACCAAGGTCATGATTTGTACTAGACTTCCTACATGCAGTGAATCTGCGGTGGGATCAAAACCAATGTATCCTGAGGATACTTTCTTATTGAGCGCTTCTTCCGTTCCCGGCATCATGTCGTGTATCATTCCACGCCAGCGCAATTCTTCAATGAAATTTGAAGGCATCTTATTTCGTTAATTCTTTAAATACTTCTTCGAGCGATTTCTCTTCGGCGCGTAAGGTCAACACCAACAATTCGTTTTTCTGGGCAAAGCGCGAAATTTCTTTCCGTAAATCCACATCGTCTCTCGTTTCGATCAACCAGCCTTCTTTCACCGCTTCAACTTTTCCAACGTGAGGGATCTTAGTCAACATTCCCTTGGAAACATTGCCTTCGAATTCAACATACACCGTTTGTAAGGAATGAGTTTGTTGCAATACCGATGCGGTGTCGTTGGCTACAATACGACCTTTATTGATGATCACCACACGGTCACAGATGGCCTCAACCTCCTGCATGATGTGTGTGGAAAGCATCACCGTTTTTTCTTTTCCAATTTTCTTGATCAATTCGCGAATATCAACCAATTGGTTGGGGTCCAGTCCTGAGGTTGGTTCATCCAAAATCAACACTTGTGGATCGTGAATGATAGCGGCAGCCAAACCAACGCGCTGACGGTACCCTTTCGATAATGCACCAATCTTTTTGTTTTGTTCGACGTCCAAACCTACGGCATTGATCATTTCCTGAATGCGCGCTTTCAAGTTTTTTACTTTGTAAATCTTACCAACAAATTCAAGATATTCCTTCACATACATATCGAGGTAAAGGGGGTTGTGTTCAGGCAAGTACCCGATGAGTTGACGCGTTTGCATCGAGTCTTCATTCACCGGCATACCACAAACTTGAACATCCCCTGAACTGCTCGGGATGAAGCCAGTAATGATTTTCATGGTGGTGGATTTACCCGCACCGTTTGGTCCGATGAAACCTACGATTTCTCCAGCAGCAACATTAAAGCTAATGTCCTGAACGGCAGCTTGCTCTCCGTAATACTTGAATAAGTGATTTACTTCAATCGACATTCTTCGAAATTTGAAGTACGAAGATAGTAATTGTTGGGCAGT
>JBDKGB010000216.1:0-5611 GCA_039798485.1 Bacteroidota bacterium
CTTTCATTCGCTATTATTCTCCCGGTGAAATGGCATACGTTCCATTCCAACTCGGGCAACCATTGATGTGTTCTTCTGTGCACTTGCTTTCCTGAACTTCAAATCGCTGTCCTTGCGCATCGTTCAAGAATTTGAATTGAATGTTGCATCCTGTTTCCGTGTCTAAAAAACTGTACAAGGTCATTTCTTTATTTTGCGGAATCATTGTCCCTGTATGCACGTTGTAAAAACAAGGATCCTCATCTTCCTCTGAGTTCGGTTCCCAGTTTGGTGTACCCGCTGAAATGATGAATGAAATACCATCCGCATCGGTCATGACATACAACAATGCACCGTCAGCACGTTTAAAAAGAGGATATTCATTGTCTTCTACTTCCATGTTGGGTAATAGATAAAGTGCATCACTATTTTCGACATCTTCTGCAGATACGTCATCCGTGATAGGCATCAAATAGGAAAATGTTGTCTTTTCCTTCCCTTTGTATAGTGTAAGGACGGGGTTCTTTCCATTCATCGAAAAGGACACCTCAAGCGTAAGTTTGCGTCCATTACTCTCCAAATTGATTAGCCAATGTCCATTTGGACCAACACAACTGCCAAATCCAGAATAAATATCATCTTCATGTGCCG
Source organism: Bacteroidota bacterium (assembly GCA_039798485.1). Lineage (GTDB taxonomy): Bacteria > Bacteroidota > Bacteroidia > Flavobacteriales_D > Crocinitomicaceae > M0103. The sequence continues at coordinate 631 of JBDKGB010000216.1, forward strand.
ATTCATTGTTTTCATTCACAGGGGCATAGACTCTATAGTCGGCAAAAAAACAATCTTCCACCATTTCAGGAATTGTGTAGATTGCAATTTCGGCATTCCCTTTATCTGAAAGGTAATAACCATGGTATTTTTCATCCAATTGGGAATAGGCTGTGGAAGAAATAATTGCTAAGACACTTACAAGGAAAATGCGCATGAACTCAATTTTAATCAAATGTAAAAAGAAAATGAACGGCCAGAGGCATCATTCGTTTCATTTAATGCTTTGGCAATGATTGATCTGAAAAAAACTTAGATGTAATGCTGTCTTCGCAATCTCCAAAGGGCCAAAAATTGACACAACACGGTGAAAACAATCAAGTAAACGACAGGTCCCGTAAGTTGATCCCAACTGCCATCCTTCAAGAAAAGCGAGTAGAAACCTTCCAAACACCAATGAAGTGGAGAGAGTTTACTGATCATCACCATGTAATCCGGCATAACGAACGAAGGCACCCAGATTCCACCAATTGCAGCAAAAATAATGATCGAAATGGCTCCAAATCCATTGGCTTGTTCTTGTGTTTTCGCATAGGTCCCTACCATTGCGGCATAGCTGATTGCAGCCATTGCAGAGAGGATAGAGATCAATAAAAATGGGAAAATATGACTCGGAAGATTCAATTTCGGCAATCCAATAAGAGGGAAAATATAAACCCCAATAGCAAACATGATCATGAGTTGGGTTAGGGCTACAAAACTATATACAGTGATTTTCGCAAACATAGCATGTAGGAAAGACCCAGGGATGGTTTGCAATCGCACAAAACTACCTGAAAGACGTTCCTTCACAAGATTACTCCCCAATGAAATGACCATGAAGAACATGGCAAATATTGACCAAGCTGGAACATTGTGCTGGGTAGAGTTTGGAATCATGGCCGACTCGCCAGACATTGCGGGTTTGGCTTCAATCTTCGTGCGGTTGCGATTCAATTCCTTCAGAATCTTCGCTGGAATCTCGTCATAGCCCATGTCAGCATACAGTTGGCGAATCATTTCCTTCGACTCGATTCCAGAAATCATCGTTTGAAGATTATTGATGAGCGTCACTTGAAAACTCTCTTGAAGAACAGGGTCAAAAATCAACTTCACCCCACCTTCTATTGCATTTTGATTTCCTTTATTGGACCTGGGCTCAGTTTCCATTCCGAATTCACTGAGCATGGCATTTGAGATGCGTTGCGAATTGGAAGAAAGCGACTGCGTAAAATTCGAAGGCACAAACAAGGTTGCCAATTTACTACCCTCGAGTGTCAGGTTGGCCAATTGACGTTCATCAATGCCTTTTTTCACGTCAATTTTAAAACTACCTGCATTTTTCATGGATTGCACCAAGGAATCTCCCAAGTGTCCTTTGTCGTTGTTCACGATCAGTATGTCCAAGCGATTTTCATTCACCAAACGAAATGCACTGTCTTGCACTATGGTAATGATGAACACCAGCAATAGCGGCATAAGGTACATCAACAAAAGTCCTACCTTGTCGTGCAACAAGAGTAAAATCTCCTTCAATAAAGATGCTTTAAATCTTTCCATTAGTCGCGTAGTGCTTTACCTGTTAAGTTGATGAGTAGGTCTTCCAAACTCTCGGCATTGTGTTGTTTGAGTAAGTCATTTAATGTTCCTTCAGCAATGATTTTCCCGTTGTCTAGCAACAAGGTGCGGTCGCAGAAGTCTTCGGCTTCACGCAAATGATGAGAGGTGTAAATCATGGTTGTTCCCTTGGCATTCAACTCGTTCAGCAAGGACATAATGGCTACCTTACTTTGCACATCTACTCCTACAGTTGGTTCATCCAAAAACAAGATTTCAGGATCGTTAATTAGGCCAATGGCTAAATTGATTCTGCGTTTCATTCCACCTGAAAACGAAGCCAATTTTCTATTACCTACATGGTCGAGACCTAATATCGCAAGCAAAGAAGAAATTTTTTGTTCGAGTTCAGGATTTTTCAATCCATGCATTTTTCCAAAATAGCGAAGGTTTTGCGTGGCAGTCAACTCCTGGTAAAGGGCAAAATCTTGTGGAACGAACCCGATTTTTGGAAGAATTTTCTTAAAGTTCGCCGATTGATTGTCAATGTAATAATGTACTTCACCTGAACTTTTTGGGAGGATGCCACTTAAGATTGAAATCAAGGTTGTTTTTCCCGCCCCATTCGGACCAAATATGCCCAATTTCTCTCCGCGAAAAACATCAAATGAGACCTCCGTTAAGCTATTTGATTCAGCTTTCGGATAGCGTTTCGTGATACCAGAAACCTTGATAATGTGGGAAGTATTTTTTTGTTCAGTCATTGCTTATAAATCTAGAACAACTGATTGTGCCGCATAGTTCTTGATGGCTTGAATTATTTCCGAACTGCACGAGGAATAATGTTCTTTTATCCATGTTGCATCCTCGGTTTTGTTCGAGGAATACTTCAAAATTTTCGGTGCATTTTCTTGAATCATCAAACGAAGAAAACGGTATTCTGTATTTTTTTTATTGGCTGTAATGGCTTTTTCGAGCAGATCCTTCCCTTTCTTAAACACGTTCATTTTTTCTTTAGGCGTTTCTTTGAAGTTGGCAGATTTCATTGTCAATGCTCCCAAATAAGCAGTGCGATCAGAGGATGCCGTAGATTGGTCGAGGGTTGAGATTAATTTCTGAATGGCCTTTGCATCATTTCCTTGAATTACCTTGAAGTACTCAGATTTTGAGAAACTCGCTAAAAGCAATACTGCAGAAATGAATAAATGAATCATACGTCGCCGAAAAAATCAAATGCAAAAGTACTGATTTTGTGAGAATCCACGCTGAAAAATGGTGAAAATCATCAAGTGAACCAGATGTGATTGGAGCAACCCGGAATGTTGGGTTTTGAATTAATTTTCAGTTTGTTTTATGCGACGTAGGACGCGACGTATTTCTTGAAACCAGACAACAAGAAGTACAAAAACGACGATGAAGGAAAGCTTGTTGTAGGCATATGCTTCGTGAAAGTCAAAATGAATAAGGTGCTGAATGGCGCGTGTCATGCCACATCCATAACACTGCATGTCGAACAGTTGAACCGAAAGGCAGACCGACTCACCTGTATCAAAAAAGTCAGCGGGCAAGAGTAAGAGCACCAAAGGCGCAATCACTAGCCCGCTGACATAAAATTTTAAAAGATTTTTCTTCAAAGGATATTAGATCGTCTCAGAATAACTTCCTCCATTAGGTCCCAAATCACCGATAAGGATGCGAATAAGATCAATCAAGGTAAGAATACCGCAAACTCCTCCAGTTAACAACATCAAAACTCCGATTCCTGTGTACCCGAGGTAAAAACGGTGAATACCAATAACTCCCAAAAAGAAGCAAAGGATAGCAGCAACAAGCTGACTTTTACCTCCAGCTGGAGCTTTTGATTTTTCTGCTTTTTTCGCCTCTTTTGTTTGAGTCGCTTTCATTTGCTTTTCCTTTACAGTTGAAGCAGCCACTTTTTCAGAAGTTGAGTTTGTTGATTCAGCAAGCTCATTTGAAACAGACGTTTCTTTTGATGCAGCAACGGTAGATGCAACTGCATCGTTGTTTACAGCAGTTTCTTCAACCACTTGATCCGTATTTGCAGTTCTTGATGACGTTACAGCTACAATTTGACGTTCACGCTCTTCAGATGAAGACTCTTCTTGAGCAACTTGATCTGATTCAACATGTTTTTTCGAATGGTTCCATTCCACATGGTAACCTGAGTTGTACAATCTTTTTTCAATTGTACATGACGACACCACAAAAACGGCTGCCACTGCTAAAAGAATAATTTTTTTCATTAGAAAAGGTTTAAGTAAATAATAGTTCAAACGTCATTTTTATTTGAAATGACGAGTCGAATTTACGAATAAATAATTTGCGTTTTTCTTGCTTCCAACAAATTTATATGAACAAGTACCTAACACCTAAGCTTCTATCTTAACATCAACAAAGCGACGTTTTCGATCTTGACGTTCTTATCATCATCCACGTTCATGGCATTTCAACGTATTTAACTCAATCGCTTTTGATCAATTAAATTCAAGAGGTATTCAACATACACCTCATTTGATTTTTGCTTAATTTTCGGAACAAATTTTTTAACCCATGAAAACACTTCTTTTTGGAATTCTATTTATTGCTTCAAGCGTTTACGGCCAGGAATTGAACTATGCCTGGAAAGCAGGAGGGATCTATTCGTTCAATGCGAACATTGCCGATGACATTACCACATCCGTAATGGGCATGAACGTGAAGGAAAAATACATCACAACAATAGATTTTTCACTTGCTATTCAATCCGTTGATGCTGCAGGTACAGCATCGGGAAACATTTATTTGTTCAATTACACCGTAAAAGATTCAAAAGGTGCCACGATTGCTACTATAGCGAATGTTCCTAAGAATGCTGTTCAAAGTGCCATTACGGTAGATAAAAAAGGAAACTTTACCTTTTTAAAGAAAGTTTACCTCCTTACAACGCCAACATCCAACATGTTGGTTTATGGTTCTGCCGATGAAGGTGGTGTAAGCGCAGGTGCAGAAATGAATGGCGAAAAAGTGGATGTCTATGCCGAGTTTGATCCTAAAACAGGAAAATTGAAGGCTGGCTATACAGTCGCAACACTCAAAACAACGAAACAGGTTACTGCGCAAACCAACGAAGAAAGTGACGAACTCGAAGTATTCCCTTACGATTTGCTATCCTTGTTGGCTTTGCCTGATGGAAAAGTTGCTGCGGGAAACACGTATTCGTGTAAAGCAGGTATGTACGGTGTGGACATTAAAGTTGCATCCATGGCGGCAGGATTGGCAAAAATCAATCAAACCATTGCTACAGATAAATCGGCGGATATGTTCAGTGGATCAGCCAATGGTCAAACGGAAGAAGGCTCATTCGATATGGGAATGTCTGGAATGGAAGATCAAATGGAGTTAACAC
>JBDKGB010000217.1:0-13980 GCA_039798485.1 Bacteroidota bacterium
TCAAAACTAACAGACACGATTTCATCACGGTACAAAGGGAATAAATTTCCTGCTCCCAAGGCTGTATTGAAATCGTCATCCATGGTAGTTGCTTTAAAGATCTTATCATAACCACGCACCGAAACAAGTAAATACGTATCAATCCCTTTTGCAGATATGACCTGCTTCATGGAATCGGTAGCAATCAACGAAGCATCTGTACCCAACTTCAACATGTTCAACGACGGAATCGCTTTTACACCAAGCTCAGTAAAAATCTCGGTGACGTTAATCTCCATCGAATAACGATCCTCAGGTTTGTCGAGCTGACCAATGACCAAAACATTTTTTAGGTGTAAGCCCTTGTCCTGTGCTTGTGCCATTGTTGGGAGAACAATCGTGAGCACGAATAGAAGGAGGAACTGGAAATTTTTCATGTTTTGGATTTAGAAAATTTCTGATGCGATCGCGCGCACCATCGATGAGTTTGACATCGTGTAATAATGAATACATGGAACGCCAGCATCACGAAGTTCTTTCGATTGTTGAATACCCCATTCGATACCTAACTGTTCAATTTGCTTGTTGTCTTTGCACTTCAGTAATTCCTTTGATAAGGCGTCAGGAAAATCAATTTTGAAGAACTTCGGCAAAAAGGTGATGTGGTCCATTGTTTTAATCGGCTTCAATCCCGGAATAATCGGCACCGTTATGCCAATGGCACGACAAGCGGCGACAAAATCAAAGAACTTCTGGTTGTCGAAGAACATTTGAGTAACAATATATTCAGCACCAGCATCCACCTTCGCCTTTAAGTAATGAAGGTCCGTAGTCATGTTCATGGCCTCAAAGTGCTTTTCCGGATAACCCGCTGTTCCAATGCAAAATGCTGTTGGCTCCAGCTGCACATCATCCATCATGTAGTTCCCATGGTTCATTTCTGAAATCTGGCTAATCAACTCTACCGCATAACGGTGACCATCAGCATGTGGCCTAAATGTACTTTCTGTTTTGATAGAATCTCCTCGCAAAGCCAAGACATTGTCTATGCCTAAAAACTGTAAATCAATCAAAGCATTCTCCGTTTCCTCCTTGCTAAATCCACCGCAAATCAAGTGGGGAACGGCATCCACTTGGTATTTGTTCATGATGGCCGCACAAATCCCTACAGTTCCTGGACGCTTGCGAATGGCAATTTTTTCCAACAATCCATTTTCGCGCTCCTTGTAAATGTACTCCTCACGGTGATACGTCACATTCACAAAACGAGGTTTAAACTCCATCAGGGGATCAATTCCATCAAAGATAGACTGGATGCTTTTTCCCTTCAACGGAGGAAGGATTTCAAAAGAAAAGAGTGGAGATTTTGCCTCCTCTAAATGCTGTGTGACTTTCATTTCAATAGTTCGTGAAGTGCAAAGATAATCCTTTGGTTGCGGATACAATCGTTAAATTATCCTATTCCTTATTCTGATTTGCCAATATGGCTTCCGCAATGATTAAATCCTTTTGCGTCGTGATCTTAATCGTGTCTTCGTTTCCTTCTATCAATTGAATGTCAATGCCCAAAGATTCTACAAGCGTTGCATCATCTGTTATTCCACTGTGGTATTCTTGATTGTACGCTGTTCGCAAAATGGATGAACGGAAACACTGTGGGGTTTGAACGAGTAAAAAGTGTGATCGGTCAACAGCCTTAGATGCAGCTCCTTGACGCTGACGGAGTGATTCTTTGATCGGCAAAACGGGTACGACTGCATCGCTGACTTGAAGCACATCGAGGCAGACTTGAATGGTTTCTTTCGCGACAAAAGGGCGCACCCCATCATGGACTAAGATGAAATCGCCCGTACAGACGTCCAAGGCATTTTTAATGGAGTGAAACCGCTCCTCGCCTCCTGGAACAAGCGTGTGCGGAATACTGCAATTGTATGTCTTCAAACACTCCATCCAGTAGGCATGCCAGTCACTTGGGAGGGTGAGAATGAACTCAAAATTTGGGTCAAAAGCAGCGAAGCACTCGAGTGTTCTGAGTAAAATGGGTTTGCCAGAAAGTGTAATAAATTGCTTTGGAAGATCTCCCCCCATGCGCTTTCCAATTCCTCCAGCGGTGATAATGACCGAAACTTTATTCATCTAAAGCGTAAAAATAAAAAAGGTCACCAGAATGATCCGGCAACCTTGTACATGTGAAAATTCTGAAGATTATTTCAGCTTCGACGGATCGTTTGCAGCCTTATCGTTGAATTTGCGCTGTGTGTTCAACCAAAAGAACAAACCAAAGAAACCAAGGACAATCATGGAATAGTTGAACTTGTTGCCAATCCATTCAAAAAAGCCAAATGTCCACGTTAGGAAGTCAGCAATACCGTAAAAGAAATCTGATGAACTCATGTATCAAGGATTTTATGGGACAAAGAAAATGATTTTTCCTGAAATAATCGTTGTTCAGCTGAAAAAATGACGCTATTCCCCTTGGCTTTTTCGCGCATTCTCGATCAAAAGTGTCAATTCAATGAAATTTTCGACGGACAATACTTCAGGACGTAAGGTGAAAAAATGGTGGTCGATGTCAAAGCCACTGATCAATTGCTTGATGGAATTGCGAATGGTTTTGCGGCGCTGATTGAAACTCATTTTCACAACCTGAATGAATAATTTTTCATCACAAGGCATGGTTTGACGATCATTACGTGTACAGCGAATAACCCCCGATTTTACCTTCGGTGGTGGGTTAAACACGTGTTCATCCACAGTAAAGCAATATTCAATGTCATAAAATGCTTGCAGCAATACGCTCAATATACCGTACTGCTTAGAGCCTGGTGGTTCGGCAACACGTTCAGCTACTTCCTTTTGGAACATCCCCATGATCTCAGGAATTTGGTTCCGGTAGTCGAGGCATTTGAATAAAATCTGAGAGGAAATGTTGTACGGAAAATTCCCAACCACAGCGAATGGTTCATCTCCCATGTACTTGCGTGGGTTGATGCGCAAAAAGTCTGCTTCGAAAATCTTTCCTGCCAATTGTGGAAAGTGACCTTCCAAGTACTCTACTGATTCATGGTCAATTTCCATTACAGCAATTTCGTTGGCTTCTTCTTCCAAAAGAAATTCTGTCAGTGCACCCATGCCTGGTCCGATCTCCAACGCGCGTTTACAACCTTGATGTCCACGAAATTGTGCTGCAATTTTCCGACAAATGTTTTTGTCTGTCAAGAAATGTTGACCGAGGTGTTTTTTAGGGCGAACACTCATGATTTAAACTCTTCAATGACGCTCAGTACCGTGCGAAATGCAGCAAATTTGCCCGCGTAACGTTCGCTATGATCGCGTTGCAACAGGGGCGCATGTGTTTGACTGTACGTGTCCATGTGCGCTTGACTCGGCGAAAGATAAGTAATCGCATAGGTTAAACCGCCGTCCTCTTCGCCGTGCACGCGTGAAATGCGACTTTCAAGAAAACAGCCCGTTGCCATTACCTCAGGAATGTGCGTACTGCGCATCCAACTCAACCAATCTTCAGCGATTTCTGGATCCACGCTGACTGTTACATTGTATAAAATCATACGCAAAGGTAACTAATCCCTTGCTTTAGACCTAACTCCCACCTTTGCCCGAATTTTTCTACTTTTGATGAAAATTGCAGTTTATGCTCATGTCAATGACGGGTTTCGGAAAATCTACCGGAACATTCGCAGGAAAAAAAGTAAGTGTTGAAGTACGCTCCCTGAATAGTAAATCACTCGATATGAATGTGCGCATCTGTTCGGCCTACCGTGAACTAGAGCATGACATTCGAAAAATCGTTGGAGACGAGCTCGACCGCGGAAAAGTGGACATCAACATCAACATGGACAGCAGTGGCGATTCACGCAACTACACGCTAAACCGTGATTTGGCCGCCGCCTACTACAAAGATCTAAAGGGGATGAATGAAATCTTAGGTGAAGAATCTAAAGACTACCTCGCTATGATTGTGCGCATGCCCGACATCTTCAACAATGAGCGCGAAGGCTTGACCGATGAAGAAAAAAAATGGCTCTTTGCTTTGGTAAAATCAGCCTGCGATCAATTGCATGCCTTCAGACGTCAAGAAGGAGTCGCCCTTGAAAATGAATTCCACGATAGACTAGGAGACATTCAATCGCTACTCAAGGAGGTGCCAAAATATGAAAATGAACGGATCGACACCGTACGTGAACGACTTCGTAAAGGCTTGGATGAATTGGAAAGCGCCAAACACGACGACAATCGTTTGGAGCAAGAACTCATTTTCTACATTGAAAAACTCGATATCTCCGAAGAGAAAATGCGCTTGAGCAACCACCTCGACTATTTTGTAGAAACCATGAAGCTTCCAAAAAGTGGGAAGAAACTCGGATTTATTGCTCAAGAAATTGGTCGTGAAATCAATACCCTTGGAAGCAAAAGCAATCATGCGGAAATGCAAAAACTTGTGGTTGAGATGAAAGACAACCTTGAGAAAATCAAAGAACAGGTACTGAACACATTGTAATCGATCCAATGGAAACAGCGCAGGAATTAACGGGAAAATGTGTGATCTTTTCGGCTCCATCGGGTGCGGGAAAAACAACCATTGTCCACCATTTATTGAACGCTCAGCTCGGACTTGAATTTTCTGTTTCGGCCTGCAGCCGTGATCCACGTCCGAATGAAGTTGATGGCAAAGACTATCATTTTTTAGGTTTAGAAGGTTTTCGGAAGTTGATCCAAGAAGGTGCCTTTGTTGAATGGGAGGAGGTTTATACTGACAACTACTACGGAACGCTTCGTTCTGAAATAGATCGCATCTGGAAGGCAGGAAAAACGGTCATCTTCGATGTGGATGTGGTGGGTGGTCTCAACCTAAAGCGAATCTTTGGTGCGCAAGCACTGGCCGTTTTTGTACAGCCACCGAGCTATGAAGAACTGGAAAAACGACTTCGTTACCGAAGCACCGAAACAGAAGAAAAAATCAACATGCGCATGGCCAAAGCCAGAAAGGAACTCAGCAGTTCGAGTGAATTTGACGTGATCATTGTGAATGATGATTTGGCCCTAGCCTGCGCTGAAGCAACGCAACTTGTATCCGAATTTATTGACGCATGAACATCGGACTCTACTTCGGCACCTTTAACCCCATCCATGTCGGGCATTTGATCATTGCGAATTACATGGCCAACTTTCAAGGACTGGATCAGGTATGGTTGGTTGTTTCTCCACAAAATCCCTTAAAAGAAAAAGCTGGATTACTCTCCGATTTTCACCGTTTATCCTTGGTCAAAGCAGCCATTGAAGAAAATCCAAAACTTCGCGCTTGTGATGTCGAATTCAAGTTGCCTGTACCAAGCTATACGGTAACCACGCTCGCCTACCTGAAAGAAAAGCACCCCGAACATACCTTTTCGCTGATTATGGGGGAAGACAATCTACGGAATTTTCACAAGTGGTTCAATCACGATGTCATCTTGAAGAATCATCAAATTTATGTGTATCCAAGGGTATTTACGATTCAAGAGGATGCAGAGATTTTAGCGAACGGCACGCTGACCGAAAATCCATTTGCCAGCCATCCAAATGTGCATATCTGCACGGATGCCCCAGTGATGCGCATTTCTGCAAGTTTCATTCGTCAAGCCATTAAGGAGCGGAAAGACATTCGGTACTTATTGACTGAGCCTGTGCATCAGTACATCGAAGAGATGCACTTTTACAGGTAGATTAAAGCACCATCTCTGGTACAAATTCAGGTACCACTAAATCGCCTTCTGTTTTGGAAACAATTTCCTCTACACTAACGCCTGGTGCACGCTCAATCAAATGGAATTTATTGTCACGGATTTCAAGCACTGCCAATTCGGTCACCACTTTTTTCACGCAGCCAACACCCGTTAGAGGAAGCGTACATTTCTTCAAGATCTTAGACTCTCCTTCTCGGTTGCTGTGCATCATGGCTACGATAATGTTCTCTGCCGAAGCGACCAAGTCCATTGCGCCACCCATTCCTTTCACCATCTTTCCTGGAATCTTCCAGTTGGCAATGTCTCCGTTCTGCGACACCTCCATCGCTCCCAAGACAGTCAATTGTACGTGTTGACCACGGATCATAGAAAACGACATCGCAGAATCAAAAAACGCAGCGCCTTTCCGCACCGTGATCGTTTGTTTTCCTGCGTTGATTAAATCTGCATCTTCTTCACCTTCGAAGGGAAAAGGGCCCATGCCCAGAACACCATTCTCCGACTGAAACTCAACCTCAATGCCTTCCGGTATGTAGTTCGCCACCAAGGTTGGAATACCAATTCCTAGGTTCACATACCAACCATCTCTCAACTCTTGAGCAATACGTTTCGCTATTCCGTTTTTATCTAAAGCCATTGTTTAGTTTATTAGTAGTTCGTTGGTTAGTGGTTAGAGTAATTCGTAACTCAAAAGACTTAAGACCCGCTGCGCTGTAAGACATAAGACCGCTGATCTTAAAGACTTTCTCTTTCTTCGTAACTTAACGTATTTATTTCGTAACTCGTAACTTTTAATTCCTGCTTCTCACCGTGCGTTGCTCGATGCGTTTTTCAAATTTTTCTCCTTTAAAAATCCGTTGCACGAAGATTCCAGGTGTATGAATATCGTTAGGATCAAGTTCACCCGCGGGCACCAACTCTTCAACCTCCGCAATGGTAATTTTTCCTGCCATGGCCATCATTGGGTTAAAATTTCGCGCTGTTGCTTTGAAAATGAGATTACCTTCAGTATCGCCCTTCCACGCTTTCACGATGGCAAAATCTGCCGTCAAGGCCATTTCCAAGATATGTGGTTTGCCATTGAATTCGCGTACTTCCTTCCCTTCAGCAACTTCAGTTCCGTAGCCTGCTGGTGTAAAAAATGCTGGAATACCCGCACCCCCTGCACGACATCGTTCTGCCAAACTTCCTTGTGGAATAAGGTCAACAATCAATTCACCGGACAACATCTGGCGTTCGAACTCTGCATTTTCACCGACATACGAGCTGATCATTTTCTTGATTTGACGACCGTGCAACAAGAGGCCTAATCCAAAATCATCGACCCCCGCATTGTTGGAAATGCACGTCAGTTCTTTCACGCCCAACTTCACCAATTGTGCGATGGAATTTTCTGGAATCCCACACAAGCCAAAGCCACCCAACATGAGTGTCATCCCGTCTTCAATGCCGACGAGGGCTTCTTCTACATTCTTTACTACTTTATTCATTATAAGCCTAATTCAGGAACTGTTGGAACATCCATTTGAGGATCTCCATCGCAGGAGAACAATTTTGGATCATAGGAGGCGGGTTGTTCAAAGTCCGTTGTTGGCAAACCAATTTTCGGATCTTTATAGACCTTCTGCATGTAATAGCCGTAGATTGGCAGTGCTAGTCTCGCTCCCTGTCCCCACTGCATGGAACGGAAGCGCACACCTCGGTCTTCAGCACCAACCCAAACACCTGTAACCAATTTCGGCGTAAGGCCCACAAACCATCCGTCGGAGTTGCTTTGCGTAGTACCTGTTTTTCCTGCTGTTGGATAGAGTACATTTCCCCACGACTGCCCGCCGCGCAAGCTACCACCTGTTCCTTGGGTAATTACTTTTTTCATCATTTGAAGGACTTCAAAAGCAACATTTTCATTCAACACTTGCTTTGTGTAGAAGTTCGCTTCGTTGTCGTAAATGACATTTCCGTTTCGGTCTTCAATGCGCAAGATCGATGTTGGACGGTTAAAGATTCCTTTGTTCGCGAAGATACACTGTGCCCCCACCAATTCAAACAAGGAAAGATCCATAATTCCCAAGCACAACGCCGGAACTTCTTGCTCTGGGGCAAGGTTGATGTCCATTAATTTGAGCAGTTTTGAAATGTTTTTCGGGCCTGCGTATCCGCCCATTTTGGACATCACCGCAACCGTTATGTTGTTCATCGATTGCGCCAATCCTGTCGAAGCAGTTACCACTCCAGCCTCAGAACCTCCCGCATTTTTGGGACACCACCTGTTATCTACATTTCCATCCGCATCCTGCAAATCAACACAATACGCAGTATTTGCAAATTGAGTACACGGTTTTACAACACCCATTGCCATCGCAGTTCCGTACACAAATGGTTTGATGGTTGATCCTACTTGACGACGGCTCAATTTAACATGGTCGTAGGCAAAATGCGTAATGTTCGCGCCACCTACCCATGCTTTGATGAATCCTGTTTGTGGTTCGATGGAGATGAGTCCTGCATGCAAAAACGACTTGTAATAGCGGATCGAGTCATTCGGCGTAAGAACAGTATCTTTTTCTCCGCTCCAAGAAAATACACGCATTTGTGTGGGCGTGTTGAAGGCATTCACGATTTCTTGTTCAGAATAACCCGCCTCAGACATGTACGCATAACGCTGTGAATTGAGACGTGCGGTACGCATAATGGCCTTCACTTGATCTTCAGAAAGGTCATTTGAGAATGGGAAATTGCGCGTTGCTCTGTTGTTTTGATCGAAAGGTTTTTGCAAGTTTTCACTCAAGTGGCGCTCCACAGCTTTTTCCGCATGTTCTTGCAAATTGGCATCTATGGTCGTATAAATTTTCAAGCCATCACGGTAGATGTCGTAAGGCGTGCCGTCTTCGCGTGCATATTTCCACGACCCATCTTCCTTCTTTTGAAGCAATAAATCCGTCAATTCTTTGCGGAGATATTCTCTGAAATAAGGTGCTTTTCCTTGTTTATGATCTACCGACTGGTAGTTGACAACCAATGGTTTAACCTTCAATGCGTCGTATTCTTCCTGCGTAATGGTCGCACGCAAGGCATCATTCCCCGCTTTGCTATTCTTCAACCATTGAAACAACACTTGGTTGCGGCGATTGATGGCACGGGTTGAATCTGTAGCACGACGTGCAGCAATTTCCTCATTTGAAACAGCCGATGGAGAAATTTCCTTTTCCGATGCGATGATTCTCCGGTAATTTCTGATTTTAAACGAATACGGATTGTACAACGCGGGATTTTTACACATTCCAACAAGCATTGCTGCTTCCTCTTTTGCTAAATTTTTTGGCTTTTTATTGAAATACACTTTAGCCGCATTTTCAATTCCAACCGCATTGTATAAAAAGTCAAATTGATTCAAGTACATCGTAATGATCTCCTCCTTCGTATAGCGTTTTTCGAGTCGCGTTGCGATGATGTTTTCGCGCGCCTTTTCGTTGATTCGACCTAAAATTCTACCCACACGTGTGGAAGATATGGACAAACGCTCTCCGCGTGCACGTGCCAATTCTTCGCGCTCACGCTGTTGCAAGGTGTACAGCAATTTTGCCAACTGCTGAGAAATTGTTGATGCACCACCAGCACCACCCAAACTAAAAATGGCACGACCTACAGCACGGAAATCTACTCCAGCATGGTCTTTAAACCGCTCGTCTTCCGTAGAAATTAATGCGTCGGTTACGAACGGAGAAATTTCACGGTATTTTACACTCGTGCGATTGACCAAAAAGTACTTCCCCAATTCTGTTTCCTGATCATAGGCATATACCACAGACGCTTGAAGTTCTGGCGGATTGTCGAGCATCTCTACAGGTGGCAGTGAATCCTCTGATTGAAACAGCAAGAGACACGTTACAAGGACAAACGGAAACATTGCGAAACCCCAAAACCAATAGGTCAGTTTTTTCTTGTCGCTGTCGGGGAGTAAATTTGTTGGCTGTGTTTTAGTCGCCATGCGTTATTCGTTTATGTAAAATTAAAGAATTCTTTGTTTGCATCTGCATCTCCATTATTGAAGGACATCCCTTCGTTGACTATCCAATTTCAATAAGATAAACATCATGACAGAGAATGACATCATAGATGATCCACCGTACGAGAAAAATGGCAGCGGAATCCCGATGACTGGGGCAAATCCAATGTTCATACCGATGTTAATGGCGAAGTGATAAAACAAGATCATCGCCACAGTATATGCGTAGACGCGGTTGAACACGGCCCTTTGTCGTTCTGCAATGATGATGATGCGCACCAGCATAAACATGTACAAGGATACCAATACGATGGTGCCCAAGAAACCCCATTCTTCTGCAAATGGACAAAAGATAAAATCGGTCTCACTTTCAGGAACGTGGTTGCTTCGTACGCTGGAAACGGATGCTTCGCGGTATCCTTTTCCGATAAAACCACCTGATCCTACCGCTGCCATGGCGCGATTTCGGTTGTAATCTTTCCCATTGGGATCTTCTTTCATCCCAAGAAAAAGTTCAATCCGATCTTTCTGATGCTGTCGAAGGCCTTGAAACCCATAATTCACCACAGAGGATAGCCCTGCCGCCATGCTAAATCCTAAAACAACCACCAATGTTGCACGCCCGCGCTCTCGTCGTGCTGAAACAACACGAAGGAAGATGAGAAAGATGAGTGAAATGAGAAACAAAGTGGCCACAACACTATAGAAACCAGGCACCTTGACGTTGGGCAAGAAGCTAAATTCGAGTACTTCGTTGCTCATAAGTAAGGTGACAACGCTCAAGATGATGACCACAAAAAGGATTGGGATGAAGTGACCACCCACCCATGTTTCTTTGAATCGAATGCCCGGAATGCGGTTAATTACCTTTAGAATCAGCGGATCGTAGGTGATTCCTTCGCGGTACATCACAAAAAGGAAAGACGTAAAAACAACAAAGGTACCCGCATCTGGCTGAAGGAGAATCAAGACCATTGGGATTAAAATAATCGCATTGGCAATCAGTACAGTTTGTATGTTCTGCTGCTTGACATTCACCGTACTGATGAATCGTGCCAGAAGCAATGCGGTACCAATCTTCGCAAACTCAGCAGGCTGCACACCAAATGGGCCTATTCCCAGCCATGCACTGGCCCCATTAATTTTTGGTGTAAACAATACAATAACCAGTAAAAGCAAGGTAAATAGGTAGATGGGAACAGAAAATTTCCGGTAGATGTCGGAGTCAATCAGGAATACCATGAGTCCTAAAAACAGCGAAACACCCAGCCATACCAGCTGTTTACCGTATTTCTCTGAGTACTCAAAAATATTGGGGTGCTCTTCGTTGTATGCCACAGAGTACACCGTTGCCATACCGATAATCAGCAAGATCATATAGGTCACAAAAAGTGCCCAATCCATGTGTGCAACAAGTGAATCCCCCTTTCTCATCGCATGTAGCTAAATACGGCGTCAATAATTGTCTTCTCGCGTTCCTTCTCTGTCACCTTGCGCTTTAAGTATTTTTCAATCATCAAGCTGGCTGTTGGTGCAGCCCAAAGTCCACCACCACCTTTTGCATTTTCGATAAACACCGCAATGGCAATTTTGGGTTTATCCATCGGCGCAAAGGCAATGAATGTCGAGTGATCTTCTCCGTGTGGATTTTGAACAGTTCCAGTTTTCCCACAAATCGTGATGTCCTTTAGCAAGGCTCTTTTTCCTGTTCCGCCTGGTTCATACACCACACGACGCATTCCTTCAATCACCACGTCATAATGCTTCGTATCAATTTTCGAATAGTGCTTTTTTCGGTATTCTGGAAGCGGTCCTTTGTTCCCAATGGATTTCACAAAATGCGGTGTATAGTACCACCCTTTATTTGCAATAATCGCTGCAATGTTCGCCATTTGCAGTGGGGTAATCATCACTTCCCCTTGACCAATTGAAATCGAGCGGATGGTTGAAAAGGCCCAGCGATGGTGGCCATACCATTTGTCGTAGAAGGCCACATCGGGAATTAATCCTGGGCGCAAGCCCGTAATATCGGTTTCAAGTTTTCTTCCCAAACCAAAGCTTTTCATATAGTCTACCCAGCGGTTGAGTCCCACCTCAGCATCCGCAAAAACGCTCTTCTTTCGATTCTGTTGAACAATTCGGCGCATCACCGCATAGTAATATGGGTTGCACGAATGCTTGATGGCATCCGGTAAATTTCCCGCACTTGCGTGATTGTGGCACCCAACAACAGACTTGTTACACGGCGCGCCAAACTCGGGAGTGATGACACCTTCCTGCAGGGCAATTAAGGAATTTAAGAGCTTGAATGTTGAACCTGGTGGATATTCGGATGCCAAAGGACGAGGAAGAAGCGGTGTGTTTGGGTCCAACAACAATTTGGGATAATACATGGAGATATTCCGTTTCCCAATCATCAAATTTGGGTCGTAGGAGGGCGAAGAAACAAGGGCTAAGATTTCACCCGTTGCAGGTTCAATGGCAACGATACAGCCGCGTTTGCCCTTCAAAAGTTTTTCACCATAAGCCTGAAGAAGGATGTCCACGCCCAATTTCAGCGGCGGCCCTTGCAAGGCTGAGGTATCGTACTTACCATCCGCATACGATTCGATGGCGTTGTTCATGGCAGAAGTGACTATATACCGAATTCCTTTCCGACCTCTTAGCTCTTTTTCGTAAAAGCGTTCCAATCCAGCCTTGCCAATGTTGTCTCCAGGTTTATAAAAACGATCTTCATCAATTTCCTCTTGCGATACTTCCGAAAGATAGCCCACAATGTTTGCCCCATTGGCATAGGGATAACTGCGCATGCTCGTCACCTCTTCATAAAAGCCCTTAAAATTATCCAAGTGCGGTGCAATGCGCGCAACCTCCTCCAAGGTAAGTTCCTTCATGAAGGGATAGGAGCGAATCTTTTGGTAGTTCAGTGTGCGTTTACCTGTGTTTTTGTTGTAATAGGTTCCTTCACCACGAACGATTTCTTTGAAGCGATTGCGCACCTCCTCACGCGTCCATCCAATCAACTTCGCAAATTTCGCAGTATCTAAATCCTTGATTTCTGCTTCACACATCATCAGATTGTAATAGGTGCGGTTCGAGACAATCTTTTTCCCAGTACGGTCAAACAGTACACCTCTTGGAGGGGTGATTTCCCATCTTTTTTCAGCAATCTCTTGCGCTCTGAGCACCCACTGGTCATCCACCACCTGCATGTAAAAAAGTCGAGATGCATAGATGATTCCCACGAGTAGGATAAACGTTAGAATGACATATCTCCGTGCGTCAAGATTCATCGTTCCTTCGGTTTAGAGACAATCATTGCTTGGATAATCAGGCAAAGCAGAAACGAGAAGGGTAGGCTAAATAGTGTTTTTTGAAAGACAAAAAGAATTTCATCAAAACGGAAGATTTCAAGAAGAAAAAACCAAAAGTGATGAATCAAAAGGATCAATCCGAAGGTGTATAGAAACCAGCGAAAGCCCATGTCGTAGCTGTTTCCTTCTTTGAGTGGGTCGTATCCATCGCGAGGAGCCAAAGCCTTGAAGATCAATGGGCGAAAATAGGCAATGACAACTGCCGAAGAGGCGTGAAGCCCATAGGTGTTCGAAAACGCATCAATCAAGATTCCCATAAGGAAAGCGATGAGCATCAAGGAAATGGTTCCAATTTCAAATGGCAATAAGACAATCAAAAGGGGATACACCATAAACTGGATACCGAAACCCAGCTCGAGCTGATTCAATACCAAGGCCTGCAGTGCCACAAGCAACAGGAAACGTAAACCATATTTAACTGCTACATTCATTCTTCGTCGTCTGGTGGAATAGTGCTTTCGAGTTCCTCCTGCTCTTCTTGCATCAAATTTTTAATCACGTAAACACGCTGCAAACTGTTGTAGTTTTCTGAAAAACGAATCACAACATCCCACAATGGTTTTCCTTCCACAGGTTTCAATTTTTCAATTTTACCGACCATGATCCCACGAGGGAAAATTCCTGAGCCGCCACGTGTCACCACCTTCGACCACTTCTTGATTTTCATGTCGTTGCTGATTCCTGAGATCGACCCTCGACGGGCATCTTCTCCGTTCCATTTCATTAAGCCAAACAATCCGATGGGCTCAATCATGACATCGATATTGATTTCTTCTGTCAAAACACTTTTTACCACCGAGAAATGATCACTCACATTGTGGATAATGCCAACAACACCCTTGTCTGAAAACACACCCATTCCGCGCTTTATCCCTTG
>JBDKGB010000218.1:0-9687 GCA_039798485.1 Bacteroidota bacterium
TTATGAAAAATCTTACAGTTCTATTTGGTGTTATTGCCCTGGTATTGAGTTCATGTGGAACTCACAACGCGTTGCGCTATGTAAAAACCAATCCCAATCAACAGATTGTCCAAACACAACATACAGATGATCGTTCAGAGGCTGTCATTCCGATGAATGAGCAGCGTGTGAGCTCAACGTTGACCACTCAAAATGAATCGATGGATGTTGAACATGAACTGGCATCTTCAGTTTATACATCTTATCCAGATACGACATCATGGGCTGAAGAACCAGAAATGAGTTCAGAGGATGCCAGTGCTGCGGCGGAACAAGCAATGCGCACTGAAAAAAGAGCAAAAACAGCAAAGAATCTCGGGATTACGGGGCTTACAATGTCCTTATTGGCATATTTTGCAGTGATAGGTTTTTTCTTGATGATTGCGTCTTTGATTCTATATATTCTCGCAAACAGAGCCCGTTACAATACAGAGCAAGGTGTGACAAACCTTAGAAAGGCAAAAATATTATTGTTTATTTACGGTGGAATTATCGCGCTTAGTTTGCTTTTGTTCATTATTGTCTTTCTACTCTTTCTCTAATTCAATGGGCAACCGTGCCTTTGTATCTGTTACCAATGATCTATACACCGACAATCGTGTGAATAAGATCTGTCTTTTTTTGATGGAACAAGGGTATCAGGTCACACTCATTGGGCGCGTTAAATCGGACAGTTCACGCTTGAATGATCGTCCTTATGCCACAAAGCGGTTCAAACTGTTGTGGGAAAAAGGCCCAAAATTCTATGCTGCGTATAACCTTCGTTTGTTTTTTTTTCTACTCTTTCGGCGTGCAGATCTATTGGTAGCCAACGATCTCGACACCTTGGTCGCAAACTATTTGGCTTCGAAGTTTAAATTCAAGACGAAATTGGTTTATGACAGCCACGAGTATTTTACACAAGTTCCAGAACTCATACATCGTCCAAAAACGCAGAAAATTTGGGAGCGCATTGAAGGCTTTATCTTCCCACGTTTACAAACCGTTTACACCGTTAATCAGTCCATTGCCGACATCTATACTCAGAAATACAAGATGAATGTAAGGGTTGTTCGGAACATTTCACCAACATGGAATCCTGAACGTATCCCCTCACGAAAAGAATTGGGGTTGCCTGAACATACGTTTTTAGTGATCCTTCAAGGTGCAGGAATCAATGTGGATCGCGGCGCAGAAGAAGCCGTTGAGGCCATGAAGTTACTCACGGACGTCATCTTGCTTATCGTTGGAAGCGGCGATGTGATTGACACCTTGAAAGAAATGGTACAGAAGCACAACCTTCAAGACAAGGTACTTTTCTTCGGAAAACGACCTTACGCGGAAATGATGGCCTTTACTACATATGCCGATCTTGGACTCACCCTCGACAAACCTACAAGTGACAACTATAGGTATTCTCTTCCAAACAAAGTTTTCGATTATATCCATGCTGAAACGCCGATCATTGGAACGAATCTCGTTGAGGTCGCACACGTCATTACAACACATCACGTTGGTACTGTGATCAATGAACTCACACCAGAAACACTGGCAAGTGCCATTCGCCATTACCAAGAACATCCTGATTTATTGCAGACACAAAAAGCAAACTGTCGTGTGGCCGCAGCATCGGAAAATTGGGAGAATGAACGGGAAGTCTTGAAACAAATCTATCCATCCGTTGAGCGCTAAGCACCTTCATATCGTCTGTCTTGATGTGCCATTTCCAGCGGATTACGGCGGAGCAATAGACATGTTCTACCGCATACAAGCCCTGCATTCATTAGGGATAAAACTCAGCATTCACGTATTTGAATACGGCCGAGGACGGCAAGTAGAATTGGAAAAATACGGCGACGTGCACTACTACACGCGCAAAAAATCCATCTTCTACCTCTTTTCAAAACGACCTTTCATCGTTCAATCCAGAATGTCGAAATCACTCTTGGAAAACCTCAGTCGAGATCGGGACCCTATTCTACTGGAAGGGCTGCATACCTGTGGACTACTGGAATTTCCGGCCATTCAAGCGCGCTTGACATTTGCGCGAATGCATAACGTTGAAGCCGATTATTACCGAGGATTAACACTAGGAACATCCTTCTTGAAACGGTGGTTTTTTCGACTTGAAGCACAAAAACTCAAGCAGTACGAGTCGATTCTTTCAAAAGCCAAGCATGTTTTTGTCATTAAAGAAAGTGAACTTGAACACTTCAAAAGATACCAAGCGAACACACATTTCCTTCCTGCCTCTTTTCCACCCATTGCGGGGAAATTGGTCGATACAAAACGCTATGCGCTGATCCATGGAAATTTGTCCGTGCCTGAAAATGAACACGCTGTGTATTGGATTGCAAACACACTTCAGAAAGTAACCGATTCAAGCTTTCCACTCGTTGTGGCGGGGAAAAATCCAAGTAAACGCCTGACTTCTTTTTGCCAGAAATATGGGATTCAACTGGTGGCGAATCCATCTGAAAAGGCCTTGTATACCTTAATTCAAGAAGCACAAATCCATCTGCTTCACACCGAGGTTCCTTCGGGTATAAAGCTGAAACTTCTCGCATCGATTCACAGTTCTGGACATGTTTTGGTCAATACGAATGTCGTGGTTGGAAGTGGACTTGCTTCATTTTGTACCGTCGCTGACGACCCTAAAGAGTACCGCATGCATTTCATTGGCTTAAAAAATCATGTTTTGACACGGGAAGAATTTATCCAGCGACATGCGTACATTGAAACACATTTCAACACTGCCGCCAACTGTAAAATAATCCCGCGCTTAATCGATCAAGACCATGCATAAACTCGCACTGATCCTCTGTCTTTTTCCTTCTTTCCTTTTTGGACAAATCACAGGAGATTGGCATGCTTCCTTTACTCTAGTCGGAAAGTCAAACCGCATGGATTTGCACATTGAACAGGAACCTACCCCTCTCGTTAACCTAAGCAACCCCAACGCAAAAAAGCCAGAACCTATAACGATGTCTGCGGTCATGCTGACTGACTCAACTGTGTCTTTTACCTACACGAAAATTGGGCTTTCTTTCAAGGGGAAGTACTATTCCGCTGGCGACACGCTCGTTGGGATTATGTCACAAAGTGATGTTCGCTGGACGGTTGTTTTTCGGCGTGAAGTGCTCGAAGAAGCCAAGCTTATTCGTCCGCAAGAGCCCGTTCCACCGTTCGATTATCCCATTGAAGAAATCCTCATCAAAAATGGTGACATTGTACTTGGCGCAACATTGACCTTGCCGAAGGACCAACGTCTTCCTTATCCGATTGTTGTCTTGGCCTCAGGAAGTGGGGCACAAGACCGAAATTGCGAAATCATGGGGCACAAATCCTTCTGGGTTATTGCTGATTTTCTTGCACAGAATGGCATTGGATGTTTGCGCTTTGACGACCGCGGAGTTGGAAAAAGCACGGGGGTATTCGCACAAGCGAGCCTCATGGATTTTGGATCTGATGTCAGTGCGTGTGTGAATTTTCTCGCGATGGATGCACGATTCTCGGATTGTCCGATCGGCATTGCTGGTCATTCCGAAGGTGGGATGCACGCACTCATTGCTGCGCGAAAAAACAAGTACGTTGATTTCGTGATCGAATTGGCAAGTGTGGGGACAAGTGGAAGAGATGTGCTGGTAGAACAACAGTTCCTTATTCCATTGGCAGCCGGAAAAGACAGTGTTTATGCCACGTGGAATAGGGATGTTTACGCAGGATTGTGTGACATCATTCAGCGGTATCCTCAACAAAAAGCCAGTGATCCGATTGCGGCCTTTCTAGACACGATGTATGAAAAGGCCCCTTCAGAATATCAGGCGAATACCAATGTTATGAATTTCAAGGTGGGGTTGAGTGTTTTTTTAAACTCCGCTTGGGGTAGAGAATTCATCAACTTTGACGCGAAAAAATACTTGAAAAAACTCACGATTCCTGTCCTGGCCATCAATGGGTCAAGGGACATTCAAGTGCCGCCGATCTCCAATCAAAAGGCCTTTGAAACACATTTCGCCAAGCAAACAAAAGCAGTATCAGAAGCGGTGATTGTGGATGGATTGAATCATTTGTTTCAGCACTGTACCCGCTGTGACATCATGGAGTATGGTGATTTGGAAGAGACCTTTGCGCCAGAAGTTTTGCAGAAAATGCGCGACTGGATCTTTGGTCTTTATTTTCGGTTTTAATTTGAAGAAACGACCTTGGCAGCTTTAGAACAATTTATCTTGTGGCATTTTGGTGACATTGCCCCGAAAGAGTTAACGGCCTTTCAATCGCTCTTTAAAAAGGTAAGTATCAAGAAAGGAGATTACCTGCTAAAACAGGGAACAGATTGTAGGCACCTTAGTTTTGTGCAGTCAGGGCTTTTGCGCGTTTACACCATTACTGAAAAGAAAGAAGTTACCCAATGGATTTCAACTGAAGGTTACTTTACCACTGATTTGGCCAGCTTCATTTTTGAAACACCTTCAAGATGGAGCATTCAAGCACTGAGCGACGCAGAGGTATTCAGTATCAGCCGTGAAGATTATAAGAAATTGGGGACGATTGTGACAGCGTGGAATGAACTTGAAAAACGTTTTCTCGTGAAGTGCTTTACGCTCTTGGAAGACCGCATTCAAAGCCATTTATCGATGACCGCCGAAGAACGGTATGCCTTCTTTTTTGCCCAAAACAAGGCCTTATTCAATCAAGTGCCTTTGCACTATATCGCGTCCATGCTGGGCATGACAGCTGAAACATTCAGCCGCATTCGAAAAAAAAAACAGCTTTGATTTCTTGATTTTTATCAAGAGCTATCTAGATTCCTTTGATGAATTTTGTGTCAAAATAAAACGCATGGCACGAGAAATTAAAACGGAAATCCTGATACACGCTTCATCACCATCCATTTGGAGTATCCTGACAAACTTCAGTGACTATCCCAATTGGAATCCTTTTATAAAATCCATTGAGGGAGAAGTTGCTGTTGGCAATACATTTACCGCACGCATTCAGCCTCCAGGATCGAAGGGAATGACATTCAAACCAAGAGTGCTTACTTTCGAAACAGAGAAACGCTTTAGTTGGAAGGGGCATTTGCTCATCAATGGCTTGTTTGATGGAGAACACATTTTTGAACTAGATGATCAAGGGAATGGAACTACATTATTTATACAAAGAGAAGTTTTTACTGGAATCCTAGTGCCCATTTTTGACCGAATGATGCGCGAAAACACGATCAAAGGATTTGAGGCAATGAATGAAAAAATCAAGGAACTCGCTGAAGCTAGTCAGCATTGAGTTAAAAATTTCTGTATTACTTCTCCACCTCATTATCCCTAAACGCGGAGGGCATCAGGTCTGGAATGACTTTGAGCACCAATGGTAATAGTAAGGCCCCGCCGGGTAGAAGAAAGATTGCCAAGGAGGGCATTGATTTTACAAGATCTTTAAACTGTTCCTTCACCGTTTCCTTTTCTTCAGGTGTGAGATCTGTCGTAGTTGATTTGCGGATGAGTGAAACCAATTCCTTGCTTTGCTTCAATTCGGCAGCCAGCTTATCCTTGTTTCTACCTAAGATTTTTACCCAGCGCTTTGACAAGCTACCGTATACTTTCTCCACAGAACTTGTGTCTTGTAAGAAGGGGATTTTGTCGAAATTCCCAATGATGAACTGCTCCGTCAAAGCCAACGATTCCTCCAATTGCATCGACGTTAGTCCCAAAAATTCTGTGAGCTTTTTCAGGTGGTCACGCTCTTCGTCGTGCGCTTCATGGTTCGAATAGATCACAAAAGATGACAAATCCAATAGAAAGCGTTTGAACAATTTGTTCTCCTTCACGTGGCTCGTAAAATCCTCATAAGAAGCCCCTGCTTTAAATCTCTTTTCTGCAATTTCACGGTGCACATCCGACAAATTTGCCGAAGCTAAGAAGACTGAAAACATAGTTCGCTCTTTCTCCTCTATGTCACCATCGGAATAGGCCGCCAGAGTAATTGCCGTCAAGGCATTCATGGCGAGATCGTCGTAATTGTAAAAGGCCGAACGTTTCTTGTGCTGAACAAAGTCGTTGTAAAGAATGACATCAAGGTAAATGAACACATTGCTCAAGTAGTTCACCCAGAACTTGTTTTCCAACAAATTCATTTTAATGTCTACACGTTGAGTAAGAATGGACTCCAATTTTTCGTTGGGTGATTCCTTCATGAAAAAGCCAAACAGCTTAGATACTTTCGATGAATTGTGATTGCCGTAAAAGGAAACCATGGAATCGACGAACACCGCCTGATCAAATGGCTTTGCCTCATGGTATGAAAGGTAAACGAACAAATGTGCTTCAAAGAGAAGGACTTTGAGTTTTTCATCCGATGTCCATTTCTTGTCATTGATGTTTTCGGCAAACAAGAGGCGAGAAGGAAATCCAAAAGCAATTCCTGTTCGACCTAAAGCTGCGTGTAAATACGCTCCCTTCTCTACCCCTTCTGGTCTGGTATAGTTGAATTGAATCTGCTTTTTTTCAGCCAGATCGAAGTACTTTTTTATCCACCCTTTTGAACCGGGCAAGAGCAATTTTTCCACTGGGTCAAATGTACGACAAAATCAATCGTGTGACTAAAACTCATTCAAACCAGTTCGTCTCGAAAGAAATTGATATGTAAATCGATAAACGATGCCGCCATTCAAATAACCCAAACCATAGCCTACTTCTGCATAGACCGCAAATTGATCGCTGAAAAAATAGCGAATTCCACCAAATACTGTTGGAAAAGGAGAAATTCGTGCACTCGTGCTTCCATAAATGAATCCAGTTGTCTTGTCTTTATTGTCTCCCCTAAATTGTATGGCCACCGCAGCACCTGCGTAAACATCCATCTTCTCAATATCAAAATCAAAATGGTAGGCACAGCGCCCCATAAGGGTAGTCCTATTTTGTACAGCGTTCAAATACAATGGGTTATAATAAAACTCATTTGCAATTGCTCCACCGACACCAAATCGCCCGATACCAATAAGTCCTGTTATTCCTCTTTCATACCCGACGGATATGGGTCCAAGAGTATGTACTTGTGCACCGAAACCAACTTGAAGGTAGTTTCCCTTATTTTGAAACGCTTGTGCATTCACTAAATTAGCGAGACATACGAATGTCACGATTGCGATTATTTTTTTCATGGTTTTCATTTTTCAGTTACAAAATTAGATGGTCAGAGCCTGCCTGCAACCACGAAAGCCTTCCGTTTATTAACCGCGGATTGTCCATTCAAGGCAAATGCTGAAAAAACAGCTATGTAAGTTCCAATATTCGCTTTGTATTGGTCTTGAGTAATGCCATCCCATGTGAAACTTCCGGAGATTCCAAGCAGTTCATTGCTGAAGATTTTCTTTACCTCACGTCCTTCATCGTCATACAAAATAAGTGTGCCCAACATCCCAGGTTCGATCATGGTATAGGTAAATTCGAGCACATCGTCCTTGCCATCGCTGTCTGGAGAAATAATGTTGGAACTTAAATTGAAATCTCCGGCCAAGCTTCCTTGCATGTCTTGTGAGTTTTTCATCCCAGGACTTCCAAACCCTATGGCTTCAGCAGCCGAATGCCAATTTTCCCGTTGGTTTGACGGACCCTCTGTTCGAATGCGCTCCAAGGATACGCCGTCACTGCTTTCCAAAAGCGCAAAGTGCCACCCGGTAGAATACGACACCGTGTCCATCAATTGATCAAAATAATACAACAAGACGGTCCCAGAATCGACCGCATATGCTGGCGTTTCCAAAGGGACAAAGCGACCTGAAACCGCAAATGGATAATGTTGCTTTACATGGCTTGAATCACTTCCCAGCACCGCATACTCGTGTGGAGCGAGGTAAAAATGCTGTGTAACCGATTGAAAATTATCGACCACACCATTGTCGAAATTCGCTAGGCGCCAATCCATCAAATCGATCCACTTTGCAGATGAATTGTACACTTCAATCCAATCGGAACCGCCCGTCAACGGATCAACCAGGAGCTCATTGATCACAAGATCACCCAATTCCGGCGATTGTGGCAAGACAAAATTGGCCTGAACATCCGTTTGATTCATCCAGCAATCTGAAAGTTGTTGCATGTGAATGGAATAAACCTGCCCACCCACAAGGTTATCTGAAAAGATAAGTGTCATCATGGAAGGATGTGCACCATAGATTGCACGTTTGTAAATGTTTAGCGGCGGAACCGTTTCAATGAGTGCAAGGGCAAGTTGAGTTGAGTCCATCCCTTCATTGAAAAATACCTGCAGTACGTTGGGTGCCAGAGGTACTAGTTCGAGTAGCTTTGGAGGAAGGAGATCGGGGAGATCGCTGAACACAGAATTTTGTGTCTCTGGTGTCCCTCCAATGACTGATGCGCTTGCTTTCCAGTTGTCTTGCGCCGAACACGGATCAAAGGGATTGATGCGTTCAATGGCATAGCCACCGTTGCTCTTGAGTGGGTCTTGGTACCAATCTGTGGTGTATGCCAATGAATCGATTTGGTGTCCATCGGCATCGCGCAAGATGAGTTGGTCTCCAGCATTGTTCAAACTTGGAAAACTCGTCACCTCGGTAGCTTCCACGAAATACATGGCATTCGCAGAGGCACACAGCACCTTATATTCTCCTGGATACATCCAGCCGTTTTGAAGGGTGCCAAAACCAGAGGCATCCCCTATTTTCCAGCCATGCATGTCAAAGATTTTCTGTGAGGTGTTAAAGACCTCCACGTATTCCACTTCTGGTAAACCAATGCTGGGCGCTTCATCGCACAAAAACTCGTTGATGAGGACATCGCCTGGGACTGGTATTTCCGAAAACAAAACCTGAAAACTTGCTGTTTGTTGAGGTGATGGATTGAGGGCAAGGTCATCAATATTCTGCGTAACAAGTTCATACTGATTTCCATTTGTTAGAGAACTCGACAGCGTAAGATGCACCAAGGTGGGATTCATTGAATCGATCAAAACCCCAGAAATCGTAGGTCCTGAAGGCAAGGAATAATTGGCAACACTCGATGCGCTTAAGCTATCTAAAGATTCGGAGAAGAGTGCGTCCACCGCGTTGAAAGCGATTGCATTCGCAGAAACCAAGCTCGGGGGTGTTAGGTCATACACGATTGGTCCAAGATAGATGTCATCAAAAAAATGCTTTTGAAAAAAGGAGGCGGTGGATTGTGTAATGGCAATGCCGAAAAATCCACTCGTTGTAGTAGAAAGGTCCGTTGTCATCCCTTCCAAAGTATACATTACCTCGGCAAAAGTCTTCTGTTCGAGTGTCCATTCGCCAGAAGCTGTGCACTTTACTTTTAGCTTGAGTTCATTCGTCGAATGATTGGTTGTACCGTCTGTTCCGTCAATGATTTTTGTTTTTACACCAAGGACCGACTTGTACAACGACACCTCATCTGTGGTTCCACCTATCCGGACAAAGTACCCATTTACTCCAACTGAAAGGAGATTCGCTTGGTCTGAACAGAGGTAAACATCCACATAATTGGCGCTCGAAGTATTGAAGAGCAGGCGAACGCTGAACTCCCATTGCGCGGCGTTTACAAGAGCGCTTGGCGTTGAAAGACAATACGAACTATTGGTCAGCAACTTATTCGAACGCACTTGGAAGTTCCCGCCGACATCCACGATGGTAAAAACGGAATCATCTCCCGACCA
>JBDKGB010000219.1:0-2584 GCA_039798485.1 Bacteroidota bacterium
TATGCGCGTTGCGGAGGCCTTGTCGCTGGTAAAGACATAGATGTCATAATTAAAGCGGCCCTTGACGCTAGGATTGACTTGAAACCGCAAATACATGGAGCTATCTGGCCCGATGCGATCATTCGGAGCAATGTACACCACATCACTTGGTTTTTTTACACTGAGGATGTATTCCTTTTTAGCACCGATGTTCGAAACCTTAACATCCACAAAACGATCGTCATAGGACTCCAAAATACCAAAATCGTAATCCAGCACCTCAAAGCGCAACTGTGCGGTTGACGAAAACGATAGCAAAAGGAGGACGAGGAATTCAAAACGCATATGCAGCGAAACGGAAACGGTGAGAAAATGTTACTTACACCAATGAAAAAGGGTCTACCGAAGCAGACCCTTTACCTATTTTATTGGAGCAAAGATCAATGACCTTTCTTGCAAGATTTCTCTCCTTTGCAAGACGACTTGTCTTTACATTCATTTTTTTTTGAACAGCAATCTGCTTTTTTCGTGCACTCATTTCCGCCCATGAACTTTCCGTTCTCGTCGTAATGCGCCATACACATTGCTTTTTCTTCAGGTGTACATTTCAATGAATCACACATTGCTGCGCATTCGTCTTTCGTCATTTTAGCACACTTACGCATGTCACATTTTCCGATCATGTATTCACCCTTGTGGTGTGCATCGCACGCATCCATGTTACCGTGACAGTCTTTCATGTCTTTTGAACACTCCATCTTACCGTGGCACTTGTCCATTCCGCATGCTGCATCTTTTGCTGAATCACCATGTCCGCTTCCAAGTAGTGGAGCGATTACCAATCCAACAAGACAGGTCAATTTAATCAAGATGTTCATCGATGGACCAGACGTATCTTTGAATGGGTCACCCACTGTATCTCCTGTCACTGCTGCTTTGTGCGCTTCAGATCCTTTGAAAGTCATTTCACCGTTGATCATTACACCTGCTTCGAAAGACTTCTTTGCGTTATCCCAAGCACCACCAGCATTGTTTTGGAAGATTGCCCAAAGAACACCAGAAACCGCAACACCAGCCATGTACGCTCCAAGCGCTTCAGCACCCATTGCGAATCCAATAATGATTGGAGAAATGATTGTGATTGCACCAGGCAACATCATTTCACGCAATGCCGCTTTCGTAGAAATTTCCACACATTTACCGTACTCAGGAGTTCCTGTACCTTCCATAATCCCTGGAATTTCACGGAACTGACGACGCACTTCCATGACCATATCCATTGCTGCTTTACCTACTGACTTCATCGCCAATGCAGAGAAAACAACTGGAATCATACCACCAATGAACAAGGCTGCAAGCACATTCGCCTTAAAGATGTTGATTCCATCAATACCTGTAAATGTGACATACGCCGCGAACAACGCCAACGCGGTAAGTGCGGCAGATGCAATCGCAAATCCTTTACCTACCGCTGCAGTAGTGTTACCTACTGAATCTAAGACGTCTGTACGTTGACGAACCTCTTTTGGCAATTCAGACATTTCAGCAACTCCACCTGCGTTGTCCGCAATTGGTCCGAAGGCATCGATTGCCAACTGCATCGCTGTTGTTGCCATCATCGCAGAAGCAGCAATGGCCACACCATAGAATCCTGCCAATGTATATGATCCCCAAATCGCAGCAGCAAAAACAATCACTGAAGAGAACGTAGAAATCATACCTGTAGAAAGTCCTGCAATGATGTTTGTTGCAGCACCTGTAGATGAGTTTTGTACAATATTCAAAACAGGTTTCTTACCTAATGCAGTGTAGTATTCTGTAAACATTGAAATCAAGTACCCAACACCAAGTCCAACCAACGTTGCGTAGAAGACATTCATCGAAGAAATGTTTTTCGGATCCTCACCAAAGAACTTCATTCCTTGAATGGTATCTGGCAACATCCATTTGATCAAGAAGTAACCAGCCACAGCAGACAATACCATTGCAACGATGTTTCCAAGGTTCAATGCGCGCTGCACTTGAGCTTCTTTCGCGTCATTGTCTTTGATACGTACTAAGAATGTTCCGATGATTGAAGCGATGATTCCAACACCTGCAATCATGATTGGCAATAGGATTGCTCCCATTCCGTTGAATTTATCAATCGTTTGACCAGCCTCTGCCATGTCTTTGATGATGTAGTTTCCAAGCACCATAGATGCCAATACTGTTGCAACATAAGAACCGAACAAATCGGCACCCATACCTGCAACATCACCTACGTTGTCACCTACGTTATCCGCAATTGTTGCAGGGTTACGTGGATCATCCTCAGGAATTCCCGCTTCAACTTTACCAACAAGGTCAGCACCAACGTCTGCCGCTTTCGTGTAGATACCACCACCTACGCGTGCAAACAAGGCAATTGACTCAGCTCCCAACGAGAATCCAGCCAAAGCCTCAAGTACCATAGTCATTTCATCGTAGAAGCTACCTCCTTTTCCAACAAACATGGATACAAACACCATGAAGAACAAGCTCAAACCAAGAACTGCCAATCCAGCAACCCCAAGTCCCATTACTGTTCCACCACCGAAAGAAACTTTCAATGCTTGTGGCAAGC
>JBDKGB010000220.1:0-4724 GCA_039798485.1 Bacteroidota bacterium
GCGATATCACCGCGGATGACTACCGAATGATGAAGAAGGAAATCGATGAAACGCTCCAGCGTTTGAATGTGGAGCATCACAAATCACACCGCGAAATTGTCGACCTTGATAAAAAGTTAGATGATGTAGTTCGAACCCTTTCGAACCTTGAAAACCTTTATAAACAGGGCGATGTAGAGGTGAAGAGGAGGTTGATTGGTTCGATATTTCCCAATAAGTTGGTTTACGAAAAAAATTCAGTTCGAACCGTTGACTTGAATCCTGCTGTGGAGCTAATCTTCAGTAATATCAAGGGTTCCAGAGGACGAAAAAAAGAAAAGCACACCGATTTTGGTGTGCTTTCCCACAGAGTGGAGTCGGAGGGGTTCGAACCCTCGTCCAAACGACGAATTTTCAAGCTTTCTACATGCTTATTTCCTGGTTGATTTTCGACCGAAGCACGGACAGGAACACCCAAAAACTTCGACTTAGCTACTTAGATCTTACGGAAAGGTAGTACCATCGTTTCCGCCAGCTCAATGGGATGAACTTCCATATTCCGTGGCCAATGAGCAGGGCTCCGGAGGAAGTACTTGTCCTGGTTACTATACTTCGCCGGGATTAAGCCAATTAACATTCAGTTAATTAAGCAGCAAGTGCGTATGACGTATTGTCAATTATTGTTTGAGACATGAGATTTAAGAGGTACACCACAACCCTCTGCATGCTGACACTTGACTATCGCTATCGCTGTCAAATCCAATGTCGACCCCGTTTGTATGCAAAAGTAATCAATTTTAAAGGTGAAGTCAAGACAAGAGGATTTTAAGACACCAAGACGTCAAGATATTAAGACAAGAGACTCAAAAGACAAAAGACATTTCTTCGCTAGAAGTGCTTCGAAGAACAAAAGACTTCTCTTAGACGACAAACGCTGCGTTTCAAGACTTCAAACCAACTTCGAATTGCCGAAGGCACCAAATTCCGTTAGGATCAAATTTTAAATTCTTAATTGGCCATTCTTAATTTTTCCTACTTCACTTTTAATTCTTTCCAAACCCAATACTCGTAGCTGTTGACTTCGCCGTAATCGCCAGCTCCTCATGGCAGTAGGCCGTAATCTTTTCCATTGTAGGGTTACTACCATTCATAATAAAATGAATCTCACTCTTGCGCGCAATGTTATCCATTTGACCACCGGAAAGGTCAAAGTCGTTGGCCAATACCTCACATTCATCTGCGGTTAGGAACGGAAACTTGCGCTCCAAAATGCGTTGACGCTGCGTTAAACCGGGGTTGAGGAACTTAACCTTGTACAAGAATCGTCTGTCGAAGGCACCATCCAAATTGTTGGCGAGGTTCGTCGTAGCGAAGAAAATCCCATTGAACTTTTCCAATTCCTCCAGGAGTATGTTCTGTATTGCATTTTCTGTTTGGCGCGACTCACCTTGACTGCCACTTTTTCGGCTCGAAATAATCGCGTCAGCTTCGTTGAACAACAGTATCGGCATCAACGTTGCTTTCTTCGCCGCCTCTTGGTACTTCGTGAAAATGTCCTTAATCAACTTTTCACTTTCCCCAAACCACTTGCTCTTGGTTTCCGCAATCTCAACACGAATTATTTCTCTGCCTGTATGACGTGCAAGCTGGTAAACAGTTTCCGTTTTTCCGGTTCCTGGGGCGCCGAACAATAGGACATTCAAACCTACAGGAAGGTGTTTGTCTGCCAAGCGGTTGCGAAGGTTCACGTAGTTCTCTTCCATCAAAATGGACTCCAAAGACTGAATCTGAATCTGTTCACTCTCGTTGTAAACCAAGTGTTTTTCAGAAATTTGTGTTGGTAGAATGCGCTCATTTTTCTTCTTAGTATCCACTTTAAACGTGAATCCTACAGATCCAAGCAGTTCAGCGGCATGCGTTGTGAGGTTCAAAGCAATGTTGTCGAGGAATCCTTTTTGAATGCGCACCAAGTCCAATTGCATCAACATGTTTTTCTCACTGAAAATACTCTGTTTAAAGCTAACTTGTTCCTGAATAGTATCATACAAGAGTGCAGCATTGTCCAGTTCCAGTTCCTCATTCGTGCTCAACATCTTCCAAACAACACAACTGAAAAGAATTTGCTCGCTTAAAGGTAAGTGCAAGGTGTTGAGTAGTGAAACATAGGGTACGGAAGAACACGAAGCTATCAAATCCTCGTAACGCTTCGTGAATTCGCGGTTTACCATTTTATTCGCAGTGGCCAATTCTACCAAGTCATAAATCCCCTCCAAAAAGTCCAATGAAGTCGTGTATGTCTTTGTAGTTCGAGGAATAGGCGTTTTATCCGCAATGGCCTTTGCTACCTCAGGAACAAGGGAGTAGGTGCAATTTATAGCGTTTGTACTTGTGTAGCGCGGGTCCTTGTTGTTCACGAGCAAGCCTTTGTCAACAAGTGAATTCAATACGGGCTGAAATTCCAGAAAGCGTAAAGCGGGCATCTCGAAAAATTCCCGGAAATCTTGAAATGACGTACTGTCCGAGTCAAAGTGCCTGTTTACCGCATAAATGAGCAGGAATACTTCTTGTTCATCCGCATTGAAAAATTTTTTGAGCAGGTTCATCGGTCGTTTTGTGCATTTTTCAATCGACTCTTGGGTTAAACCTTGACTTGCGGCATTGTAAACGCTGTAAATGCTGTCTGTGAGCTTGCTCAAATTCATTGTTTTCATGGGAACAGGTTTTAGGGTTAGTGGAGAATTTCGAATAGATTACGACCATGACAACCAAATGCAACATCCCAGATCAGATTTTTTTCATAGAACAATAGATTCTCTTTTTAAGAGAAGAATTTCATTTGAAGGACATGAATGATTGTATCGACTGGTCTTGATCTTAGTTTCGGATGAAAAGTGATTCTGTCCTGTTATAAATTAGAAACCTATGCGTAAAGACGGCGCTGTTATTCACTAATCTTAATTTATTTATTTATGGAAGATGAAATAATTGAATTTACAAAAGTAAAATTGGAGTATGGTTGGTTAGGGAATATGTTTGCGAGTCCAATCGTTGAAGATGGAGTAGAATGGTTAACGAGTGAAGCCTTGTTCCAAAGTAAGCGGTTTAATGATCCTGAGATTAAAGAGATGATTCGAAGGAAAAAAAGTCCGATGAAGGCAAAAATGAAAGCCAAAAAGTATCAAAATCAAATGGTTATTGTTCCAAGGAGTAATGAAGATGTGGAATTGATGAGGATGGTGGTGAAGATGAAGTTTGATCAAAATGCAACGTTAAAAGAAAAATTGAAAGGGTTGAGTGGGAGAATCATTGTGGAGAATGTTGGAAATAGAAAGGGGGCTAGGCACTTGTTTTGGGGTGCGAAATTAATAAATGAGGAATGGGTAGGTGAGAATAGGATGGGGAGAATTTTAATGGAGTTGAGGGATGAGTACTTGAGGTGATTTGAAGAATTAGAAGTAAAAAATTAAAGATTAAAAATTAGGGGATGAAGAAAGACGAGTTGATAAAGGTGATTGAGGATCAGTTAAAGGTGAAAGGTGCTTTGAGGTTGAATATCGAGTATTTGTGCTCGGTGGATGCTGGGTTTAGAGAACTTTTGTTGGGACAGTTTAATAAAATAACTACCTATGGCAGTTATTCGAGTAAAATGTATGTGCTGTCATTTGAACCGGATTTGAAGGTGCTGAAGAAATCCATTAAACTTCTGGAAAAAAAGAAAAAACCTGAAGATCGCCAGAAACAGGGGGTTGTGAAAAATCCAACCATTCATGAAAGGAATCGCGTGGATGTTTTGTCCGGTTACTCCGAACTCATCAAAGAATTGTTTTCTTCTGAATTTTTAGAGGGTATGGAGATCACGCCAAGTGCACTTTCTAATCAGTTGGAACAACTGAAACAGCAATTTAAACCAATCACTGAATCGCCATTGGGCATCTATCGCCTGGTGGAAAAACGAGAAGGTCAGTTTGTTGGATTGGTCATTTCCCCATTTGATTTATCGATCAAGGTGGAGGTGACTTCTACCCCTACGCATGCATTTGTGAATCCACTAACATGCTTTTATGAAGATAAATTTGATCCATTTGCATTTAACATTCAAGCCGAAAAACATGACCTTCAGTTCATGGAAAAAATCGGCTTTGAACGTTATCCCATGGCCCATAATAACCTTCAGGTATTTAGAATTCTCTTCGATTGTTACAATGTTGAAGGATTCCCCTTTGATATTTTCGCCAAAAGTGGTCGAACACAAATTCGTTTTGTGAATGAGCTGATTACTCGGCTTTACATCTGTTTTGGAAACGATATATTTTCAAAATCTTTGATCGATCGAGATCTTGAATACCAGGTTGTTGATGTTCCAGATATTCCAGGTTTGGGCACGGTGAAGGATGTTCGTTTGTATGAAGCGGATCGATACTTCTCGGATCCTTTCTTTGATTTCATGCTGCGCGTTGGGCCTCAAACGATGAATGATGATGATGGAAATGAGTTCATGGTCGCAGCGGTACTTTCATCTGTATTTCCTTATCTGTTTAAAGATGAACTCACTAAAGGTTGGCAACATCATCCGATTGTGTACGAAGCCGGGAAGTAGATTGAAGAATTAAGAATTTG
The DNA here is from genome assembly GCA_039798485.1 of Bacteroidota bacterium. GTDB lineage: Bacteria > Bacteroidota > Bacteroidia > Flavobacteriales_D > Crocinitomicaceae > M0103. Next base: position 4,597 of record JBDKGB010000220.1, read on the forward strand.
ATACTACGTCCGTATTCTAAGACTTCTCCAAATTTTTACGCAGCGAATTTATAGATTTCAACATATTTCGAATTTCTATTTGCGACAGCAAAAATTCTACTTACAAGTTTGTTGCGAACAATATTGAT
>JBDKGB010000221.1:0-8354 GCA_039798485.1 Bacteroidota bacterium
ATTTATCACCTTGAACGGTAAGGAATCCAAATTGATTTTTGAGGACAATTTGATTGAGATTCACACTTTTCCGCTGAAACATAGAATTCCAACCAACGGCTTTCTCATTCGAGAAAAAACGAAGGAACGTCGTCTGATCGCTGAAGCCATAAAAGGTTCTGGTTTGCTCATCGAACATTTGCCCAAATTGAAACGGGGTGAACATGTGGTGGATGAAAAAGGAAATGAATTTGATTTTGAAGAATTTACCTTGCCACCGCATCCGAGTTATTCCTATGCGTTTTGTTCGGATACACGGTACGATGAATCCATAGTTCCGAATATCAAAAATGTAAACGTCTTATACCATGAGGCAACATTCATCGACAAGGACGAAGATCGAGCCAAGGCTACCTTTCATTCAACAGCAAAACAGGCTGCCACAATTGCTGCAAAAGCAGGGGCTGGACGTTTGTTATTGGGGCATTTAAGTGCACGCTACGAAACAACAGATGCACATCTCGAAGAGGCGAAAACCCTATTTGAAAAAACGCATGTCGTTGAAGATGGTGATGTGTATCGGATTGATCAATAATGGCCTTTAGTGGAGGCTGAAGCGGCAAAAAATGCTCAATTTCCAAAAATTCTTCAAGGTTGTTTATGAAATAGTGTTTTTTCGCTGATTTATCAAGGTTTTTCAACGAAAAATAGTTCAAAAGTCGCAAGGAAGACGCGTGTTTTGTGCCTATGGTCTGATTACATTTGGTAGTTACGCTCAAAGTGCTCAAACTATGGCAGAAAATCAATATACAGAAGACAATATCCGCTCGCTTGACTGGAAAGAACACATTCGGCTTCGTCCTGGAATGTACATCGGTAAATTGGGCGATGGATCTGCAGCAGATGATGGGATTTACATCCTCGTGAAGGAGGTTGTCGACAATTGCATCGATGAGTTTGTGATGGGGAATGGAAAGCGCGTTGACATTCGTGTGAAAGACGGGAAAGTGACTGTGCGCGATTATGGCCGAGGGATTCCTTTAGGAAAAGTTGTCGACTGCGTTTCTCAAATCAATACCGGAGGAAAATATGACTCCAAAGCGTTTAAGAAATCAGTTGGTTTGAATGGTGTTGGTACGAAGGCCGTGAATGCACTTTCATCGCATTTCATGGTGTATTCGGTGCGTGACGGTGAAAAGAAGGAAGCCATTTTTGAGCGTGGTGAGTTGATTAAAGAAGAGGCGGTTACGAAAACGGATGAGGCCAATGGTACCTATGTGGAGTTCATTCCAGATGAGACCATTTTCAAAAAGTTTGCGTTCAAGACGGCGTATCTCGATAAGATGATGTGGAATTATTGCTACCTCAATAGAGGATTGGCAATGTACTACAACGGAGATAAATACCAGTCGAAAGATGGGTTGAAGGATTTGTTGGAAAACAACATGGATGGAGATCCGCTGTATCCAATCATCCACTTGGAAGGTGAGGATATCGAGGTAGCCTTCACACACGGAAAAACCTATGGAGAGGATTATTATTCCTTTGTCAATGGTCAACATACGACACAAGGTGGAACGCATCAAAGCGCTTTTCGTGAGTCTGTGGCCAAGGTGATCCGCGATTTTTACAACAAAAATTACGAGGCCTCCGACATTCGCCAATCGATCGTAGCAGCGATTGCGGTGAAAGTGATAGAGCCAGTATTTGAATCGCAAACGAAGACGAAGCTTGGTTCTCAAGAAATTGAACCAGGTGGGAAGTCGATGCGTGCGTTTGTCAATGATTTCTTGAAAGAGAAGTTGGACAACTACCTGCACCGAAACCCGGATGTGGCTGAACTCATCGAACGAAAAATTAAACAATCAGAGCGTGAGCGCAAGGAACTTTCGGGGATCCGCAAGTTGGCGCGTGACCGAGCGAAGAAATCCAGTCTTCACAACAAGAAATTACGCGACTGTAGAATTCACCTCACCGATTTGAAAGACGACCGACGTGAGGAAACAACCTTGTTCATTACCGAGGGAGATTCTGCAAGTGGATCCATTACCAAATCAAGAGATGTGAACACGCAAGCTGTATTCTCATTGCGCGGTAAACCATTGAATTGTTATGGATTAACAAAAAAGGTGGTGTATGAGAATGAAGAATTTAACTTGGTACAAGCTGCACTAGACATTGAGGAGGACATGGACAATTTGCGCTACGGCAAGATTGTAATTGCAACCGATGCCGATGTTGATGGGATGCACATTCGCATGCTGCTGTTGACCTTCTTCTTGCAATTCTTTCCGGATTTGGTCAAACGAAATCACGTGTACGTCTTGCAAACACCCTTGTTCCGTGTTCGAAACAAGAAAAAAACAATTTATTGTTATTCTGAAGATGAACGCAGGAATGCGATTGAAGAGTTGGGTAAAAACCCGGAAATTACTCGATTTAAGGGGTTGGGGGAGATTTCACCGGATGAGTTCAAACACTTCATCGGTGCTGACATTCGCTTGGAGCCCGTCATCTTGACAAAGGATGCATCCATCGAAACGATTTTGTCCTACTTCATGGGGAAAAATACACCGGAACGACAAGATTTCATCATCGATAATCTTCGTGTAGAGAAAGATATCGTTGAAGAGTTGGCAGGTGCCAAAGCAACAGATTCTGATAACTTAGAAAAAGCATCTTAAGATGGCAGAAGATACGATCGACGACCCAATCGACCAACCAGGAGAAGAAAACAAGCCCTTCGAAAGCAAGATAGTCGATGAGCAAATTATCCCTGTAGGTGGATTGTACGAAAGCTGGTTCTTGGATTATGCGAGTTATGTGATTCTTGAGCGTGCCGTGCCTTCTTTGTACGATGGATTAAAACCTGTGCAACGAAGAATTCTTCACTCCATGAAGGAAATGGATGATGGACGCTACAACAAGGTAGCGAACATCATTGGAAACACCATGAAGTATCACCCACACGGGGATGCATCGATTGGAGATGCTTTGGTGCAACTTGGTCAAAAAGATTTATTGATCGACTGCCAAGGAAACTGGGGGAATACCTTGACGGGTGACGGCGCAGCGGCGGCACGTTACATCGAGGCACGCTTGTCGAAATTTGCCAGTCATGTGGTGTTTAACCCAAAGACGACCAATTGGCTTTCGAGCTACGATGGAAGAAATAAAGAGCCAGAACAGTTGCCCGTGAAATTTCCACTCTTACTTGCTCAAGGGGCTGAAGGAATTGCGGTGGGTATGGCATGTAAGTTTTTGCCACACAACTTTATCGAACTTATTGAGCAATCCATCAACCATTTACGTGGTAAAAAAGTGGAATTGTTGCCGGACTTTCCGAATGGGGGAATGGCTGATTTTACGAACTACAACGATGGGCTTCGCGGAGGAAAAGTGCGGGTGCGCGCAAAAATTAAAAAGATCGACAACAAAACCTTGGTGATCCACGAAATTCCATTTGGAACAACGACAGGATCTTTGATTGAGTCCATCATCAAGGCCAACGATAAAGGGAAGATTAAACTCAAGAAAATTGAAGACAATACGGCTGCAGATGCGGAAGTAATGATTCACCTTTCTCCAGGGGTTTCACCTGACAAAACATTGGATGCACTTTATGCATTTACCGATTGTGAAGTGTCGATCTCACCGAACTCATCAATCATCGACAAAGATACGCCTCGATTCATGGGGGTAAGTGAAATTCTCAAGGTCAATACCGACAATACCGTTCGCTTGCTGAAATTGGAATTGGAAATTCGCTTGGATGAATTGGAACGTCAATGGCATTTTTCAACTTTGGAGAAGATCTTCATCAATGAAGAAATGTACATCGATTTCAAGCACTATAGTGACCGAGAAACACTCTACGAATATTTGTACAAACGCTTCGAGAAGTTCAAAAAACAACTGATTCGTGAAATTGTCGATGAGGATCTTCAGAAATTGACGCAAATTCCAATGATTCGAATCACGCGTTTCGATGCCAGTAAAGCGGATGAGGCGCTGTTGAAGATTGAAGAAGAAATGGCTCAAGTGAAGGAAAAACTGGCCAACCTTATTGAATATGCCATCGATTATTTCAAGGATTTGAAGAAGCGTTTTGGCGAAGGAAAAGAACGTAAAACAGAGATCAAAGTTTTTGATACCATCAATGCGACGAAGGTCATCATCGCCAACAGAAAATTGTATGTCGATTACGAAGAAGGATTTATTGGTTACGGATTAAAGAAGACGGAAGCTGTAAATGATTGTTCTGAAATCGATGACATCATTATCTTCTTCAATACAGGGAAGATGATGGTCACAAAAGTGTCGGACAAGAAATTTGTTGGAAAGGGAATTGTTCATGCGGATGTTTGGAAAAAAGGAGACAAACGCACCATTTATCACTTGATTTACCAAGATGGTGTTGGAGGTTCAACCATGATGAAACGCTTCTATGTCAACTCCATTACCCGCGATACTGAGTACGATTTAACACGTGGCATCAAGGGGTCGAAGATGCTGTATTTCTCCGTGCATCCGAATGGAGAACGTGAGGTCGTTACGGTATTGCTTCGTCCGCGCCCACATTTAAAGCGCTTGCGTTTTGATGTTGATTTGGGAGATCTGTTGATCAAAGGAAGACAGAGTGCTGGGAACCGAGTGACAAAAGAAATCATTCAACGCATTACCCAAAAAGAAGTGGGTGGATCAACACTTGCTGCACGCAAGATTTGGTTTGATACGGTGGTGGGACGTTTGAATGACGAGGAACGTGGGAAGTTCTTGGGATCATTTAAAGGTGAAGACAAGATATTGACCTTATACAAATCTGGTGAGTACCGCCTAAGCAATTTCGATTTATCGAATCACTTCGACGAAGACATGATTCACATCGAAAAGTGGAATCCAGACCATGCCATTTCTGCAGTGTATTACGATGCGGAGAAAGATTTGCACTTTGTGAAGCGTTTCTATTGTGAGGTTACCATTGACAAAAAAGTATTGTTCATCAGCGAATCAGCAGGTTCGTACCTAGATACCGTTTCTACGGCTTACCGACCAAATGTGCGCATCGTGTACAACAAGTTGCTGAAAGAAACCAAGAACCTGCCAGATAATGAAGTCAATATTGCAGACTTTATTGAAATCAAAGGGATGAAGGCTCAAGGTAACCAATTGACGAAGCTAAAAGTTAAGGAAATTGTCTTGACCCATATTATTGAAGGTGCTGAACCTTGGCCTGATGAAATTCAGGAAGTGGAAGAGCTTGATGCTGAAACACTAGATGGAGAAGAGGGGACTGACGGTGTAGAAGAGAACACGGATGACGGTGTTCCAGATGGCACAACGGTGGAATGGGACTTAACCAAAAAAGACGACGACGATCAAATGACCTTGTTTTAAACGGTAACCTAATGAAGGATATCGCGTAAACACAGCACATTTAAAGGTTGTTGAATGGTTAAATTTACTTTCTTTTTTGCACTGATTTGTTGGTCTTTGAAGCTTACTGCGCAAATGCCGCGGTCTTTTCGGTCAAATGACAGTTCCGATATCACCTTTTCCGGCACGAAAATCAATCCTTACCAGGCAGAATATGACACAACTGGAAAAGTTGTGTTCAGTGGCTATGTGGATGCCTATTATGCACATTACTCAGATTCAAGTTCGTCAGAAGGTTATGCCAAGTTCCCAACGTGTGCGCCAAGAAACAATCAATTAGGAATCAATATTCTTCAAATCTCAGCGAAATACAATTCACGACTGTTTAGAGGTACCATCACACTGTTTGGTGGCGATTGTCCAAAATCATCTTGGTCACCTCACTTAAATTTTATTCAAGAGGCGAATATTGGTTTTCGCGTCGTGAAAAAATTGTGGTTGGATGCAGGTTTCTTTCGAACCCATTTTGGATTGGAATCCATTCAGCCACGAGAAAACATGACGATGAGCCTAGCTACAACAACGTATTTTGAACCGTATTTTTTGAGTGGAGCAAAACTCACATGGCAGCAATCAGAAAAGTTGGCCATTCAAGTCAATGCGTTCAATTCATTCAATCAATTCTTGGAAACCAACAAGAATAAAGCGGTGGGTTTATCTGTAGCGTATACGCCCAGTAGCAAGTTAACAACTTCTTTTTCGAGTATCTGGTGTGATGAATCTCCAGAAAATGCATCAATAAAACGAAATCGCCTCTACAGCAATCTGTGCGTGGTATACAAGTCGAACAGAATGGTTGTTGGACTTGAAGGTAATTTTGGTTTTCAGCAACATTCGGTGATGAACAATCCGTCAGCAATGGCATTTATGTACAGTTCACTTTTGGCATTTAAGTACAGAATTACGCCAAAATGGGCGAGTTATGTCCGCGGTGAAGTGTATTCAGATCCCAATGAGATACTAACTGGTCCGGTTGTAAATGCCAACCATCAATACGTTGGGATCGATTTGGTTGGCGCCACCGGAGGAGTAGAGTTTAAGCCGATTCCGAACAGTTATGTCCGTTTCGAATGCCGCTATTTGCAAACGCGCAGCACCGAGGATATTTTTTACCGCAATGGTGCTCCGACCAATAAACGTTTGGAGTTTATTGCCGGTATCGGACTATGGTTCTAAGTTTACTCGCGAATGATTCGTCGTGCAATCGTTCCTGTAGCGTTTGCAATAGAAAGTAAATATTGTCCAGAAGGAATGTTCAACGCGATCTTACCATTCGTAGCTTTCGGGTCAAAATAGACGATGCGTCCATCGATGGAGAATACCGTCAATGCAACAGGTTCTTCGCCCAATCCAGAGATCGTTAAGTCAGATGAAAATGGCATCGGATGTAGTTCGAAGCCAATATTTTGCCCCTCGTCAATTCCCAAACCAGTAATGTTCACACATGCCGAAGTGTCTGTACAACCTTGAGGGCTCGTCACAATAACCGCATAGGCGCCATTGCTCGTTGCAGTAAATACCATGTCGTTGGCATTCGGAATCAAGGTCAAAGACGGACATTCCACCCATTGGTATGCGGCAAATGATTGAAGCGCAGTAATTGTATTGTTGGTGAGTGTGGTTCCTGTTGATGGAAGCGGAGCAACGGTGATGTTCATGGTGTGGTTGCTTGTCCCTCCTGAGTTTCCAACAGTTAAGGTAATTGTATAATTCCCTGGATTGGTGAAGCAATGAACGGGTGGTGTCTGTTGTGTGGAAGTTGATCCATCTCCAAAATCCCAAGCCCATGTGGAAATGTTTCCGGTAGATTGGTCACTTAAGGTTACGCATTCGCCTGGACAAAGCGTGCTCACGTTGCTGATGAAATTTGCCACTGGAGGCGTTGCACTTGGGATTGTAATACGCACATTATTTACCGCAAAGGATGGGTCTGTTCCTGCGCCATCGTTGTCATTGGTCCAGTTGAAACCAATGCGCAGGTTAGCGATGTTGTTGCATGCTGCAGGTAAGGTGATGTTTGCCGCTTGCCATAAACCTTGGCCATTTCCACAAGCTGATCCACCTGTCATGGCTTGCAAGTTCGACCATGTTGTTCCGCCATTGGTACTGTAAACCACGGAGCAGTAATCAGTGCCTGCCGCGCCAATTCCTATCCAATCGAATGATAAAGTAAGATTTGAATTTCCTAGCGTAGAAATGTTCGTGTTGTATACCGAGCGAACATTCGTCGTAGAAGCGAAAAATCCAAGTCCTCCATCGCCAGCATTGTAAGAAGCTCCAGATCCGATGCACCACGTCCCCTGACATCCGACATGAAGCGTTTTATTTCCATTTGTTGCAACGCCACATTGACCTGCAGCAACGCCACCTTCAGCATCTGAAATGTACCACATATTGGCATCTAGATCATTGGCTCCGGTGGATTGATTTAATGTCCACAAGGTCGGATTTTCAAAATCATCTGACCAGATAGTTGTTTGCGCAAAGGTGAACGATCCAAGTAGGATAAACGAGAACAATAGGGTTTTCATAGTTTGTAGTTTAGCGAAACGAATGTACATTATTTTTTAATTGCACCTTTTAGGTTCAGTTCACTATTTTCTGACTTTTACGTGTGACACGTTACAGGATCAAACTTGAAATGGTTTTCCAAGGTCTTTCAGTCGTTGAACATGTGATTTCAAAGCACTTGCAAAACTGGGTTTTACATTGTACGGAATACCATATTTCGTTGTCAATTCCCTTACAATTGGTGCAATTTGTTGAAAGTGAATGTGGCTAATGTGTTGAAATAAATGATGTTCGATTTGATAATTCAACCCACCAGCATACCAATTCAAGAAGGCATTATTGGGTGCAAAGTCCGAAGTTGTGTGCAATTGATGGACGGTCCATTCCATGTGGATGACACCCTGAGCGTCGGGGAGTGGTTGTTCGGC
>JBDKGB010000222.1:0-2674 GCA_039798485.1 Bacteroidota bacterium
CAAACACTTATGCTTCATCGCCTGAAATGATTGGTTCAACACTCACAGCTCCAATGCAGTTTCTACAACATGCAAGCAGCAATCCCATGCGATCGTTTCTATTAATCTTCCAGTTTTTAGAAGCGATTTCCAACAACCATCCTTCAGGGATCAGTCCCTCAAAAAAAGGGAACAATCTCTTCTCGCGATAAGGAACTTCTGAAACCGGCATGGAAAAAGTTATAAAGTCACTGGGATGGTCCTTCACGTACTCAGATTCGTATCGAAAAACATACTCCCCTTCATCTGTTTCCGTCAGAATTCCGGCTATTTTATCCTGGTAAAAGATTCTTGCTTGTCTCATGACTCAGATTCTTTTAATTCCTTGCTGCTCACAGCAGCCAATTCATGTCCGAACATTTTGAGAACTAGGTTTACCTTGTCCATATTTAGATTGGATTTCCCTTGCTCAATTTTACGGATAACCGTCAGCGCGACCCCGGCACGGTCGGCAAACTCTTCTTGCGTCAATCCGACTTCTTTTCGGCGTTCTTTGACAAACTCAGCTATACTTCTCATTATATGCTATTCAATATAATTTTAATCAAATATACGATATTATATGTAATTGCATACATTTTTAATAAGGAGGATTGTTTTATATGCTTTTACATATAGGTGAAACAGCAAAATATCTATTGTCGCACATCGCAATCCGTGATAATTTCCATTCAATTTAGATTGATTTGATGAATGCTCATTCTTTGTTTTCAGAATTCGTTCTTTTCAAAGACATCCATTCAATTGGAGTAAAAGGGGAACAAGTCTTTTTGTTCAGTTTCTTAAAAGCGATATATAGAAAGGGGAACAGACACAAAACGCACTCCCGTCCAGACCGCAGAAAACGTTAAAAGTAAAAGCCTTCTCAGCAATGAGGGGGCTTTTTTGTTTTAAACAAGGTTAGAAGAGGGGGCAAAGCATCCCGGGTATTGCTTACCTAGAGAATGTGTAGGTGATCGAATGATGAAAACCCATGTTAAAAAGTAAAACGCTGTCCGGAGAATCTTTCAAAGGGCGAAGATTTGATCGTTCAAGCATTTGTTCAAAATAGCGCTTTAGTTTTTCCTGTTCATCCCACGACAAAATAACGTTGGTTTTGAGCGTGTAAATCTCAGGTTTTTGATGCCTCCCCAACGCATATTCGGCATAGATTTTCACATAATAGATGGAGTCTTGTTGCATGCGCTGACCAACCAACGTTCTGATCTCTTTGTAATCCTTCGATTCAAGAAAAACGTGTGTTTGTGCACCGGACAATGTCAAGGTATCCTTAAAGTCTCTTTCGGCTGAAAAAATGTAGGTGTTGAACTGCGCGCTGACACGAAAGGTCAACAGCGTAGCTGAGGTGAATAAAATCGCAATGACAAACAATCGACTCATTTCGTTTTGTTTCCTGGTTTTTTGGAAAGTTACGATTTATCTCAAACAATTGTACCTAACTTTAAGTGTCCTATCGTTTACACCACCTTTGAATTGATTCATATGCATTCCGTATCTCGTGCCATCACCCTTATCCATGAAGCAGAAGCAGTCGCCGTTTTTGCCGGTGCTGGAATGAGCGTTGATTCAGGACTTCTGCCCTTCAGAGGAGAAGATGGGTTATGGACAAAATCAATTGCCATAGATGGTAAATCGTATAGCCATTTAGATTTGATGTCTCATCATGCGTTCATTGAATCTCCGAATGCTGCGTGGGAGTTCATGTTACGATTAAAAGAAAAGTATGCGCAAACAACGCCTCATGAGGGATATTCCCGCTTATTGGATGTTTTAAAGGACAAGGAGCATTTCATCGTCACTTCAAACATTGATGAACACTTTCTGAAAGCAGGTTTCGATGAACACAGCATTTTTGAATGTCACGGTTCGGTCAATTATATGCAATGCTTGGATATTCTTGAACGTGAAGTGTGGCTAACACCAGAAATCAAAACAGAAAATTTACAGCTTGAGGATCTGCCTACTTGCCCCAATTGTGGAAGTAGGTGCAGACCAAATGTCTTGTTGTTTGGAGATTGGTTTTGGATACCGATTCGTTCCACCCATCAACAACTGAGATACATCAAGTGGTGTAAGGAAATGAAGGCCACGAAAAGAAAGGTAGTAGCCCTGGAAATTGGAGCGGGTAAAACAATCCGTACCATTCGAAACGCCGCGGAGTCCTTTACGATAACTGAATTTCCTTTGATCCGGGTAAATCCATTCGATGAGGAAACAACATCACCCAATCATGTTTCGGTACAGATGAGCGCTAAGGAATTTTTGATGTCGTTGTGATGAGGTCAAACCAGTGATACAAGTGACCTTATTTCTGATTTCCAAGTTGAACGTCATTGACCAACTAAACCGGGTTGCATGGCATTTCATTTAGGCCTAATTCGAATCATGAACAACACAAATTCATCTAAAGATTGTGTAAAGTATTTCTTCTGAATCCCTTAAGTGAATGCTCGAAGTTAAATTGATAAAATAAGTGGTTGTTAAATATTCCAAATCATTAATCCAACGATCAATATTCGCCAAATTATACTGGTTCTTACCCACATAAACTGTTTCATGCCAATGTGTTGCACCTTTCTGATACTTAGTAAGGAACATTAATTTCTGATCGTAAAAGTTGGCGCATAGATTAGAT
>JBDKGB010000223.1:0-7829 GCA_039798485.1 Bacteroidota bacterium
ATGTAATCCCCTGCATCGAACGAGTTGTCACCACCATCGACGATGTATAAGGGAACCTCTTTTTGCTTTCCGAAAATTTGAATGTTCTGAGAGGTAAAGCTTGTCGTTGGAATGTTGGACGATTGAAGCGCTTGAAAGTCAAGTTTATGAATTCCAGTCGTGTAGATTTTGAATGAATAATATTTTTGCGAATAGTTGATCCACTCATTCCCAAATGTTTGTGCTTTGGATGCGAGCGGCAACAAAAAGACAAGGATGGCGAAGAGTAGTTTTATTCTCATGCTATTTCACAGTTTTCGGTGGATCCAGTTTCAAGCGAATTGAAAGTACGTGTGAGTACAAAGCCACGGATGCATCTCCAATATCTGTAAATGCATAATCGAGGTAAAAACTTTTGAAGTTCAAGCCTATACCAATGTTAGGTTGCACGTTCAAGTGTTTTGTATCGTTAAAATCGAGCACATACTGCATGTTGGAAAGTCCGCCGCGAAGCGCCACAAAATTCTTGAATCCGAGTTCAATTCCAATATGTGGATCGAAGGAAGCAAAACCTGTTCGAAGGAGTGTATTTCTGCGTCCATCCGTTGTCATGTCGAGGTCAATCTCTCCAGCAGCATACAAGCCCTTTTTACCCAAATCAAATTTACCTCGTGCGGCAAAAATTAGCCGAGGCATGGTCAACTCCAAACCATTTTGAGGAATTGAGTTTCCTGTCGCAGCAAAGATTTCTTGCGTTTGCTGGTCGAGGGTGAAGACCCAAGCGTTGAAGGTAGATGTGATGTCCCTTGCCATCAATCCAAAGCGCCAATGTTTACCGCGCTGGTACTGAAGGCCTGCATCCAATCCAAAGCCCCACGACTTTGCAAAATCGCCTACCTTGCGGTGAATGATTTTTAAATTCCCACCAACACTCAGTCCTTCAATGCGCAGTTTTCGAGCATAAGAAAGTAAAAAGGCATAATCGGCAGCGGTGAAGGTAGAAATGTTGTCGTAATTGATATTTCCAGCGTTGTCAATCAACTGTGTGGTATTTGGAATGTCGTCCACAGCAAAACGAATCGCAGAAAACCCGATGGCACTTTTGTCATCAATTTTGTGTGCCAATCCCAAGTAATCGTATTTGGCAATTCCGGCAAAATACTCGGAGTGCATCAAGCCGACTTCTAGCCATTTATTTACGTTTGTCAGTCCCGCGGGGTTCCAGTAGCCCGAATTTACACCTCCGGTTTGAGCCACCACAGCGTTACCCTGTCCAAGTGCATCCGCACCAACACCAATGGCAAGAAATTCATTGGAATATTTAGGAGCAACGTTTTGCGAATGAGCAAATTGATTGATAGCCAATAGGGTTACACTGAAAAGAAGGACTTTCTTGTGAAGCATCATGAAATGAATTTTAATGTCCTTTAACAGCATATTCGCTAAAAAATTGTGTTATTTGCACCGATTATTCTTAGTCGGGTTGGGTAAAAATAGTGTAAACGCCCCGATTATACAAAGAGTCGCACCAAAAATGTCTATGTGATGTTCAATCTTCCAAATTTGTTTACTGCGGGCAATTTAATCTGTGGTGTGTTGGCGATACTGTTGACCTTGGCGGGACGCATTGATCTTGCGCCATTTGCCATTTTTGGAGGTGCATTCCTCGATTTTTTTGATGGTTTTTTAGCGCGAAAGCTGAAGGTTGAAGGAGAGCTTGGAAAACAATTGGATTCTTTGGCCGATGTGGTGACTTTCGGAGTTGCACCTGGTTTGCTGATGATGGTGGTGATCGTTGTGAGCATTTATCCGGAAGATAGAATTGCGGGAGAATTTGCATCGAATGTTCATTTCCAATTGCAGAACTGGATGAATGCGATTTTTTATGGGGTACCGAACAACATGTCCGCATCCATCGCATTTTTACCCTTTTGGGCACTCTTGATTCCATTTTTTAGCATGTTTCGTTTGGCTAAATTCAACATCGACACACGTCAAACAACATCCTTTATTGGAGTGCCAACGCCACTTAATGCCTTGTTCTTTACATTCTTTCCATTGTGTCTTTGGATCAATTTTCCTGAGTGGACATTAAGCAATCCATGGTACATGGTGTTGTTTCATCCCTTCGTATTGGTGGCCTTAGTGATTGGTATGTCCTTGATGTTGATTGCACCGCTTCCCCTGTTCGCACTTAAATTCAAGTCGTTTGGATGGAAAGGGAATGAGGTGCGTTACACCTTTTTGCTACTTTCTATTGGGTTGATTCCATTTTTGCAGGTGTGGGCAATTCCATTAATTGTATTTTTGTACCTGATTTTATCCGTTGCGGAAGCATTATTCAAAAAACAACACCATGAAATTCAAAGCTGAAATTGATGTAATGCCATTGGACGCATTACTTGATCCTCAAGGAAAAGCCGTGTCTAATAGCATGAAAAACATTGGTCTTCCAGAAATCGAAGACGTGCGCATTGGTCGCCACATCCGATTGTTTGTAGAAGCAGACAACCAAGCAGCAGCAGAGGCTAAAGTGGAAACAGCATGTAAAAAAATGTTGGCCAACCAAATCATGGAAAGCTTCTCTTTCTCCGTAACAGAGGCTTAATTTTTTCAATTTCTTGGTACTCGGAAATTTCATCGGATTTGCGCGGTCTTCACGCGGAACTGAGACATTTTCATCCTCCAATGCAATGGATGAATCCGTGCGTTCGGAGGTTTTTGTAGAAGCAACTTCAGAGGAAGTTAACGCAGCTTGTGAGCTCGCAAGTAAAGCATTTGCAAGCTATTCTCATATCTCCGATCCCGAAAGAGCTCTTTTTCTGCGCCGTATTGCTGAATTGCTGCAGCAACAAAAAAAAGATCTTCAAACAATTTATTGCGCAGAATCGGGACTTACTTCGGATCGTTTTGAAAGTGAATTGCTGAGAACAATGCGACAGCTTTGGAATTTTGCAGACCATATCGAATATGGCGCTTGGCGAAATGCATCTATTGACACCACAAATCCAAATCAGCACCCGCCAAAACCGGATTTGAGGAAGATGTCAGTTCCACTTGGACCTGTTGTTGTATTTGGTGCAAGTAATTTCCCATTGGCCTATTCAACGGTTGGTGGTGATACTGCCGCCGCATTGGCTGCAGGTTGTCCGGTCATCGTTAAAGCACATGCCCTACACGCAGCGACATCTGATTTTGTAGCCACGCTGGTTGTGCAGGCAGCAAAGGAAACTGGCATGCCTGACGGGGTGTTTTCACATGTACATGCTCGAGGTTTTCGGGTTGGGACTGAACTTGTGCAACATCCCCAGATAAAAGCGGTTGGCTTTACTGGAAGTCACGCAGGTGGGAGAGCACTATTTGATTTAGCGAACAATCGGAAAGAACCAATTCCTGTGTTTGCAGAGATGGGAAGTGTAAACCCCGTTTTTGTGCTTCCCAAACAACTGGAGAAGCATGCAGAATCTTGGTCAGACCTGCTTGCAAACTCAATGATTTCAGGCATGGGGCAATTTTGTACCAATCCAGGCCTAATCTTCGTGATTGAATCGGATGCTGCCAGAGAATTTGTCGCCTTGCTCGAACAAAAGTTTCTGAGCAAGTCAACATCTGCCATGCTTCATTCAAGCATTAAGTTGCGTTATGATCAAGGCAAAACACAAATGAAAAACCGGGGTGTGGACATCACCCAATTGGAAATATCACCGAATGAATTGGCTGTTCGACAAGCACTTGGTGTTGTTCGAGCGGAGAAATTTATCCAAGATTCTGCGTTGCAAGATGAAGTTTTTGGTCCATTCTCTCTGCTGGTTTTCTGTAAAGATGTTGCGGAGTTTGAAGCCTGTGCTCAGGTACTCAAGGGACAACTTACAGCTACCTTTTTAGGTTCGGAGTTGGAATTTGCTGAACAATCGACACTCGTACATGTGTTGCAACAAAAGGCAGGAAGAATCGTATTTAATGGAGTGCCCACGGGGGTTGATATTTCACCTTCAATGCATCACGGAGGACCTTATCCTGCTGCATCGGATAGTCGATTTAGTGCGGTCGGAATAGATTCCATTCAGCGTTTTGTTCGTCCTGTTACCTTTCAAAATTTTCCAGATCATTTGTTGCCCGAACCATTGAAAAATAAGAATCCATTGGCTATCCTCAGGCGCGTAAATGCTGTTTGGACAACCGACGCGATTAATTTTTGATGTGATTTTTGTGTAACTGACTTCAATTTTCTACATTTGTTACGATTACAAAAAGTAAACTACTCGACATGTCAGAATTCACAGAAACATCCAAAAAAAATAATGGACCGTACATTGCTATTATCCTTTTGTTATTGCTAGGATTAGCCGTAATGGGTTTCATGTGGTCCCGTAAAAACAGCCAATTGAATGCGTGTACCGTGGAGAATACACAATTGAATGCCGATATGGCTGGCATGAACGAGATGATGCAAGGGTATGTAGGCAATATGTCCAATGACCTGAAGACGGATTTTAAAAACATGTTGAAGACCTACGATGCATTAATTGCGAAGGATAAATCGAAGGCAGACAGCCTGAATGTACAAAAGGCCAAGATTCAAGACTTGATTGATCAGTTGGATCAAAACAAAAAAATGACAGCTTCCCAGTTGTACAAAATGCGCAAGGAAAATGAGACTCTGAGAACGATCATGAAGGGCTACGTGCGTCAGATAGATTCCTTGAATACGATGAATTTGAAGCTCACATCTGTTTTGGATGAAACGACAACAAAATTGAATGCCACCACACAGGAGCGAGACGATTACAAGCAGCAAGCAGAAACAAGTCAGGATCAAGTGAAAAAAGGTTCGCGCTTGCAGGCCTACAATTTCAGTTCTGGAGGATTTAGAATGAAGATAAACAACCTTCCAGATCCAACCAATCGTGCGAAGCAGGTGGTGCAAATTAAATCGGCATTTACCTTGTCTGAAAATCCAATTACCTCAGCAGGAAAGAAAACGGTGTACATGCAGGTGATCAATCCAGATGGTAAAGTATTGCAGACGCGCACAAGCAATACCGTGCAAACGGAAAATGGCGTAGTGGCTTACTCCGATAAAAAAGAAATTGATTATCAGAATCAACGCATTGATCTCGCCATCTATTATGATTTGCGCGGGGAAGAGTTGATCAAAGGAAATTATAAAGTGAAGATCTATTGCGATGGCAATTTGGTTGGATCGGACAGTTTTACGCTTAAATAAATAGAATAAATAATCATCGAAACCACAACAAATTATGGTAAACATTTTCATTGCAAATCTTGATTGGGAGATTACTTCCGAAGATTTGCGCACAACATTCTCTGCGTTTGGTCCAGTGACCTACGCACATGTTGTTTTTGACAGGGAGTCGAAACGCTCAAAAGGCTTTGGCTATGTAGAAATGGAAGAAACGGATCATGCCATTTCAGCCATCAATGCGCTTCACGGAATGGACATCAATGGGCGCAAGCTAGATGTTAAAATTGCATCGCCTAAAGGCAATCGTCCGCCGAAAAAGGAGCAAGAACCAAAAAAGAATCCTGCGTTTAAAAAACCATTCAATAAGGAATTGCGCGGTCCAGGTCAGCACACAGCCCGAGGAGGTGTGCAATGGCGAGGAGGTCACCAAGGGGGCGGCGCATTCGACAAGCCAAGTAAAGATCAATAAAAGAAAACTATGTCAGAGGCGGTAGATCAAGGTCATGTGCATTTTACAGTCGATACAAACGGTATCGCAACAATCGAATTCGGTCATCCAATGAGCAATTCCCTTCCTGGGAAAATTCTAAATAAGTTGGCGGAGACGATTACAGAACTTGGAAATAATGCGGAAGTTAAGGTGATTGTGCTCACGTCATCAGGTGAGAAAGCATTTTGTGCTGGAGCGAGCTTTGATGAATTGATTTCAATCAATGACCTTGAAACAGGCAAGAAGTTTTTCTCCGGATTTGCCAATGTGATCAATGCATGCCGCAAGGCACCAAAATTTATTATTGGTCGTGTACAAGGCAAGGCTGTCGGTGGGGGAGTTGGTATGGCTTCAGCGGTCGATTATTGTCTAGCGACAAAAGATGCAGATGTCAAACTGTCTGAATTGGCTGTTGGAATAGGCCCTTTTGTAGTTGGCCCTGCTGTTGAACGCAAAATTGGTCTTTCAGCAATGAGTGAATTGGCGATCAATGCGACAGAGTGGCGATCCGCGGATTGGGCAAAACGAAAAGGCCTTTATACCGAAACCTTTGAGACTGTCGAAGAGTTGGACAATGAAATTGGTCGATTGGCACTTCGTTTATCGAAGTCGAATCCTCAAGCGATGTCCATGTTGAAAGCTGTATTCTGGCAAGGTACTGAGCATTGGGATGCGTTGCTGCTTGAACGAGCTGGCATGAGTGGGGCACTTGTGTTGAGCGAGTTTACAGTAAATGCCATCAATTCGTTCAAGAAGAAGTAGGGATAAGAGCTCCTTTTTCGTTGAATTCATTCGTGATTTGAAAAAGTCATGTAGCCTGCTTTGCTGGTGAAATGAGCCATTTCTGATTATGGTTTTACGGCTCCGCTCATGAAAAAAGAGATTCTTCAGAATCCTTTCCACTTTTTTTGACAATTCGTTTGTTAATAAGTTCAGAAGTTATATCTTTGCACCCCCAAATTGGGGATATTGTCTTATTTAATTAATTGTAGAATTGTGGATACATTAAGTTACAGAACCGTGTCCGGCAACAAGGAAACCGCTAATAAAAAGTGGCTTGTTGTAGACGCCCAAGGGCAGACCGTAGGTCGCCTTGCGAGCAAGGTGGCGAAGATCATCCGTGGAAAACACAAGACGAACTTCACACCACATGCTGACTGTGGAGATAACGTAATTGTTATCAATGCAGAGAAAGTATCTTTCTCAGGAGCGAAACTGGTCGACAAAGAATACGTTCGATACACGGGTTACCCGGGTGGACAGCGTTTCACGACCGCGAAGGAAATGCTTGAAAAGCACCCTGAACGTTTGATAGAGAAAGCAGTTAAAGGGATGTTGCCAAAGAACAAGCTTGGCCGCAAGTTGTACACAAACTTGAAAGTGTACACCGGAACGGATCACAAGCATGATGCGCAAAAACCCGAAGTGTTTAACCTAGATACATTCAACTAATCAGTATGGAAATCATTAACACATTAGGTAGAAGAAAAACATCTGTTGCACGTGTTTACCTTTCTAAAGGTACGGGCAAGGTGATCGTAAATAAAAGAGATTATAAGGAGTTTTTCCCGATCGCAGTTCTACAATCAAAAGTAGAGCAGCCGTTTGCAATTACAAACACTACAGGTCAGTACGACGTGAAAGTGAATGTTTTTGGAGGTGGTATCAACGGTCAGGCAGAAGCAATCCGTTTGGGAATCTCTCGTGCACTTGTTGAATTGTCTGAAGAGAACAAGCCACTTTTGAAAGTGGAAGGACTCATGACGCGTGACCCACGTATGGTTGAGCGTAAGAAGCCAGGTCAACCGAAAGCGCGTAAGAAATTCCAGTTCTCTAAGCGTTAATCATTTATTTTTCGGTTGTTTAGTATCCAAACCCCGATGCACCCGTCTCAGTTTTTGGGATCCCTTCGGTCGTTGAATTACTAAGGAACGTAAACAATTTAAAGTATAGAAAAATGTCAAAAGTAAATTTCGAAAGTTTGTTGGAAGCAGGTGTTCATTTCGGACACTTGAAAAGAAAATGGAACCCGGCAATGGCGCCGTATATCTTTGAAGAGAAAAAAGGTATCCACATTATCGACCTTAATAAGACAATAGCACACCTCGATCAGGCATGTGCGGCAATGAAGCAAATTGCGAAGTCGGGTAAAAA
>JBDKGB010000224.1:0-13134 GCA_039798485.1 Bacteroidota bacterium
CGTTGGGATTTACCTCGGAATTCCCTTTGCCATTGCTGTGATTTCGCGCTTTGGCTTGATTCGCTGGAAAGGTCAAGAATGGTTTGAACGTGTTTATTTGCCTTTAATCTCACCCATCACGCTAATTGCCTTGCTGTTCACCATCGTGGTGATGTTCAGTTTAAAAGGACAAATGATTGTCGAATTACCGATGGATGTCTTGCGCATTGCCCTTCCCCTCGTGATCTTCTTTTGTGTGATGTTCTTGCTGATGTTCTTTACAGGAAAATGGGCAGGTGCAAATTACTATGATAATGCTGCCCTGTCTTTTACGGCATCGGGTAACAATTTTGAATTGGCCATTGCTGTTGCTATAGGCGTGTTTGGGATTCAATCAGGTCAGGCATTTGCAGGCGTGATTGGTCCCTTGGTTGAAGTTCCAGCCTTGATTATCATGGTACGATTGGCGTTCTGGCTAAAAAAGAAGTACTACACTCATTGAAACAATTCACGCATCACTTGACCGTCAGTATATACACCTGAAATTCCCAGTAACTCGAGGATTGTTGCATTGATATCGATCAATTCACGCGGTTGCGATATGACGACATTCTGCTTGAAGTCAGGACCAAAGGCATAGAACATGATGTGACGACAACCCGGGCAACCGTCTCCGTGAGAAACAAATCCATCTGCTGTTCCATCTGGGTGACGCCCATGATCATTGGTGACAAAAAGTGTCGTTTTATCCTTGTAAATTGGACTTGATTGAATGAAATTCCACACTTGGAAGATGTACTCGTCCGAAGATTGAATTCCATTCAAATAATTCACCCAATTGGCTTGATGCCCGGAATAATCGGGTTCCTTAAAGTTCACAATCATCAAGTGAGGCGCATAGGTTTGAAGCACCTCCATCACACGAACCGATGTAGTACTGTCGTCGCGGTACCCCGAACCATTTCCATTGATCCCACAGTTTGTTGACGGTCTAAACTTATTTTTCCATTTGAGATCCTTGGTGTTCGAAAGCACCTCCAATTTATCTTTACTGGCAATCACCCATGCATCCGAAGCTTCTTTACCTTTAAAACAACGCCAAATCTGCATAAAGGATGGCGAATTTGGAAATTCCCCACCTGTGTTGTTGATGGATTGATAATGTCCCGTCATGATGGCTGTATGTCCCGCTGTTGTGTGGGTGTAGCCGTTGTTTGAGAAGTTCGAATTAATTACCCCAAAAGGTGCCATATCGTTCGATAGACGCGGAATATAGGTGTGATTCGCGTCACCCCAAGTTTCAGTATATCGCGCACCGTCCATGATCATTACGAAGACGTATTCCGTTTTATACGTTTTCATAGGCACCTTATCGCTTTCACACGATAAAGCACAAACGAATAAAATCAGAGTTAGTAAGGCTAAACGTACACGCATAGAATCAAATATTCCGACAAAAAAGGCCGTTTTCACGGCCCTTTTAATTATTCTTTTGCCTTCGACTTTGCCGAAGCTTTTTCAATCTGAATGACCAATTCATCCTTCGATTCAGCCAAATCAATTTTGATTGTGTCTCCAGAAGTCAAAGTTGCTTTAATGATTTCCTCTGCCAATGGATCCTCGATGTATTTTTGAATCGCACGCTTCAATGGTCGTGCACCAAATTTCTCATCATATCCTTTTTCAACGATCAGATCTTTTGCTCCTTCAGTCATTTCGATGTTGTAGCCCAAATCATTGATTCGTCCGTACAATTTCTCCAATTCAAGGTCAATGATTTTATGGATGTCCTCGCGAAGCAAGGATTTAAACAGGATCATGTCATCGATACGGTTCAAGAACTCTGGCGAGAATGCTTTTCTCAGTGCGTTTTGAATGACTGTTTTTGCATTTTCGTCGCGCGATTCCTCTTTCGCTTTTGTACCAAATCCTACACCCGAACCAAAGTCCGCCAATTGGCGAGCTCCAATGTTTGATGTCATGATCAAAATCGTGTTTTTGAAATCAATCTTACGTCCTAAACCATCTGTCATGTGTCCATCATCGAGCACCTGAAGCAAAAGATTGAAGACATCAGGATGCGCCTTTTCAATTTCATCAAGTAGAATGATTGAGTACGGTTTTCTGCGCACCTTCTCTGTCAACTGACCACCTTCTTCATACCCGACATATCCCGGAGGCGCTCCCACCAAACGGGAGATCGAGAATTTCTCCATGTATTCCGACATGTCGATGCGGATCAAAGAATCTTCGGAATCAAACAAATACTTAGCAAGCACTTTCGCCAATTGTGTTTTCCCAACACCTGTTGGTCCGAGGAAGAAGAACGAACCAATCGGTTTGTTTGGATCTTTCAAGCCCGCGCGATTTCTCTGAATGGCTTTAACCACCTTGGCAACAGCATCATCCTGACCAATAACCTTTCCACGAAGTGATTCAGCCATGTTGACCAATTTCCCAGTTTCTGATTGAGAAACCTTCGTTACAGGAATGCCGCACATCATCGAAACAACTTCAGCTACATTTTCTTCAGTAACGAGTACTTTGTTCACTTTTGAATCAGCTTCCCACTTTTTCTTTTCTTCCTCCAACTGATCTTGGAGCTTGCGTTCAGAGTCGCGCAATTCGGCGGCTTTCTCGTATTGTTGAGATTTAATCACTTCATTTTTCTCATCCTTCAAGGCCTCAATTTTCGCTTCGATGTCGATGATTTCCTGCGGAACATTGATGTTTGTGATGTGTACACGTGAACCCACTTCATCCAAGGCATCAATAGCCTTGTCCGGAAGGTGACGGTCGGTGATGTAGCGCTCTGTAAGTTTCACACAAGCCTCAATCGCTTCTGGCGTATACGATACATTGTGGTGGTCTTCATAGCGCTCTTTAATGTTGTTCAAGATCTGAATGGTCTCGTCAATGGTCGTTGGCTCAACGATTACCTTTTGAAAACGTCGCTCTAGTGCACCATCCTTTTCAATGTACTGGCGGTATTCATCTAAGGTTGTCGCGCCAATGGCCTGCATTTCACCACGCGCCAAAGCAGGTTTAAACATGTTCGAGGCATCCAACGAACCGCTCGCTCCTCCTGCGCCAATAATGGTGTGAATTTCATCAATAAACAAGATGATATCTGGATTTTTTTCAATTTCCTGCATCACTGCTTTCATGCGCTCTTCAAACTGACCGCGGTACTTTGTACCTGCCACCAAAGAACCTAAATCCAAAGAAATGACACGTTTATTGAAAAGCACACGCGATACTTTTCGCTGAACAATGCGCAAGGCCAAACCTTCAGCAATGGCACTTTTCCCAACTCCTGGTTCACCAATCAGAATTGGATTGTTCTTTTTACGGCGTGAAAGAATTTGGCTTACACGTTCTATCTCTTTTTCACGACCGACAATAGGATCAAGTTTTCCAGCCTCGGCCATTTTGGTTAAATCTCGTCCAAAGTTATCCAGAACAGGTGTTTTGGATTTTGGATCAGCCGGTTTGCGTTGCGGTGCAAATTGATCAGCATCGTCTTCCTGTCCACCAGGAAACTCCGAGCGTGGTGTCGTGTTTTCGTCAATCATTGCTTCTAATTCGTCTTTCACGTTGTGATATATTACTCCATATTTATTCAATAAACTGCACACAAAGTTGTTTTCGTCTTTCAACATCGACAACAACAAGTGCTCCGTGCCAATCATTGGGCTTTTGTACAATTTTGCTTCAAGGTAAGTAACTTTCAGCACTTTTTCGGCCTGCTTCGTCAAAGGAATATTTCCCAAGGTTTGTAGACTCGATTTCGGCGAGCTCGAAAGACTCTTCTCCACCTCTGCGCGAATCTGTTTTAAGTCCAGTTGAAACTCCTTCAAAATGCGAATGGCCTTACCATCTCCTTCACGGATCAATCCAAGCAATAAATGCTCAACACCAATAAAACTATTCTCCAATCGAAGTGCCTCTTCTCTGCTGTAAGTGATTACATCTTTAACACGAGGTGAAAATTTTGCTTCCATAATCCACAACCATTTTTAGGTAAAAATCCGCATTTCTGCCACATTACAAATATAAAACGAATAAATTGTTAATAAGTGGCAAAAAAAGTCCATTTTCCACACATTTTTGTTAGTAAAAAGGATGATTACGCTCCGTTTAAAACTAACAATTTCACTAATTTCGGACCTTGCTAAAATAAGCAACAAGCGTGCTCAAAATTTAATGTGACAAGATGGCAGACGGAGAAAAAATAATCCAGATCAATATTGAAGATGAAATGAAATCGGCATACATCGATTATTCGATGTCGGTTATTGTTTCAAGAGCCCTACCCGATGTTCGGGACGGATTCAAACCTGTACACCGACGTGTATTGTATGGTATGCAGGATTTGGGGGTACTTTCCAACAGACCCCATAAAAAATCAGCGAGAATCGTTGGTGAAGTATTGGGTAAATATCACCCACACGGTGATAGCTCAGTTTATGACACCATGGTACGTATGGCACAACCATGGTCATTGCGTTACCCATTGGTAGACGGACAAGGTAACTTCGGTTCAGTCGATGGCGATAGTCCTGCAGCAATGCGATATACGGAAGCACGTCTTCGTAAAATTGCCGAGGAAATGCTCAACGACCTCGACAAAGAGACGGTAGACTTCGCTCCAAACTTTGACGACAGCCTTGAGGAGCCAACAGTAATGCCAACGAAAATACCTAACCTTTTGGTGAACGGAGCGTCAGGTATCGCTGTGGGTATGGCCACGAACATGGCACCGCACAACTTGACAGAAGTTGTAGATGGGATCATTGCTTACGTTGACAACAAAGAAATTGAGGATGAAGAACTTCTTCAATATGTAAAAGCACCAGATTTCCCTACAGGAGGGATTATATACGGTTACGAAGGCGCACGAGAGGCCCTTCTTACCGGTCGTGGAAGAATCGTCATTCGTGCGAAAGCAGAAATCGAAGAACACAATGGCCGCGAGCAAATCATCGTTACGGAAATTCCTTATCAGGTGAACAAAGCGGAAATGATCAAGAAGACCGCTGAGCTTGTGAACGACAAGAAAATTGAAGGCATCTCTGATTTGCGCGATGAATCTGACCGCAACGGGATGCGTATTGTATACGAAATCAAGCGCGATGCAATTGCCAATGTGGTGTTGAATAAGTTGTACAAGTTTACAGCACTTCAAACATCATTCTCGGTGAATAACATTTGTTTGGTTGACGGTCGTCCTCAATTGCTTAATCTCAAAAGTTTGATTTCGAACTTCGTTGATTTCCGTCACGAAGTTGTAGTTCGCCGCACGCGCTATGAATTGCGCAAGGCAGAAGAACGTGCACACATCCTTGAAGGATTGATCATTGCGTCTGATAACATCGATGAAGTCATTGAAATCATCAAGAGCTCTGCAAGTCCAGATGATGCGCGAGAACGTTTGTCTGTGCGTTTCGGGCTATCTGAAATTCAAACACGTGCGATTGTTGACATGCGTCTCCGTCAATTGACTGGACTTGAGCAAGATAAGCTTCGTGCAGAATTCGATGAATTGATGAAATTGATCGCAGACTTGAGAGATATCCTGGAGAACGAAAGTCGTCGCATGGAAATTATCAAGAATGAGTTGATTGATGTACGTGAAAAGTACGGAGACGAACGCCGTTCAACGATTGAGTATTCTGCGAGCGAAATGCGTATGGAAGACTTGATCGCGGATGAAGAAGTGGTGATCACCATTTCCCATGCGGGCTACATCAAGCGAACAAGTTTGAACGAATACAAAGTTCAAAACCGCGGAGGAATGGGATCGAAAGGTTCTGCAACACGCGACAAAGATTTCTTGGAACACCTCTTCGTTGCTACAAACCATAATTACCTATTGGTGTTTACGGAGAAAGGTCGTTGTTTCTGGATGCGTGTGTACGAAATTCCTGAAGGAAATAAATTGTCAAAAGGCCGCGCTATTCAAAACCTGATCAACATCCCTCAGGATGACAAAGTGAAGGCGTATGTGAAGGTGACCGATTTGACCGATAAAGATTATGTAGAGAACAACTTCATTGTCATGTGTTCGAAACAAGGGGTGATCAAGAAAACATCCCTTGAGGCGTATTCTCGTCCAAGATCAAACGGTATCAATGCGATTACCATTCGTGAGAACGACGAATTGCTTGAGGCAAAATTGACAAATGGCACAAACGAAATCGTTTTGGCAACCTCTTCTGGTCGTGCGATTCGATTCAACGAGGCAACAGTGCGCCCTATGGGAAGAAATGCATCTGGGGTTCGCGGAGTATCACTCGCAGGTGACCATGATCAAGTGGTTGGAATGATTTGCGTGGAAGATGTATTCTCAACAATCTTGGTTGTTTCTGAGAAAGGCTATGGAAAACGTACTTACTTGAATGATCCGGAAGACCAAGAGCCAGTTTACCGCATCACCAATAGAGGTGGTAAAGGTGTGAAAACATTGAACATCACAGATAAAACTGGTCCATTGCTTTCGATTTTGAATGTAACCGATGAGGAAGATTTAATGATCATCACCAAGTCCGGAGTAACGATACGTATGCACATCGATACGATCCGTACCATGGGTCGTGCTGCACAAGGTGTCCGTTTGATTAACTTGAAAGGAAATTCTGAAATTGCCGCAATAGCTCGAGTTCCAAGAAGCGAAGACGAGGATGAAGACATGGAAATTGACGGAGAAAATCCAGGAGATTTGAATGATTCTGCTCCAGATTCAGAGAATGGCACAGAAGTTGACAACGACGGCGCTGTGGAATAATTAACAAATTTGCATCGTATAAAAAACCAAATGAAAAAACGTATGAAAAATCTAGCGATTCTGATCGGGACAGCACTTCTTTCGTCAAGTGCGTTTGCTCAGAAAAACAATGAAACATCTGCAGCGATTGAATACAATAAATTCAAAGACCAGGTAACCATGATGATGATGGGTGGCGGAAGTGATTTCGCAGCCATGCAGTCAACGATTAAAAAGGCTAAAGAATTTATAGACTTAGCCGCAGCCAACGAAACCACAAAATCAAGCCCAAAAACTCTTTTCTTCAAAGGGGAAATTTACACTGGCTACTTGATGGCTTTCGCAACAGATACCGTTTTCGCTGAAACAGAAGCTGAAAATTATCTGAACACTGGGTTAGCTGCCTATAAGCAATCACTAACCGTAAGTGCTAAATTCAAAGGAGATATCCAAGAATCAATTCTTCAGAAGAAACAAATTTTCGGTATGGGTATCGACCAATTGTACCAACAAGAAAAGTATGCTGAAACTGCTGAAGCGTATGAATTGCAAGTTCGTTTGTCGGACGCAATGATGCAGGTAGACACAGTTTCTTTGTACAATGCTGGAATTTGCTACGAAAAGGCGAAACAATACGAAAAGGCGGGAAACAAATTCAGTGAAGCAGCTCGTTTCAATTATAAACTGCCATACGCCTATGCAAAAGCATCTGGAAACTACCGTCTTGCTGGTAAGAGCGATATGGCAAAAGCAATCATTTCTGAAGGGAGAAAGAAATTTCCAACAGATCGTGATTTGCTTCTTGAGTTGGTAAATATCAGCATTGACGAAGGTGACAACGCAGGAGCTGAGGCTGCATTAGCCGCTGCCATTGCGACAGATCCAAACAACAAGATCTTACATTATACCATCGGGACGATTTATAGCCAATTGAAGCAAAACGACAAAGCTGAGATGGCATTGAATAAAGCACTTGAAATAGATCCACAGTTCGACGACGCATTGTACCAATTGGGGGCAATCCTGGTAACGTGGGCAGGAGAAAAGAAAACTGAGGCAAACCAATTGAAATTTGGTGATGCTCGTTACGATGCCATGTTGAAAGAAGCGGATGACATCTACAAAAGAGCCTTGGTTCCATTGGAAAAATACATCGCTAAGAATCCGAACGATAAGGATGTATTGACAATCTTGTACCAACTTCACCGAAGCCTTGGCAACACTGAAAAAGCCATTGAATTCAAGAAAAGAGCTGACGCGATTAAATAATCTTCGTACTCCATAACGTATAAAAAGCCATCTGACTTTGTTCAGGTGGCTTTTTTTCTTATTCTTATTGGACTTTAGAGAGAAAAAACCTATCTTTGCCCCCTTGAAAAAGCGCTGTATCCCTGTTAATGCAGCATGTATTCATTTCTTTCGGATGTACAGGGTGCCGAAATACAAGTAAACAAAGCCAAAATGGCAAAAGAAAAACCAACGCAGGGTTCTGCAGATTTTGACTGGGATGCGCTCGCATTAGACGGGTATTCTCTAGTTCAGCGTTCTGAAATGTCAGATCGTTACGAAAACACATTGACGTCAATCAACGAAAAAGAAGTTGTTGAAGGTACAGTGGTAATGCTCAACAAAAAAGAGGTGATCATCAACATCGGATTCAAATCTGAAGGTGTTGTTGCTGCTTCTGAGTTCCGTTACAATGCGGATCTTAAAGTTGGGGATACAGTTGATGTATTCGTTGAATGTCAAGAAGACAAATATGGTCAGTTGATCGTATCTCACCGCACAGCGCGCATGCACAAAGCATGGCTTCGTGTGAATGACGTACTTCGCACTGGTGAGGTCATCACAGGTTATGTGAAGTGCCGCACGAAAGGTGGTTTGATCGTAGACGTATTTGGAATCGAAGCGTTCTTGCCAGGTTCACAAATTGATGTGAAGCCTATTCGTGATTACGATATCTATGTAGGAAAAAACATGGAATTCAAAGTGGTGAAAATCAACCAAGAATTCAGAAATGTTGTTGTTTCTCACAAAGCACTTATCGAAGCGGAGCTTGAAGAACAAAAGAAACAAATTATCTCTGGCCTTGAAAAAGGACAAGTATTGGAAGGTACGGTTAAAAACATCACTTCGTATGGTGTATTCATCGACCTTGGTGGTGTAGATGGTTTGATTCACATTACTGACCTTTCTTGGGGTCGCGTGAATCACCCTGAAGAAATCGTTACCCTTGATGAGAAATTGAATGTTGTAATTCTTGATTTCGATGACGACAAAAAACGTATCGCTCTTGGATTGAAACAACTTCTTCCTCACCCATGGGATGCTTTGGATGTGAACTTGAATGTTGGAGACAAAGTTTCTGGTAAAGTGGTTGTTATGGCTGACTATGGTGCGTTTGTAGAAATCGCAGCAGGTGTTGAAGGCTTGATCCACGTATCTGAAATGAGCTGGTCTCAGCATTTGCGTTCAGCTCAAGATTTCTTGAATGTTGGTGATACAGTTGAAGCTGTTATCCTTACATTGGATCGTGAAGAGCGCAAAATGTCTCTTGGTATCAAACAATTGATGCCAGATCCATGGTCTGAAATCGAATCTAAATATGCAGTAGGTACAAAACACAATGCGAAAGTGCGCAACTTCACCAACTTCGGTGTATTTGTTGAGCTTGAGGAAGGTGTTGATGGATTGATTCACATTTCTGACCTTTCTTGGCAGAAGAAAATCAAGCACCCATCAGAATTCTGTAAGGTTGGTGACGAGATGGAAGTGATT
This sequence comes from Bacteroidota bacterium, assembly GCA_039798485.1. Taxonomy (GTDB): domain Bacteria; phylum Bacteroidota; class Bacteroidia; order Flavobacteriales_D; family Crocinitomicaceae; genus M0103. The sequence continues at coordinate 9,524 of JBDKGB010000224.1, forward strand.
GTATTGGAAATCGATCGTGAAAGCCGTCGCATTTCTTTGGGTCACAAACAACTTGAAGAAAATCCTTGGGATGTATTCGAATCTATGTTCAACGAAGGTTCAGTTCACCAAGGAACTATCATCGAGATGAAAGACAAATCTGGTATCGTTTCATTGCCTTACGGTGTTGAAGGAATCTGCCCATCCAAGCATTTGCGCAAAGAGGACGGTTCTAACGCGAAATTGGAAGAAATTCTTGATTTCAAAGTGATCGAATTCAACAAAGAATCAAAGAAAATCGTTGTTTCTCACTCACGTACATTTGAAGAAGGTGAAGATCGTCCAACTGCGACGAAAGGAGCTGGAAAGAAATCCGGTGGTGAATCTTCAACGTCACAAGCAGTAAAAGCAATCAACCAAAACTCTGAGAAATCAACACTTGGAGATCTTGATGCGCTTGCTGAATTGAAAGAAAAAATGGACAAGGGGAATAACTAACCCAAGTTCACAGCATAAAAAAACCGACTTCTGAAAAGGAGTCGGTTTTTTTTATGGTGCTTATTTTTACAATACAGAATTGCCCAATGCGACAAGTTGATCTTCTGTTTTAAACCCGATGGCCTGTTTCACCGACTTTCCTTTTCCATCGATGAAAAGCAAGGTTGGATAGGCACTAATTTTATAAAGACGACTAATTTCAGGCCCATCAGCATCTTGCTCACAGTCAATTTTTAAATTGATGAAATTATCGTTAAACAACTCCCCAACCGCTGCATCCATGAACGAGGTAGCTGCCATTTTTTTACACGGACCACACCATGAGGTATGCGCATCAATGAAAATCAATTTGCCCGTTTTCAAAGCCTCCTTTTTTGCTGCCTCAAGGGACATTTTGCTAAATTTAATTCCAGCTCCTTCCGAAACTACGGTATCTTTCGGGGATGAAGTTGTTGAGGTAACGAATGCCATGGCCATAAATCCTACAGCGGCAATCAGTGCAATTTTTTTCATGTTTTTCTGTTTAAATTAATCTATTTTTCTGACACAAAGGTAAACAAAGGCAAAGTTTACCCTTTCAAAAGTTGTTACCTTTGAAGCAAATACCATTCCAAGCTGTCGAATGTTTACTGTGAATTATTCATATTGCCAATCAGACCAGAAACTCCGTGTAGAACAGTTTCTCAAAGAATGGTATTCGAAAGAATCTACAGTATCTGTTCGTACATCAGGATCAACCGGACAACCGAAAGAAATTTCTTTAAAAAAATCAGCAATGATTCTTTCGGCACAGCGCACATTAAACCATTTTGAAATACACGAAGGAGCAACGGCATTTCTCTGTGTTTCACCAGAAACAATCGCTGGGAAAATGATGATCGTTCGCGCGATCATTGGAAACCTTGTACTTTATGTCGGTGACACTCAATCCAACCCAGATCTACCGGAGGAAATTTCCTTTGATTTGTGCGCCATGGTTCCCATGCAACTCATGAACATTTTACAGACAAATGTTGCTCAATTGAATAAAATCCGCATCAATTTGATTGGTGGTGGACCAATCTCCGATGCTGCCATAGAAAAATTGAACCTATCTGGAAACAATGCCTACCATACATTTGGTATGACAGAAACCATTTCACACATTGCAGTGCGTTCAATTGGTAAACATACAGAATCGGCATATGCTGTGCTCTCAGATGTTGACATTGAAGTTGTTGATGGGAAGTTGGTCATCAACGATCAGTTGTTACAGAGCGGCCCAATTTATACAAATGATTTGGTGGTAAAAATAGACGATTCGCATTTTAAATGGATTGGACGCGCAGATTTTGTGATCTTGAGTGGTGGAAAGAAGTTCTATGCCGAAGAGATTGAGGTCAAGCTGCAAAATCTAATTGAAGAGCCATTCTTTATCGGTGCACTCAATGACGAAACCCTTGGACAGCGCGTTGTTGTCTATGTAGAATCAAACGATCCACTTCACTTTACAAAGCTTCAGTTCAAGGGTATTTTACCAACGCATCAAATCCCTAAAGAGGCCATATTTCTAAAATCCTTTGTTCGAACGGAAAGTGGAAAAATAGATCGTCATCGCACCCAAGTTTTAAATCAAGCCTGTGTCACTGAAAAAATACTATAATCGACTAGGACTGTCCGAAACGGCAAATTCGGAGGAGGTACGTCGTCAGTTTCGAAAGCTGGCCATGAAGTACCATCCCGATAAAAATCCTTCGTCAGAGGCACAAAAACAGTTTCTAGAAATTACGGAGGCATATGAAATTTTAACCGGGAAGAAAAAGATTCAAGAACAACGCGGTGTCAGGAAATCTGGTACGCATCGAGCAGCTCAAAAAGATCGTGTGCGCGAAGCACGTAAACGTCAGTACGAGCAAATCATTAAAGAACAAGAAGAAACTGAACACTATTTCAGAGGACTCTTAAAAAGTAGAGGTTGGAAAGTCATTACGTACGGTGCTGTACTTGGATCCGTTTTATCCATTTGCCTGATACTCGATATTTTTCTCCCTCACCATTATTCGAACGACCGCATTGCAAAGTATGCCTTAGATGTTTATTCTTCAGGACAAACGATTGACAAACGCGTTTCCATGCTAAAAACTGCTAAAAACAACACCTATTGGGTGGAAGAATTAGATTTTCCTTTTTACGGTCAATACCCTGACTTTAGCGTTCAAGAATCATGGATTTTTCATGATCCCATTCATTTAATATCTGTTCAGGAAGGCGAACCTGTACTCTACCCTGTTCATTATACCTTCTTCTCTTTTGTTTACTTGGTCATCCCTATCTTTCTACTCCCGGTTTTTACTTGGTTTTACAAACGAAAAACGATCACATTTACGGTATTGTACTATGTCAGCATCTATTTAAGTACAAGTCTAATGCTATTATTTCTGGCATTGAACAAGCACCTATTGCACTTTCTTTCCTTAGGATTTTTGTAATTATTTTTTCAAAGCACGATCCATCTCTCTACGGTCATCGCGTTCCTTGAGGTCATGTCTCTTGTCATGGAGTTTTTTTCCTTGCGCGCAAGCAATCTGCAACTTCACCCAACCTTTTTCAGATATGAACATCTTCAGTGGTATCAAGGTATTTCCTTTCACTTGAAGGAACTTTGCAATGCGACCTATTTCTTTTTTGCTTAACAACAATTTTCGATCACTTCGGGGCTTGTGGGTGTAGAATGACGCATTGGAATATTCTGAAACATGCATATTCCGAATCCATACCTCACCGTTGTGCATAATGCAATAGGCTTCAAGAATGCTTGCTTTTCCACTTCGAATACTTTTCACCTCGGTACCTGACAATTGCATACCCGCAGTATATTCCTCATGCAGGTGGTACTCAAACCGTGCACGCTTATTTCGGATATTTATTTCATTGGGCTTCATGGGAAGTATTGTGTTGTAAAGTTACCAAATACTTAGTGGCTTTTTACCCTTGACAAAAAAAAGGTGAGACTTTCATCTCACCTTTCTAACTTATCGAAGTACGTTGACATGCCCATTGACACGCTTGTGTTCATCATTCATGGTGACCTTGAATTCGATTACCCACGTGTAGGTTCCGTCTTGAACATCATGTTTTTTGTCAGTTCCGTAGGC
>JBDKGB010000225.1:0-3438 GCA_039798485.1 Bacteroidota bacterium
GGGTAAAACAGTGTATCTCTTGTGCGTACTTTTCACGATTTTCAGTTCGTCGCTGAAGGCACACGATACCTATTTCTCTTTTGCAGAGGTCGAATACAATGACCTGAATGGAAGTCTTGAAGCTACATTGACGGTCTCCACCCATGATTTGGAAATGGTATTGATGGAGAAGAATCTTTTGCACGGCGCATTGACATCAACGTCCATAGACAGTTCGTTGCAATCGAAATTGGAGGAACTCATCAATGCCTCTTTTCAACTGTCATCCGCAAATGGACCTTACTTTCACTGGAATCTGGAGGGCATTGAAAATACACTAACAGGTAATACAAACGTTTATTTAAGTACAAGCATCAAGGAACGCATAACCTCAATGGATGTGCACTTTAAACTTTTTATGGACCGCTATCCCGAACAGCAGAACAAACTGACATTCATCTACCACAATCGTAAAACAACACGCGTTTTTCTCAATAACAAGCGACAAGACACCATTACACTTACTGAATTATGAGACAACACCTAATTTTCGCCATCCTGACATTGAGTTCTACACTGTCATTTAGCCAAAGCAAATTTGCCCAACTCGACGTTGAATTGCCAACGCCAAATGAGTACCGTACCGCAGCTGGTGCACCTGGTCATGGTTATTACCAGCAAAAGGCCGATTACAAAATCGCGCTGACAATCGACGATGCTACACAAAAATTGACGGGCGAAGAAACCATTACCTACACCAACAATTCACCCGATCAATTGGAATACTTGTGGCTTCAGTTGGATCAAAACCTATATGCCCAAAATTCAGATACGAAGCTCATCGAAGTTGAAAAAATGGAGGACTTCAAAAGCATCGGTGATGTGAAAAAGCGTTTTCATTATTACGATGGTGGATTTAAAATCGATGCCATCACCTCCAACTCAGGACAGAAAATGTCTTTTGCCATCAACAAAACCATGTTGCGCATTAACCTTGAAAAACCGTTGGCTCCGAATACGAGCATTACCTTCAAAATCAAGTGGTGGTACAACATCAACGATCGCATGGCTGTTGGTGGACGCTCTGGTTACGAATACTTCGAAAAAGACCAAAACTACCTCTACACCGTTGCACATTTCTTTCCAAGGATGTGTGTGTACAATGATGTCGAGGGCTGGCAAAACAAACAGTTTTTAGGTCGTGGTGAATTTGCCCTTCCATTTGGCGATTATGAGGTGAGCATTACCGTACCTTCCGATCATATCGTTGCTGCTACTGGTGAATTGCAAAATGCAAATGCCGTTTTAACCGCCGAACAACGCAAGCGATTTGAAAAAGCAAAAAGTGCAGATTCACCTGTCTTGATTGTCACGCAGGCTGAGGCAGAAATGAAAGAAAAGTCCAAAGAAAAAGCACTTAAAACTTGGACATTTAAAGCCACCAATGTCCGCGATTTTGCCTTTGCCTCTTCCCGAAAATTCATCTGGGATGCGCAATCGGTGAAGGTGGGTGGAAGGAATGTGCTCGCTATGTCCTATTATCCAAAAGAAGGAAATCCATTGTGGGAACGCTATTCCACGAAACTGGTGGCTCACACCATCAAAACCTATTCGAAATACACCGTAGACTATCCTTATCCTGTTGCCATTTCCGTGCACTCAAAATGGATTGGCATGGAATACCCGATGATTTGCTTTAACGGCGGACGTCCAGAGGAAGATGGAACCTATTCACAAGAGACAAAATACGGCATGTGGGGGGTAATTATCCACGAAGTAGGACACAACTTTTTCCCGATGATCATCAATTCCGATGAGCGTCAGTGGACGTGGATGGATGAAGGATTAAACACGTTTGTGCAGTACCTCACAGAACAAGAATGGGAACGTGGCTACCCTTCACGACGAGGTCCTGCCTACATGATTGCCGATTACATGCGTGGGGACAAACAATTCATTTCACCCATCATGACCAACTCAGAGTCCATTTTCCAGTTTGGAAACAATGCCTATGGAAAACCAGCCACTGCGCTAAATATTTTACGCGAAACCATCATGGGGCGCGAGTTGTTTGACTATGCCTTCAAAATGTATTGCGAACGTTGGGCGCTGAAACATCCTACGCCGGCAGACTTTTTTCGCACCATGGAAGATGCCTCTGCCGTTGACCTCGACTGGTTCTGGCGCGGTTGGTTCTACTCTACCGATCATGTCGATATTTCCATTGATAACGTGAAATGGTTCCAATTGAACACCATGAATCCTGAGGTGGAAAAATCAATCAAACAAGCGAACGATTTGGCCAAAGACCATTTCATTGGTGACGACAGAAACAAAGAATCCATCAAGCAAACGGTCAATGAAGCCGATCCGAACATCGATGATTTTTACGCGAAACGCAACATCTATTTTGTGGATGCCTTGGATAGAAAGGAATATGCTGAATTCTTGGCTAAAATTTCGAAAGAAGACCTACAACTCCTCAATGCCAACAAGCAGTTCTACGAATTGACCTTCAGCAATATTGGTGGACTTGTGATGCCTTTGATCATTGAAGTAACCTTTGCCGACAATACCGTTGAAATCATTCGCATTCCAGCCGAGATTTGGCGTCAGTATGAAAACAAGGTGACGAAAGTCTTCATCTTCGACAAAGAAGTGATTTCTTTCCGTTTGGATCCCAACTTAGAAACGGCGGATACCGACTTTAGCAATAACAGTTGGCCAAAGCGCGTTGAACCTACCCGTTACGAGTTGTTCAAGCAAAAGCAAATGAATGGTGAGAATCCGATGCAACGTGAAAAGCGTGTGCTTGAAGCTGAAAAAGAAGAAAAGAAAAACTAAGGCCAATGCTTGACTTGTCCTTCAAGAACCAAAAAGAACCGCGGAGTGGCGTTTTGCTGATCTCTGATCCTTTTCTCAAAGAGGAGTTTTTTCGACGTTCTGTGGTTTTGGTCTGTGAGCACGATGAAAACGGCACCTTCGGTTTTGTGTTGAACCACTACTTGGAAGACGATTTGCACCAATTGGACAATCAATTTCCAGACATTCAAGCGCGTGTGAGCATCGGAGGTCCTGTTGATACCACCAACTTGTTTTACATCCACTCCTTTGGAGACATCGAACACAGTTTCGAAATTCTTGAGGGCTTGTACTTTGGCGGTAACTATGAACAAATACAAACACACCTCAACACGGAAGAAAGCGCCCGACACCAAATTCGATTCTTTATCGGGTATTCGGGTTGGGCCGCTGGACAGCTGAAGGAAGAATTGTCCGAAAATGGTTGGATCGTCGCCGATAACATTGCGATGAACGACATCCTCAACACTGGCGACGATGACTTTTGGAAGCATTGCATGGAAAAACAAGGTGAACGCTTTAAGATCATTGCAAATTTCCCTATCAATCCGGAAAAAAACTGAAAGGAAATTAAGAGTTAAGAAGGAAGAATTAAGG
>JBDKGB010000226.1:0-11403 GCA_039798485.1 Bacteroidota bacterium
TAGCAGTGAAAAATCATTGCTAAAATTGATTGTATCTATAAAGCTATTGAAATAATCTATACACTTTTTAAAGTCTGACGAAAGCCTTGTTTTTTTCCGAATGCATGTCATGAATGGGTTGACTCTTGATAATCTCAAAGGAAAATACATGTTTATGAGTCCACTTATTTCAGCAACTACCGCGATAGATTTTTAAGGTCTAGCTTAAGGTATCTACACTTCAATTTATTGGTGGGAAATGTATACAGATTTTGCGGTATGAAAAAAGTGTCAAACACCAGATACATTTTAATGTGTCATTCGTTAACCGCACAAAACAACTTCTATGAGTCTTATCATCCCCCAAGCAAAACACTGGCAAAAAGTGAGTGGATCCATTAAAATTCACATCGACAACACCTTATTTCTGAACGATTCCGATGAATGGATTCCGATGAGCACTTTTGTCCCATTTCCTTTGGATGAGGACCAAACTCTTGAATCGATTTTCACCTCCTTTGTTGAGTTTGACATGAATTCGAAAGCGGTTTACAAACGAATCGTGCGTGAGGTAAGGGATGTTCAAATTAGCTACTGATCAACGCCTCCAAAGCAAAGGTTTTTCAATTTTTCCAGAGATCCCTGGCCACCTTGATTGCTTTTACTATTTTCGAGGCATTAGAAATCTGAAAATGAAGCACATCTCGGTTGTAGCGGCGGTGATTATCCATCAACATAAAATTCTTTGCGTGCGGCGTGGCCCAGCAAAATATGCCTATATCTCCGAAAAATGGGAATTCCCCGGTGGGAAGATTGAGGAAAACGAGACCAAGATTGAGGCGCTCAGCCGAGAAATTAGGGAGGAATTGCACATGACCATTTCGGTCGATGCATTTCTCATGACCGTCCAACACCAATACCCCGATTTTCACCTAACGATGGATACCTTTTTGTGCTCTTGTGCCGATAACACACTCACTTTGACCGAGCATATCGACTTCAAATGGCTCGAAGTGAGTGAAATGAGAACGTTGGATTGGGCCGAAGCGGACGTGCCGATTGTGGAGAAATTGCTCGCTCGATGACGTGGTACAAGAATGAATTTTTTGAAAGCCTAAAAACGGGCTTTGTAGACAAGGTTGTTCCATCGAGCCGTGAACACAGGCCGCAACTTTTGGTGAATGATCAGAAAGCAGGAAAAAAAGTACTCACAACCATTGAACGTGAGTTACGCACCTGTGACGAATTTTGGCTTTCTGTGGCATTCGTTACAACTAGCGGAATTGCCACATTGAAAAATACACTCATCGAACTCAAGGAAAGAAATATCTCAGGCAAAATCTTGGCTTCACAATACCTCAATTTCACACAACCTGAGGCCTTGCGCATGCTTTTGCAGTTTGAAAACATCGAACTGAAGATTGTCACAGATGGTGATTTTCATTCAAAAGGTTACCTCTTCAAGAAAGGAGACATGTTCGACCTGATCATTGGAAGCAGCAACTTAACCGCCAATGCGCTATGCACCAACAAAGAATGGAACCTTAAGGTAAGCGCCTCTGAGCAAAGTGAACTCATTCTGCAAACAGCTGCTGAATTCGAACGCGAATTTGCAAATGCCACAAAAGTAGATGACACATGGATTACACGTTATGAACTCTATTACCGAAGCCAATTAGAGTACAATCGTAAAATTCAAGAACGTCAAGATTACTCTGACTTCCGAGAAGTGAAACCTAATCTGATGCAACGAGAAGCATTGGAAAACATCAAGCAACTGCGCAAAAAAGGAAAAAATAAAGCCTTGCTGATCTCTGCAACTGGAACAGGTAAAACTTATCTCTCTGCCTTTGATGTCAAAGCATTTCAACCGAAAAAATTCTTATTTATCGTTCACCGAAGAACGATTGCCGAAAAGGCTATGGAAACCTATCAACACTTGTTCGGTAGTCACATAAAAATGGGAATCTATTCGGGATCTTCGCGTGAATTGAATGCAGATTTTATCTTTTCAACGGTCCAAACCATATCAAAAGACGAGCACATTCAACAATTTGCGAAGGACCACTTCGATTACATTGTCATCGATGAAACACATCGCGCTGGTGCAGCATCGTATCAGAAAATCATGACCTATTTTACCCCAGCATTTATGCTCGGAATGACTGCCACTCCCGAACGGATGGATGGTCTCGACGTCTTTACACTATTTGATCACACCATTGCTTATGAAATTCGACTCCACAAAGCACTCGAAGAAGAGATGCTGAGTCCCTTTCATTATTATGGGGTAACCGACATGAGCATCAATGATCAAGTGATTGAGGATAAAAGTGATTTTAACCTTTTGACTGCACATGAACGCATTGAGCGCATTATTGAAAAAGCCAACCTTTACGGATGTGACGATGGTATCGTGAGAGGTCTCATATTTTGTTCTTTAAAAAATGAATGTCATGAACTTTCAAGGGCATTCAATCAGCTTAAAAAGCCAAACGGAACCTACTACAATACCATTGCATTAACTGGTGATGATTCTGAAGAGACACGCGTCGATGCCATTCGGCGACTCGAAAGCGATCAACTTTCTGAAAAACTCGATTACATTTTTACAGTAGATATTTTCAATGAGGGAATCGACATTCCGCGTGTCAACCAAATTATCATGCTTCGTCCCACCCAATCCGCAATTATTTTCGTGCAGCAATTGGGTCGAGGACTTCGAAAGGTTAATTCAAAAGAGTACCTTACTGTTATTGATTTCATCGGAAATTATAGCAATAACTATTTGGTTCCCATTGCCTTGTACGGTGACACAAGCTACAATAAGGATACACTGCGCAATCTCATTTCCACTGGAAGTCAGTTCATGCCTGGGACATCAACAATAAACTTCGACCGCATTACAAAGGAGAAAATATTCGCGGCACTCGATTCGGCTAATCTTCAACTCAAAAAGGATTTATTAACGGATTACAAATTGTTGAAACACAAGATTGGGCGAATCCCCATGATGGTAGACTTTATCGAACATGGCTCCCGAGACCCTTTCGGTTTTGTCGATTATTCAAAGTCCTATTTCAATTTCGTTCAATCGATTGAAACAGATTTTGAATTTAAGTGCACCAAAGAACAAATCGAACTTTTGGAATTGTTTTCTCTGGAAATAAACAATGCCAAACGCATTGAAGAGTCGGTCTTGTTGAAACTACTCCTTGACAAAAATTCATCGAGCAGCACAATTGATGATTTCAAGAGGTATATATCTGAACACTTTGGCTATACACCCACTGACGAAACGATTCAATCCACTCTAAAAAATCTCAACTTTGATTTTATTCGCAAGTCAAAGAAAATTGTTGAACTCAATCACAACATCTTTTCATTGTCAAAAGAATTCCTACAAGTATTGAATAAAAATGACTTCAAAATTTTCCTGTTGGACAACATCGAATATGCAATGAGTGCTTTTACAAAGCGTTTTGATTTGAATAAACTGTACAATGGATTTGTGTTGGGTCAGAAATACAGCCGAAAAGATGTGTGCCGAATTTTAAATTGGGAAACAGATATCAGCAGCACCGTTTATGGGTATCGAAGTCAAAACGGATGTACACCATGTTTTGTGACGTACCAAAAATCGTCGAAAATTTCTCAAAGCACTCAATACAACGATCACTTTATCAATCAACAAACATTTGCTTGGGAATCACGTTCAAAACGAAAAATCGAAAGCACAGAAATCCAAGCGGTCTTAAGTTCACATTTAATCCTCCTATTTGTTAAAAAATCTGATGGAGAAGGAACAGACTTTTACTGCTTGGGGGAGGTGAATATTGTTCCTGACACCGTGCAACAAGGAAGAATGTCTATTTCTGGCGAACCAGTGGTACACATGAATTATATCCTACACCACCCCGTCGAAGACCATTTGTACGATTACCTCACTGATCAAGGAGCGTAAATTCTGCCACACTCACGCTTAGCCCTCACTCTGAGCTTCCGCGGCCTTCTTCGACTTGCGGTACAAGTAGCTGTCGTAAATGAAACGTTTAGCGAAACGCACAGGCTTATCGGTATTGAGGAACTTCTTGAACACATTGGCATTGACCCCAAAATACTCGTAGGTTGAACCGTCTGTAAAGGTAATTTCCAACAAAAGTCCTTTGTGCTTGAAGTCATAGATCCCACATTCCATGATGGTTTGCTGGTACTCTTCTAGGTTGGTCGCTTTCGTTTCTGGGGCAATGCTCACCAAGAAATGATAGCCGTCTACGACCTGTTGGCCCATCAAGGTGGCCTCCTCTTTCATTGGATCACCATCCTGAAATTTATCCGGATGCCACTGCTTTACGAGTTTTCGGTAGGCCAGTTTCAATTCCGCCAAATCGATTTCGTTTTCGATTTGATAAAGTTTCTTGTATTCGTTGATGCGTTTCATGTGCTGTACTGTCGGAGAAAATATCGGCCTTGTTCGTGTTTCTTCGGAAATGCACTTGTGTAAGGAGCTTACTGCCGATGTTCGGACAAAGTTAGCAAGAATAATGGGCTTGTGAAAATCTGGTGATTACATGCTGTGTTCCGCAGAGTAATTGGCACCGAAAAAAACATCAATCACATTGGATTACTGACTTCACCAAACACATTAGGACCTTGCAAATTTCAAGAGTTCTGAATAATCATGCTGGTCAGCGCGTTTTATGGCCTTGAGATAGTTTGAACGTGCATTCTCTGCGAGTGAAGGCTTTGACATTCCCCAAGTGAATATCTTTTGATTCATAGCTTTCTCAATGAGAATGTCAGCCATGAGCCTACTATGTCGTCCATTTCCATTTGCAAAACAGTGAATGCTGACAAGTCGATGTTTGAAACGAAGAACGATTTCATCTGAGCAATACGTGTCATTTTCTATCCAAAACTTGGTGTCATCTAAAAGTTGCTTCAGCGCTGAAGGAATTTGAAAAAAAGGAATGCCCAAATTTTTATCTGTTACTCTAAATTCACCGGCCCATTTCCAAACATTCCCAAACATCTTTTTATGCAAAGAAGCAATGAATTCAGCTGTTAAAAGTTGGTCGAATGTCAGTTTTCTTCCAAGCAACCAAAGTTGAGCCGCTTCAATATTATTTTGCTCCATTTCATCCAGCTCACCTTTCGTAGTGATCCCTAGAATCTTTAATCCCTGAATTTCATTCTCATCAAGAGGAGTTTGCCCATCCTCAAAATCCAAGTCTAATCCCATAAGGCTTTCGGCATTTTATCGACAAGTTCCTTTGTGCGTTCGATGATTGCTTCACGAATGCGTTCGCTAGAATTTTCTTGATCCTCCAATTTCATGGTGCCCGAAGTACGGTGTACAATCGTGGTAGCAATTTCGCGTGCCTTTCGTTCAACTAAAGCATCCAAGGATTCATCTTTTGGCACAAAACCATAAACCAATGTCATGTCCATGGCTTCGGCCACTTCCTTCAATCCCTTAACACTGATGCTTCCTTCTAGTTCACTCGACTCCATATAGAGCATCCCTTGACGCGTTTTTTTCAGTTTATTTCCCAATTGCTGCAAAGATATTCCCAGCGTTTTGCGCGTCACGTGTATCCACTTCCCTTCAAGTAGCGGATCTAATGCAGGCCTAAAGCTTTGCATTTTTGCATTTAACTGTTTAATCTGAAGCTTCTTTGTTGACATAGCTTTGAAAATAATAAACCTGAAACCATTAAAAGTAAAGATAATACTTTACAATTAAAAGATTATTGTAAAGATATATTTTTACAAACATAAGTTAATGTAAAGAATTCACTTTACAAATTGTATATTCAAGGGAACAATTTTATCGATCATTCATTTACCTCAATTTATTAAATATGTATGAGTCTTGCAACATAGCTTGTGTGCAAGAAACGCTCAAAATTCACTCTGGAAACCTCTTCTAGACACCTGCATTCGACTGCATGAAATCCGAAATCTTCCGCCTCCGTTAAATTCCCAATGAAAAGTCGTGCTTTGTGATTTTACGTACTGCTTTGGAATAGTTGTCCTACCTTTGCCCTTTTTAAGTCAGAATTTTTTATGCCCTTTTCATCCCTCGGTCTCTCTCCCCGTTTAGTTACAGCTCTTGCTCAATTAGATTTCCAAAAACCCTATCCCATTCAGGAAAAGGTAATCCCAGAAGTGCTACACGGTAAAGATGTACTTGGCATTGCCCAAACAGGATCAGGAAAAACTGCATCCTATGTGTTGCCGGTATTGTCCTTGCTGGAGAAAAGGGAAACAAAACGAAACCGCGCCATTGAGGCATTGGTGGTCGTTCCAACGCGTGAATTGGCGCTTCAAGTGCAGGAGGTGTTCGGGAATTTCACTTCTTCTCTGGAACCACGGTTGAAATCGATGGCTGTTTATGGTGGCGTCTCCATCAATCCACAAATGAAGGCACTCATCGGTGTTCGCGTATTGGTGGCGACACCCGGAAGATTGATTGAGTTGGTTGAATCCAATGCGCTGACCTTATCGGAAGTGCAGATCCTAGTGATCGATGAGGCCGACAAAATGCTGAATCTCGGTTTCAAAGAGGAGATGGACAAGATCATTTCCATGTTACCCAAGAAAAGACAGAACTTACTTTTTTCAGCCACACTTGCTGAAGATGTTCAGTCGATCACACAATTGATCTTAAATGACCCCATCGTTGTCAAGGTCGAAGCAGAAAAGGAAAACATTGATCTCATTTCACAAAGCGCTTATTTTGTGACAGACGAGCGCAAGGGACCGCTCTTGCGTTATCTGATCAAACACAACGACATGCAACAGGTGTTGGTCTTTACCTCATCGGTCTATCAAACGGAGAATGTGGCTGAAAAGCTCCGAAAGAACGGCATTCAAGCGAATTGCATCCACAGTAAAAAAAGCCAGGAAGCGCGCACAAAAGCCTTGAAAAGTTTCAAGGATGGACACATGCGGGTTCTGGTGGCCACCGATTTGATTGCCCGCGGGATTGACATTCAATTCCTGCCCTACGTCATCAACTACGAACTTCCGCGATCGCCCAAAGATTACATTCATCGCATTGGACGAACAGGCCGCGCGGAAAATCCGGGTGAAGCCATTTCACTCATCACCCCTGACGAACAGCAGCATTTCCGAGTGATTCAAAAGAAAATGAAAAAATGGGTGACGATGATTGATAGTGAATCGATTGATCTTAGGGGTTTTTGAAAAGTTAGAATTTCTAAAAGTGGTGCAGAAATTTAAACTAAATTCAAAGCAGAATAGATTCCATTTTCCGTTCCAAATTTAAGATCACATATGAGATTCGCAATTGTAATCTTCTTGATGATTCACTTTTCTTTGAGTGCACAACGAGACGCGATGAATCAAAATGTTGAAACGTATTTTTTTTCATTTGAAGCCGAGATTGGATATCTATTGAATTTTAACATCTCTAATATCACTCACTCCAAAAATTATTATTTCAAAGGATTCAAACAAAGGGTGACCGTGAATGGCGATAAAATTGAAATAACATTTGTCTATCCAGATGATGCTTGGCATAATGATGCTTTCCATATAAAATAAACCTTGATTCATTAAGTGAAAGCACTTACCTGTTCATAGACAAACAAGAAGATTCAACGAAAGGATACTTTGGTTATAGCATTAAAAATATTGATACCTCCTATTTGAAATTTATTGATTGTTGATATCGGCGATACGAATGAAGTCATCTATAAGTTCAAAACCGTTCATGCCGTTGATGGCTTTGAAGAAGTATGTATGTTGCATTTTATCTCACCAAGTATCGGTTTAATTTCAAGGCAATCCAACATCTGGTGGTGTTGCGGGGCAAACTCTTATGAATTTCCTCATGATGAAGGATACTGTGCATTCGTAGACAGGAATCATTTCTCCCTTTTGAATATATCGAACCAATTTATTGAATTAGAGAACGATGGCAAAAAGGTTAAGGAAGAACGACCAGATTGGATTATTCGTGAATTAAGAATGGGAGATCCTGTGGATAGTACAATTTTGAACTTTTATAATGATACAATTGTCTGTAACTGTTCGTATGATGCACTATTTCGAGGTTATTACGAATATTTAGCCAAGAAAAAAACGGATGTTGGCCTAACGCGAAAACAAATTAGAAAAATAGGAAGAAGAGACATGTTGTATTTTCTATTTCACAATCGAATGGAAAGAAAAGGAAATGTGGATGAAGAAGGCGATGTCATTCGAGAATGAAATGTTAATTGGATTTCTTTGGGGTGAATCTTCTATCGATTGATCGGCAAGATTGAATGATGATAATACTTTACGGAATAACGAATGATGTTATGGTCTGTTTATGAAATTTAAAGCACTTTCTATCATCCTGTATTGGTCGTTTCTTCTCTTTTGTGTTTTCCTTTTCATCAATTATCTTTCGAAAAAAAATAAGCAGATTTTTGTGGTGATGGGAGTTTCGGTCGATGAAGTAAATTTTTCGAAAACACTATTCTAAAAGCTACTTCAACTATTCCAAAGAGCTGAGATTGAATATTAAATAATCGTTGCACTCTAAGATTAATTCGGATGATTCATCACCTCTAATTCGTAGTGGAATCCTCTAGTTCAATTTTAAATTGTGTGCACTGACTGACCGAAAACCTTTTGAAATTTGCAATTCGATCTATCGTTTTTTCCATTGTTCCCGCGGCTGTTAATTTTACCATTTCTTCTTCATCGTTCAAAAAGTGATGAAGTTTTTTTAATTTCCTGACGATTGTCGTTACTCGTTGCATTAATTGTAGGCATTTATACTTTTACTTTTTTTATTACCATTGGTAAATAAGTAAATTAGATATTTCATTGATCGAATTATCCTTTATTCCATATCATTCAATCAGCGAAATTTGGACCTACACAACATTTAAAGAATGAGAATAACAGTTTTCCTTTTACTTATCACAGCCTTTACGCATGCTTTGGCGCAATCTGAATCATCTTTAAGAGATATAGAAAATGATGTGTTTAATACCAGTACTTGTGAAATAGGTGATTATTTAAATTACGAAATTGCTAATTACACTCAAACAAGAACTTTTAATTTTTGTGGTTTTGGACAAAAAATTGAACGTTATGGCAGTCGGTTTCGAATTACCTTCATTTACAGAGACGACGCTTGGCATCGTGATGCGTTCGTTTATGACATAAATACAGAAATGCTATCGAAAAGTGAATACCTATTTTACAACAAAGAATACGATTCTACTCGTGGTTACTTTACCACTGACACGGCCTACCATGTTAAGTTTGTAGATAAAACGAATATGACGTTCATCGACACTATGTCAATTCTTTATAATGATACCTTGTATACCATTTATAAATTTAAAACGACACATTCTGTTGAAGATTCAAATGACGTTTGTATGTTGCATTTTATTTCTCCGGAGCTTGGGTTAATTACACGTCAATCCAATATCTGGTGGTGCGTTCATGCGAACCCATTCGTAGAACCTGATGATTTAGGGTATTGTCCGTTTGAAGACAGGAATCATTTCTCCCTTTTGAATATATCGAACCAATTTATTGAATTAGAGAACGATGGCAAAAAGGTTAAGGAAGAACGACCAGATTGGATTATTCGTGAATTAAGAATAGGAGATCCTGTGGATAGTGAAATTTTGAACTTTTACAATGATACTGTTGCTTGTAACTGTTCGTATGATGCACTATTTGGAGGTTATTACGAATATTTAGCCAAGAAAAAACCGAATGTTGGCCTAACGCGAAAACAAATTAGAAAAATAGGAAGAAGAGACATGCTATATTTTCTATTTCACAATCGAAGGGAAAGAAAAGGAAATGTGGATGAAGAACGCGATGTCATTCGATAAAGTATCGATTGAGGTAATACGAATATGAAAGTTCAGCATCCCAACGAATGTGTCATGTATAATTTTTTATGAATATGAATAAAACAATATTTTTACTTTTTTTCGTGCAGATTAGCTTTCATTTAACTGCCCAATTTAATTTTGACACAATTATCGAAAGGACAACTATTGAATGTGTAAAATGCAGTAATGCAGAGCTGAACGAATATTTATTCGAAAAAGTAAACGGCTTGGAATTCAAAATTAAGTGCATAACAGATAGCATAATTGGAGTCGTTAACAACTCCGAATCCTTTACAAAAAAGGATAAAAAACAAAAAGTACATGCACTTGATAAATTAAATAAAAGTTGGAATCAACTTATAATTTTAAATTGTGAAGTAATTGATGCAAACAATAAAGGAGGAACACAGTACTTTTATTTTAAAGGATTAATGAAAGTATATCTGTTAGAAATTCAATTCAATACATTAGTTGACTTGTGCGATATAATAATCGAAACGTAAGGCATCCACAGTTTTAGATGATCTCAAAGCATTTTTTTACATCAGAATTATACAGCGAATACATGGACAATGGGAATATGAAACAACCAAAATACACCATTAGAAGCCCTTATTCTTGGAGTATTTTTATTTTATATGGGTTCATAGGCATGTCGACGCTAATCTATGTACCGCTTACTTTTTACAGCTTTTTATTCGCACTGTTGATGTTGATTGTTGCTTGTTTTTTTAGCTTTAAATTTTTCCTGGTATCCGAAAAATGATAAAGTTGAAAACACTTTTCTATTCGAGGGAAGTGAAATGGGAGGATGTTAAGGAAATTCATTTCTGCTCTAGCGTCAACGGGTATCGACATCTTGTCATTAAATCAACACAAGACAAAAATCTTACTGCCTATTGGGATGACAGATTTAAAGAAGATTTCATGAAGTTTTTTGCCCACAAAGATGTTGTTCTTAATTTCGATAAATAGGCAAATTGCTTTGCAGAAATAAAAGCTACATTTAAAAAAAAGAAATCAAAATGCAAGAATGAGAAATTTACGATTTAATGGAGAGCCAACCATTTTTTTATTGATCGCAGCACCAATTGTTATAATTATTTACGGCTTAATTTGGAAAAGGTCCCCACAAATGAAATTTGGCATATGTCAAAAAAAAACTTCGGCAGACGAGTTTACCTTGAATACTTTTGGAACAACATTCAAGGTTGGAACTATCAATGAGCAGGCTGTTTGACTTTATGAAATTATAGAGGGCCCAATCATTTTAACCAAAGGAACAATGACTAAAATAAGTGATTCCTACAGAGTTTACCGACTACAAGGAACTATGCAAAAATGAAATTAATTCAGGAACAGTTGACACGACTACTTCCTTATAAGGTAAAACTAAATTATTTGATATGTATTTAATTTTAGACGCAGGATATGAAGATTATGGTTTACGATTCTTGAACAATGAGAGCTCCTTCCAAAAAATTAACATTTCTGAGGGTTTAAAGTCCCAAATAGTGAATTGGTTTACTTCTTACAATAATCT
>JBDKGB010000227.1:0-3568 GCA_039798485.1 Bacteroidota bacterium
TGCAGGATTTGCTGTATGCGCTGAGGTATTGACATTTGTAAATTATATTTTTCAATTGAATGTTTACAAATGTAATGATTATTTCTTTTGATGGTACAAAGGTTCGACCCCACGGGGTCGTTGATCGATGTGATTGCTTGGAGGTTACGGAGGTATGACGTTCGCATATTCGATTCTACAAAGTCCTATGTTTTAACCTAGAGCTAATACATGAAAATATTAGGGATGAATTAACCATTTCGAAGGTTAACGTATTCGATAAAAAGTAGGGCACAAAAAAAGAGGAGTATGAATAACTCCCCTCTTTTATTTTCCAGTAACTTAAGGTCTGACGTTAGTTTGGGTTTACCCCGTGGAATATAGATGGCTTCTGCGCTTCTTTAATTTTTGTACTGAAATGGATTTGATCCATCAGTTGAGCGACTTCGAAGATGTTTAACTTACTTTTTGTTCCTGCCTGTCTGTGTTGTGACAATTTGAAGCGTGCTATTTTTTCTTTGTTTGCTGTCA
Source organism: Bacteroidota bacterium (assembly GCA_039798485.1). Classification (GTDB taxonomy): domain Bacteria; phylum Bacteroidota; class Bacteroidia; order Flavobacteriales_D; family Crocinitomicaceae; genus M0103. The sequence continues at coordinate 511 of JBDKGB010000227.1, forward strand.
TGGCGTATATCAGTTTTGTTATTTTCTGACACATTTACGGCCGTACTTTCCAAATGTTTCACTTTTTGTAAAAAAAATTGATAATTGTAAACAAATCGAATTACGAATCAGAAATTAGTTGCGAGTGATGAGATTCGAGTTACAAGTTGGAAATCGTTTGGCTTCGCTTTGTAGTTTGTTGGAAATCAGAAGGCAGAAATTAGTTACGAGTGATGAGTTACGAGTTACAAGTTGGAAATCGTTCGGCTTCGCTTTGTAATTTATGTAAAATGAAAAGCCTTCACCCTATTAACAGTCGTTCGTAACTCGTAACTCCGTAACTCGCAACTATTCGGAACTCTCCGTTACTTTTTAATCAGCGGATATATCAACTCCTCCAAGCCATTCACCTTAATCTCCAACATCAGCTGCAATTGATCGCCGAGTGTACCTTTTGGAAAGCCTTTTTGACGGTACCACACCAAATACGGTTCGGGCAAATACACCAACAACTTCCCTTCATATTTCCCAAAGGGCATGCGTGTATTGGCCAACTTCGTGAGTTGAGCGCGTTGATCTTCTGGCGACATGTTATTGTGCCTCCGGAGTAAGACGAACGGTTTCTAAGAAATACTTCCAGAACTTTTGAACGGAAGAAATCTGAACTTTTTCATCCGGCGAGTGCGCGGCACGAATGTTTGGCCCGAAGGAAATCATGTCCACGCCAGGCAAGTGCTTACCGAGAATTCCACATTCCAATCCTGCGTGACACGCCTTGATCTTCGGTTCTTCTGCATACATCTCGCGGTACAAATCGGCCATTAAATTCAAGATGCGCGAATTGCGGTTGGGCTGCCATCCTGGGTAATCTCCCGATTGAACCACTGCACAACCCATGTTTTCGAAGGCTGCACGGATGGTATTGGCTACATCCCCTTTGGAGGATTCCACTGAACTGCGTTGTAAGGATTGGGTGTTGAACTGACCATTTGAAATGATCACGCGCGCCAAGCTCGAAGAGGCTTCTACCAACCCTTCAATGTCTGGACTCATGCGGTACACACCGTTCTGAACGCTGTACAAGGTGTTCAAGATTTTCAACAATTCTGAATGATCCACAGCCGAACCTGAAGACGCTGCGTCATGCAAGGTAATCGACAAAGCGGACTCAACGGTAGAAAATTCAACACGGATTTCGTGTGAAATCTTGGCGATTTCTGCTTCGAAGTGTTTCAACGAATCCTTGTCAAAAGCTACTACCGCAGATGCTTCTCTCGGAATGGCATTGCGCAAGCTGCCACCATCAAACGATACCAATTGGAAATCCATCACAGAAACCAAATGGTACAGGATGCGTGTCATCAATTTGTTGGCATTGCCTCTCCCCTTGTCGATGTCCATTCCGGAATGTCCACCAAGCAAACCACGCATTCGGACTTCACGAACAAGGGAACCTTCCGGTACTGCTGTTGTTTTGTAGGAATACGAAGTGTTTGTATCGATGCCGCCAGCACAACCAATCGACAATTCATCGTCGTCTTCGGTATCGAGATTCAATAAGATTTTTCCCTGGAAATTTGATCCGTCCAATTCTTTCGCACCTGTCATTCCGGTCTCTTCATCGATCGTGAACATTGCTTCCAATGCTGGATGTGGGATGTCGGTTGACGCCAAAATCGCCATGATGGTAGCTACCCCTATTCCATTGTCTGCGCCCAAGGTTGTCCCGTTGGCACGCACCCAGTCATCTTCGACAATCATCTCAATGCCTTGGGCATCAAAATCAAATACCGTATCGGCATTTTTCTGGTGCACCATGTCCAAATGCGATTGTAAGATCAATGTTTCGCGACCTTCCATTCCAGCGGTTGCAGGCTTCTTGATGATGACATTTTGGATGGCGTCCTTTCGTGTTTCCAATCCAAGGGACTGTCCAAACTTCACCATGAAGTCAATCACACGCTCTTCTTTTTTGGATGGACGTGGAACGGCATTTAAATCTGCGAAATAATTCCACAGTGCTTTCGGTTCTAGGTTGCGTACTTCGTTGCTCATTGCGCTATTTTTTTACTATTAATTGTCTCTTTTCTTTTTGAACTCTACGATGCGTTCGATGTAGAGTTGTTCTACTTTTTGTCTCGCCCAAGGGGTTTTGCGCAAAAACGTCAAGCTGCTTTTTACGCTTGGATCGTTGTTGAAGCAATTGATGGGAATCAAATAGCCCAAATGTTCCCAACCGAGTTCTTCGTGAAGTTCGGTGACGATGCGTTCAAGGGTTATGCCGTGTAGCGGATCCATTTACACCAATTTTCTGTATTTGATGCGCTTCGGTCCTGCATCACCCAAACGTTTCTTCTTTCCTTCTTCGTATTCGCTGTACGATCCTTCAAACCAATACACTTGCGAATCGCCTTCGAAGGCCAAAATGTGCGTACAAATGCGGTCTAGGAACCAACGGTCGTGGGAAATCACCACGGCACATCCTGCAAAATTCTGAATTCCTTCTTCCAAGGCACGCAGGGTATTGACGTCGATGTCATTCGTTGGCTCATCGAGCAACAAGACATTGGCTTCGGTCTTCAAGGTCATGGCCAAATGCAAGCGGTTTCGTTCTCCTCCTGAAAGCACGCCCACCTTTTTGTTTTGGTCAGCTCCGTTGAAGTTGAATTTTGACAGATAGGCTCTAGAATTGATTTTCTGTGTTCCAATTTCCACGTATTCCAAGCCATTTGAAACGACTTCAAACACAGTTTTTTCTGGGTGAATGTCTTTGTGGGTTTGATCGACGTAACCAATTTTCACCGTTTCACCGACTTCAAAAGCACCTCCGTCTGGCTGCAATTCATTCATGATCATTTTGAAGATGGTGGTTTTACCCGCCCCATTTGGACCGATTACCCCTACAATTCCTGCCGGTGGAAGGTTGAAGTTCAAATCATCGTAAAGCAATTTCTCGCCAAAGGATTTCGCCACATGGGCTGCGTTGATTACGTTGTTCCCCAAACGAGGTCCGTTCGGAATGGGAATTTCCAACAAAGCTTCTTTGTCTTTCAAATCTTCAGCAAGCATCTTGTCGTAG
>JBDKGB010000228.1:0-3951 GCA_039798485.1 Bacteroidota bacterium
TTCTTGAAAAAGTCTTGCATGAAATTCAAATGGCTTTGGCCTTTTTGTTTTAAAAACCGCACATCCATTTGCGACAAATTCAATGATTTTTCGGTACTGAAATAATCAACTGCATCGTAGACACGAACGAAGTTTATGGACTTACCCACGTAATTTGCATTGGCGTAACTTGTCCCTAATGTATCTTGAACCATCAGCTCATATGCATTTTTATCGTCATAGTTGATGTATACTTTTTTCACATTTGGAAAAGCCCTCAAGACACTTTCAAAATTTTGTTGATAATCTGCATAACTCTTTCTTTCAAATGCACGAAAAGAAAGGGTGTCAATTAACCTTTCATTCAGTAAACCTCTAATGCTCGAGTTGACGAATTTCACTGAAGATTTAGTGATCATGATTTTTTTTTCGTCCAACAACTCATTGTCAATCTGCATCAACAAGAAGCACTCGTCCTTTTTTAATCGGTGCTGAATTCGCTTAAGATCATAAAACGGCAGTGATTTGAAGGCTCGGTCTTTCCAATTTTTGAGGTAATGGAAGTAACTTTTTAAAGTCAACAGTTGAGACACAGCTTCCGAAAAAAACGTTTCACCATGCTGCTCATGCATTGACTTTTTTGTCAAGAGATTGAATAAGTTGGAATACGGAGATGTTTTATAAGGATCATAGGGGTAATCACTCCCTGCGTCAAAACTCCTCCAGAAATCACCTCGCAGCATCCTCATTTGCGAAATCAATTCATCCGTTTTCTTTCTATTGTAAGGTAAAAATAGGCTGTTTCTCACACGAAACGTCTGCAAAACAATCAAAGGCTGAAAGGCCACTTTAGAACGATCCATCAACTCCTTTTTTGAAAATCTACCAAGCGTCTCGGCAAAAATATCTTCAGCCTCTTTGTATTTTTTTGTGTAGGTATGGATAGCACCTTTTAATCCCGACAAAATCAAGCAATCATTCCTATGCCAAGGCTTTAAGCAGGCAAGCCCTTTGTCGTACAGGTCGTTTGCTCTTTTGAACGCAACGATTTGGAGCGGAGAATTAGGATTCCTACGTTCCCCTGAAACAAGATCCAACCAACGATTGGCGTAGGAACGGTAAAGCATTGCTTGGTCACTTGAAAACTTGAACGGGAATTTTTGCTGGTAATAGATGGCCGAATCGAACCATTGGAATTGCGTTCGTTTAAAATCAGGAATGGGCACATCCAAGTGCGCTCTTGGTGGTTCATCAATTGGCCGGTACAAGAATGTGATGGCGTAAACTTCGTAGACGAAAGGAACATCAATTTTTTCCTTGGACGACTGATGCTTCCGAAAAAGCCGCATGGCCTTATTGGAATACACCAACGCACTGTCAGACCACATCATGTAATGCCAGTAGTACGCTTTGTTCGCATAAACTTCAGCAACATAAATTGGATCTAGCCGACGCGCAACCTTGAGTGCCTGATCACAACTTTTGAGGTATTTGTCAAAAATCTGTTGGTGCAGGAAGACCTTTGACAATAATTTCCGGTACGCATAGTTGGCTTCTAAGGAACCAGTATTTGCCTTGATGCAACGTTTTAATTGTGCTTCTGCCTGATTGAATTGGCCTGCTTGAATTTTATTCTCAATCGACGAGATGATCGTCTGCTCCTCATTTGACATTGAAAGCACAGAGAAATAAGGTAGCAAGAAACCTAGAAGCAATAAACTTCTGCTTATCCCCTTCATCACCTGTGCCTTTGTACCGAGCGCTCCCATTCCAATTGCAAAAGAACACTTTTAATTCAAAGTTCAATTTCAGTTTTAGGAAAATATTGATAGACAGCTCTTAGCGTAGTGAATCCTGCTTCAAGACGATTTGGTATACATCATTTTCCAATAGTATGTAGCCGTGGTCGTAACAGAAGAAATAATCGATGCCATCGCAGTTGCGGTAGGTATTCGTGAAGTAATGGAAATTAAATCCTTCATCGGCTAGCCGTATGCCGTGAACCTTGGTGTTTTCTTCTGCGAGGTAGGCCTTTAAAATGAGCCGATTTTTTCGCAAAATGTTATTGACCCGCCGCATGTGCTCTGTGGCATCTTCATTTTTTCGGTTGTTGAAGGAGTTTCGGCAATGGTCAGAACAAAATTTCTGATCCCTGCGGCCAGTCAATACATGACTGCATTCTTGACAGGTTCGTGTATTCATCATCGTTAAGTGGTTAGCTACACAATATTAACAAGATTTAACAGCACTTCCAAAGGTCGTGGGGTGAATGTTTTTCAACTTTGCGTGTTTCGCACAAAAAACCCGCATGAACGACAATTCTACACATACAAATACCCCCGCAGAAGCGCTACGGCTCTTGAATGACAAGATCCAATTGGAATTTATCCTCATCAAGCAATTGAAGGAGGAAATTGCGAAAGTCATCGTCGGACAAACCTACATGATTGATCGCTTGCTCATCGCACTTCTTGCCGATGGACATGTCTTGTTAGAAGGAGTTCCAGGTCTTGCCAAAACACTCGCCATCAAAACACTTTCAGAAGCCATAGATGTACAGTTTAGCCGGATCCAATTTACCCCAGACTTGCTCCCAGCAGATGTGACGGGTACGATGATTTACAACCAAAAAAGTGAGCAATTCACGGTAAAAAAAGGTCCTGTTTTCGCTAATTTCGTGTTGGCTGATGAAATCAACCGTGCCCCTGCTAAGGTGCAAAGCGCCTTATTGGAAGCGATGCAAGAGCGTCAAATCACACTCGGCGACACCACCTATCCACTCCCAAGTCCGTTTTTAGTCTTGGCAACACAAAACCCTATCGAACAAGAAGGAACGTATCCACTTCCTGAGGCACAAGTCGATCGATTTATGCTGAAAGTGTATCTCGGTTACCCGAACAAGGAAGAAGAAAAACAAATCATTCGCGCCAATGTCACCACGGGCGGATTGCCATCGTGTGTAAATGTGATGAAGGCGGAGGACATTGCACGCGCCCGAGCTTTGGTGCGTGATGTTTATCTGGATGAAAAAATTGAACAGTACATCGTTGACCTCGTCTTCGCAACACGTTCCCCAGAAAAATATGGCCTCGGATTCTTGACACCACTCATCTCTTTCGGATGTTCACCTCGCGCGAGCATCAACCTTGCCCTAGCAGGTAAAGCCCATGCATTTTTGAACGGTCGCGCCTATGTAGTCCCTGAAGACATTCGCGCTGTTGCTCCTGATGTGATGCGTCACCGAATCGGATTGACCTACGAAGCGGAGGCAGAAAACATGAACGCAACAGAAATTCTTTCCCGCATCATCGGAAAGGTTGAAGTACCTTAATTGCATCTCGTGGAAACTTCCGAACTGCTGAAAAAAATTCGTCGCCTGGAGATCCGAACAAAAGGATTGACCAAGCACATTTTCTCGGGCGAATACCATTCCGCCTTTAAGGGAAAAGGAATGGCTTTCAGTGAAGTGCGTGATTACCACTTTGGCGATGAAATTCGCACAATAGACTGGAATGTCACCGCACGCTACAACGAGCCCTACGTGAAGGTATTCAATGAGGAACGCGAGTTGACCATCATGCTGGTGATTGATGTTTCCGGTTCTACAGATTTTGGAACGACCGAACGTACAAAACGTGATTTAGCGCTGGAAACTGCCGCTATTCTTGCCTTTTCAGCCGTTGAAAACAATGATAAAGTCGGTGCAATCTTCATTTCCGATACGGTTGAAAAGTACATTGCACCCGAAAAAGGAAAGAAACATACCCTCCTGATCTTAAGAGAATTGATTGAATTCAAGGCCACTTCGCAAGGCACCGACGTCAATGAGGGTTTGAAATTTTTGCGCAACACCCAAAAGAAACGTACGATCTGTTTTGTGATCAGCGATTTTACCGATGAGCACAATTTCATCGATGGGATGCGCCTCACCACAAAGCGTCACGACACCATCGCCATTCGCTTGAAAGATCA
>JBDKGB010000229.1:0-3012 GCA_039798485.1 Bacteroidota bacterium
ATCATTCGTGGATGGGTAGTGGTGAACACCAACAACTTGGACGACAAAGTCTTGTTTAAGAGTGACGGCATGCCTACATACCACCTCGCGAACATCGTTGATGACCATTTGATGGAAATCAGTCATGTCATTCGCGGTGAGGAATGGTTGCCTTCTGCTCCGCTACACTTTATGCTGTACGAAGCCTTTGGATGGGACTGTCCACAATTTGCTCACCTTCCCTTACTGCTTCGTCCTGATGGGAACGGTAAACTATCTAAGCGTGATGGTGACCGTCTTGGTTTCCCTGTTTTTCCTACAGACTGGCATACAGCCGAAGGAGAGTTGTATTCTGGATACCGTGAAAAAGGATATTTTCCAGGAGCTTTCATCAACATGCTAGCTTTCCTCGGATGGAACCCAGGAACCCCACAAGAAATATTTTCATTGGAAGAGTTGTGTGAAGTGTTTACGCTTGACCGTGTCTCGAAAGCAGGAGCGAAGTTCGATCCCGATAAAACAAAATGGTTTCAACAACAATACCTCCGAAATACACCTGAGGACCTTCTTGCTGAAATGCTTGCGGCAGAACTTGACCAACCATTGGACGAAAAATCACGCGCTACGATTTGTCACTTGATGAAAGAGCGTGCGACCTTTGTTCGTGACATCCTCACAGATGGCGAATACCTGTTTCAAGCTCCGACAACTTACGACGAACAAACAGTGTCCAAAAAATGGAAAGACGATTCGGCGGCACTTTTGGGTGAGTGGAAAACTGTATTGGAAAATATTGAAACCTTCAATCAAGAAAATATAGAAAACAGCTTCAAAACCTTCCTTGCAGAGAAAAACATGGGGATCGGTGCTGTTTTGCCACTTTTCCGTCTATTGCTGACCGGAACAGGAATGGGTCCAAGCATGTTTGAAATCTCTGAATTCCTTGGAAAAGAAGAGTGCTTATCTCGTATGAATCAAGGAATTACAGCTGTTGAAGCTCTGAAAAACAAGGCATGAAACACACGATTGAAGTCAACGGAATAAAAATTTATGCCTTTCACGGCTGCTTGCCCGAAGAAGAAAAAATTGGTGGGCATTATTTGGTTGATGTTATGTTAAATACAACCTTCACTCAAGCGGCGCTCACGGATGATTTATCTTTAACAGTAGATTACGTATTGATCAACCAGATTGTTAAGGAAGAGATGGCGATTCGTTCAAAGTTGATTGAGCATGTTGGACAACGCATTTTTGATCGAATAAAAATAGAAGCTCGGTCTATAGAATTTTTACGCGTCAAGATTACAAAACTCACTCCTCCAATCAATGGAGATGTTGACAATGTCGCAATCCTCATTGAGGAATAATTTTTTTTGGTATATTTGCACTCCTAGTGGTCTCGTGGCCGAGCGGCTAGGCAACGGTCTGCAAAACCGTGTACAGCGGTTCGAATCCGCTCGAGACCTCAACCAAAAAGCCCGGTGCAACGCACTGGGTTTTTTGATTTTACAGCCATCAAGAGCAGCTTGAATGGCAAGTAAAATCAAAAAATTCAGTTGACTTTCGCAGAAAGGCAGGGGATTTTGGTTGATATGCACACAAAATTCTGGATCACGTAGTAATCCGCTTCAGCCATCAAGCAACGCTTGAATGGCAAGAAAAATCAAAAAATTCAGTTGACTTTCGCAGAAAGGCAGGGTTTTTTGGTTGATATGCGCCCAAAATTCAGGATCACATGGTAATCCGCTAATTTCTACTACCTACAAACTAAGCTTGAAACAATACGTTCACTTCATTTAAAAAATATCCGTGTACTTACACAGGTAGCCGTAGTCCATTACCAAACATAAAATAACTGTAACAATACGTTCAAACCAAGTGTGTTTCTCCCAATCTGTGATTGCAAGAATCCAAAATGATATCATCTCAATAAAATTTTAATACCTGTTCCTGTTTAAAGGATTTTTCGCACTTTCTTCACCTTACCTTGAGTCCCTCTAAAGGAATATACACGTTGATTCGAGCACGTTTTATCCAATACGAACTACAAGAATAGAATAATTACATCTTAGTACAAATCAACAAAATCTATTTCTAACATCAAACTGAAATAAAATTTCAGCAGAACCTAAATGTTTAGTGTTACGTTCTAAGTACAAACACGTAAATAGATATAAAACAGCACGTTATTAAAAATAATTTGTGTTCGATTGAAAATCTATAATTACTTTTGCACTCATAATCATACACTTACAAAGTCATAGATCGATGAAAAAACTCCTATTCATACTACCATTACTGGCGGCTTGCAGCACTGAAAGTCCTACATCTGCAAATGGAATGTGTAATTGTTACAAGGAGACTCAACAACAAAATGTCGATGGTTCGTTCGCCACAACCAATAGCAGCGTGCCTTCTCCTGACGCATGCGATAAAGATGGACTCATTGAATATTCAAATTCACGAACTTACCGTGTTCTTTGGCATTGCAATTAATGTATACTAGAACTTCGGTTTCATTAATTTCTATTTAACCTTTCTTAAGTGTCAACACGACACTAATCCAAAATAAGGGACTACCTTTGCACGAAATAACCACTGTATGGAAATTCTCGTTACCGGTCCTGACGGCGTGCTAGGAAGCAACCTTGTTCGCGAACTCATTCACCGCCATTACAATGTACACGTACTTGTAGAGCCCGGTAAAGATCCTATTACACTTAAAGGTTTGCCTATCACGGTCATTCACGGGAATATTCTTGACGCGGATTCGATTACTAATGCTGTTTCGGGGAAAGAAATAGTTTTCCATTGTGCAGCGGCTACCAGTGTATATCCACCTCGCAACGAAATGGTGAATCGTGTCAATATCGAAGGCACACAGAACATAATAAATGCAGTTCTAAAACATGGCGTGAAACGCCTCATTTATGTCGGAACAGCAAATTCATTCAGTTTTGGAACTAGCCACGACGCACCTGGTGTAGAAGACACGCCTTATTTGTCTGTGAAATATGGACTAGACTACATGGA
>JBDKGB010000230.1:0-2785 GCA_039798485.1 Bacteroidota bacterium
GTAGCTTTTAATTCTTCACAAGAGTCTGAAATTGTTCTGTTTTCAAAGTATTTCGTAACAAATTCAATCGAATCACCATCAAAATTTACCGATCCCGTTGGATTGTTTTTCTGTGTCAGCATACTTTGAATATTGTATGGCTGATCTTCCAGAAACACTTCGAGAATTGATTTGCCAAGATATTCAGGATTATCAATGGATGGTGTTGTAAATGCTATGGTCTTGTGCTGATAGTTGGTGTCCAGTTTTTCGAGTGAATGACTGTTGATCATTCGACTTATTTTGAAATTTTTATCCTTATCTAAACATTCTAAAAGAAGCGCAAGGTTACCAGATTTATAGCACTTGCGATAATCGATACTATAGCGTTCACGGCCAATTTTTTCCTGAATAAATGCACCAGAAACTAGGATAGATTCTTCGAATTGCATGTAGGTTTCGTTTTCTAATCCAATTCCCCAGTAATAGTTGTTTTTCTGATTGATTTCCATTTAATTTCTTGGCTTGATAAGGTGTATATGGGTTGGTTTGACTGAAAAGTTTTTGCTTAATCATGGTAGTAGAAGACATGAGAGGAATAGCGCTCATGATTCCACCAGTCTTTTCGTGCTTTTGAAAAATAATTGTAATTCAGTTTTCCTGCTTGCGACTGCAATGGATATATCACAACGCCATTTTCTCGATAGGCCTTTTTTCCATTCGTTTCAGGAACGATAGGTACGATGTGGCCAGAAAGTCCTTTGATTTTTCTTTTTGCACAGATTATCCCAATGCCGCCCTCTTCATTTACTTTTTGTTGTATTTCGTCGAGATTTGTCATGCGTTTCCATCCAAAAGAAGCTCCCCATTTTAAAAACCAATCGTGAATCGCACTAGAGTATATCGTTTCAACCGTATCTTCAAAAACAGGAATCACTTCTTGCCCATTGAGTATTTTTTCAAGCGATTCGTCTGTCCACCAAACTGTGGGCAAATAAACGTTTGAGAAGTGGCAAAAATCGTAAGAATATACATTGCAATACGTGTCTTCAATGGTGCGTTGGTAACGTATACTCCTTTTTACATCAAGCTTTTCAATTAACTGACGAATACTTTCTTTTTTCGTTGAAGCGTTGGTCATGTCGCGATACGGAATACTTTCATCAGACAACGGATGGCGTTTTCTATCCCTTGTATCCAAGCGTGAATCTGGGTGCGCCAACAAATTGACACTTTTTATGCGCAAATCAGGTGTTGAATCTTCAACGAGCGATTGTATATCTATTGCTGTAGTTTCTTCGTTCATTTGGGGCTGGTTTGTAATTTGACATCAGTGTAGACAGAATGAATGTAAAGTTAAACTTTCAAAGTGAATTGGTATTGACATGAAAAAAAATGCATTTTAAAGATGGTGGAGATGTAGATCCCTTTTAGAACTTAGAAGTTCTTCGTCCTGTAAGCCAACGAGTGCTTGAAAGGCATGGGGAAGTCCTAACGATTTTCCCGTGCTGCGGACTGATGGAACATAGACCGCTGCGCTGATGGAGCATTGACCGTCTTCGGTTTATGGAGTAAGGAATAAATCCAGGTTTTAACATTCGAATCTCAACGAGCGAAGAAGGTTCCTATTATTTTTAATTCTTCATTTTTTATTATCCTTACCTTTGCCCCATCATGAAAATCAAAAGCGCATCGTTCGTTATTTCGAACACCAACCATACCCTCTGTCCAACGGATGGAAAGCCGGAATTTGCCTTTATCGGTCGCTCGAATGTGGGAAAAAGCTCACTCATCAACATGCTGATGGAACGAAAGGATCTGGCAAAAACGTCGGGTCGTCCGGGTAAAACTCAGTTGATTAACCACTTTATTGTCAATGAACAGTGGTATGTGGTCGATTTACCAGGGTATGGGTATGCGAAGGCGTCGAAGGTGCAGCGCGAGAAATGGGAGAAATTCATCGTGGATTACCTCACGAAGCGTGGACCGTTGATGAATGTGTTTGTGCTCTTGGATAGCCGTCTTGAACCGCAACAAATTGATTTGGAATTCATGAATTGGTGTGGATCCAAGGAGATTCCGTTCTCTATGGTCTTCACGAAGATTGATAAACTGTCGTCGAGTGCCCTTCAAAAGAACTTGGCGAAATACAAAAAGGTGATGCTGCAATCGTGGGAGGCACTACCTCCGGTGTTTACGACGTCGAGTGAATCTGCTTTCGGTAGGGAGAAAATCCTGAACTACATCGAGGCGATTATGAGTGATTCGGTGGATTAAATTTCGCAGATGGATTTGTATTACAGGGAAATGGGACAGGGTCAGCCCTTGGTGATTTTACACGGTTTGTTTGGATTTTCAGACAATTGGCAAACACATGCCAAGCGCTTGTCGGAATATTACCGGGTAATTTTGGTCGATTTGAGGAACCATGGCCATTCGCCGTGGAGCGATGACTTTTCGTATGCCCTGATGGCAGAGGACGTGGAAACGCTCTTTCGTTCGCTAGGACTCTCTAAAGTGATTTTATTGGGCCATTCGATGGGTGGGAAGGTCGCGATGCATTACGCGCAGCTCTACCCTTCTAACTTGGAAAAATTGATAGTGGTGGACATCGGTGTCAAATCTTACCCGCAGCACCACGATCACATCATCGCAGGGATGCATGCCATCGATTTGGAAACGATTAAAGTACGCAGTGAGGCGGAAGCCATTTTAAAGCAGCACATCGACTCGGACGGCGTTCGTCAATTCATCTTGAAGAATCTGTATTGGAAAGAGAAGGGACAATTGGCTTGGCGCATGAACT
>JBDKGB010000231.1:0-3904 GCA_039798485.1 Bacteroidota bacterium
TGGATTGGAAACACCAAATTTAGATCCTCTTACCTCGATACTGTTTTGGGCATCAAGCGTGGTGATATCTTCAATAAATCGTTGATTGAGAAACGCTTGTTCATGAGTGAAGATGGACGAGACATTTCTTCCTTGTACATGGATCGCGGGTATTTGTTCTTCCAGATCATACCGGTTGAAACAAATGTCCAAGACAATCACATCAACTTCCAAATGCGCATTATCGAAGGGAAAGAAGCTCGTGTGCGCAGAATTATCATTCGTGGTAACTCGAAGACCAACGACAACGTCATTCGTCGTGAGATCAGAACGAAGCCTGGGGATTTATTCAACCGAAATGACATCATACGTACCCAGCGTGAATTGGCGCAATTGGGCTTCTTCAACGAGCAAGGGTTCCAAGTGAATCCAATCCCAAATCCTGCTGATGGTACCGTGGATATAGAATATGTTGTAGAAGAAAAATCATCCGATCAGATTGAACTTTCAGGAGGTTATGGAGGTGCTGGTCCTACAGGAAATGGACGAATCATCGGTACGCTTGGTTTAACATTCAACAACTTCTCGACAAGAAACATCTTCAAGAAGGGTTCTTGGTCACCACTTCCAGGTGGAGATGGTCAACGCTTGTCCATTCGTGCGCAAACGAACGGTCGTTATTACCAAGGGTACAACTTCTCATTCACAGAGCCGTGGTTAGGTGGAAAGAAACCAAATTCATTGTCCTTCTCGATGAACCACACGGCACTTGGTAACGGTTATTTGCCTTCGAATGACGCCTACACAGGGATTTCAATCACAGGGACGTCGCTTGGTTTTGGTCGTCGTAAAAAATGGCCAGATGACTACTTTACGGCATATTACGAATTGAGCTACCAATATTATGATGTTGTTGATGACATGCGTTTCCCAATTTTCCCGAATGGGTATGCGAATGACATTGCACTAAAGTATGTCTTGCAACGTAGCTCGGTGAGTGCGCCAATTTATCCGCAAAGTGGATCGAGTTTCACCTTCATGGCGAAAGGAACGCTGCCGTACTCATATTTTGATAACATAGATGACTATTCTGGGCTCAACAATCAGGAACGCTATAAGTATTTGGAGTACTTCAAGATTAAGTTTACGGGTGAGTGGTTCCTGCCATTGACAGCAGATAAGAAATTGGTCTTGATGCCACGCTTTGGATTCGGATTTATGGGTGCATATACCGCAGGAAAAGGAATTACACCATTCGATCGCTTTGCTTTGGGTGGTAGTGGTTTGACAGGTGTAAATCAGCTTGGTGGTCGTGAAATCATTGCCTTGAGAGGATACGATGACAACTCGATTTCTTCATCTGGAAACGATCCAATTATCGCGAAATATACCTTGGAGCTGCGCTATCCAATCTCTTTGAATCCTTCAGCGACGTTCTATGCCTTACTCTTTGCTGAAGCTGGAAATACATTCCCTTCTATTGCGAAATTCAATCCGTTCAATGTGAAGCGTTCAGCCGGGGTTGGTATCCGTGTGTTCTTGCCGATGTTTGGTATGCTTGGGCTTGACTACGGTCTTGGATTTGACAAATTGGATTCGTGGTCGAGAGATTTCATGAATGCCAATGGATCAGACGGTTCGATCGATAAAAAAGGCTTTTATCCGAAGTTGACATTTACCATTGGGATGAATCTTGGTGAACTTTAATCTTTGGTAACGCGCAATAAAATGTTTATCTTCGGCGTTTCGCAGCAAAAAAAAACGATGAAAAGTATCATTCTTTCTTTTGTATTTGTACTTGGCACATACTTTGCGTTTGCCCAAAAATACGCATACATCGATTCTGACTATATCTTGGATAACGTTCCAGAATACAAAGAAGCAAAGGAGAAGTTGGATAAATTGGCCGATCGTTGGACAAAGGAAATTGAAGAACGATACGCAGTTTTGAAAACGAAGAAAGACAATTTTGCGCGTGAAGAGGTTCTTTTACCAACCGAAGAGAAAACGAAGCGGAAAGAAGAGATCGAGAAGCTCGAAACGGAAGCTATGGAAATGCAAAAGTTGCGCTTTGGTGTGAATGGAGACTATTTTCAAAAACGCCAAGAGTTGATCAAGCCTATTCAAGACCGCGTTTATGACGCCATGCAAAAGGTCGCCTCAAAACGAAACTATTCTTTTGTGTTTGATAAAGCGAATCAAAGTAACCTTGTGTATGCAGATAGTAAGTACGATATCAGTGATGAAGTGTTAAAAGAAATGGGCATCACAGGTAATAAATAAACATAACCCTAAAAATCAAAAAATGAAAAAGTTAGTATTGGCCCTATTGGTAATGTTCAGTGTCGGTGCAGCAGTTGCCCAGTCTAAAGTAGGCCACGTGAATACGCAGAAATTGTTGGATACAATGCCTTCGCGCAAGGAAGCAATGAAAATTCTTCAAGATTATGAAACGAAAGGTGTTGAAGAGTTGCAAGAAATGCAGAAAGATTTCCAAGCAGCGCTCGCGATCTATGAAAATGGACGTGCAAATATGCCTCAAGTAATGATTAAAATTGAGGAGGAAAAGTTGATGAAAAAGCAACAAGCTGTTCAAGATCGTGAGCAAGCATTGCAACAAGAAATGCAAATTTTTGGACAAGATCTAAATCAACCAATTTTGGAACGTGTGCAGAAAGCAGTGAAAATTGTTGCTGAGCGCAAGAAATTGAATTATGTATTGTCCATTGATGATTTCAGTCTTGTACTCTATTCTGATGGAGGTACAGACATTACAAATGAGGTAATTACAGAATTGTTGATCTTGGATGCTGCGGCAATGAAGAAATAAGCAACATAAAGGTTTATAGAAAACGGCGGTCAATTTTTGATCGCCGTTTTTGTTTTTATCATCTCATGGACTTTCGTACCTTCGCACCAGTTTTTAGCGAATGAATTTAACAGGGCCAATTGGAGTTTTTGATTCAGGTTATGGCGGTTTGACGGTATTGAAAGAAATCCGCAATCGCTTGCCCCAGTACGACTATTTGTATTTGGGGGACAACGCGCGTTCACCCTATGGAAACCGTTCATTTGATGTGGTATACGAATATACCCTCGAGGCGGTCAACGAACTTTTTGCGCGCGGCTGTCCACTGGTAATTCTTGCTTGCAACACGGCGTCAGCGAAAGCACTTCGTACCATTCAACAAAATGATCTTCCGCATTTGGCACCTAACAATCGCGTTCTAGGGGTTATACGCCCTAGTACAGAAGTGATCGGTGCAATGACCAAAACAGGGCATGTTGGTGTGCTCGCTACGGAAGGTACAGTACGTTCGGAATCTTATGTAATTGAATTGCATAAATTTTCTCCAGATACACGCGTTGTTCAGCAGGCATGTCCGATGTGGGTTCCACTGATTGAAACAGGAAATTACTTGACGGATGGTGGAAAATTATTCATCCAAGCGGATGTGCAAGCCTTGCTTCGACAAGACGAGAAAATTGATGTCATTGTCTTGGGGTGTACCCATTATCCATTGATCGGAGATTACATCAAAAGTATCGTTCCTGAAGGCATTGAGGTCGTGTCACAAGGGCCGATTGTTGCGGAGAAATTGGATGCCTACCTGATGGCTCATCCCGAGATCGACATTCGCTGTGCTAAAAGTGGAGCAATTCACTTTTTAACATCAGAAAACACCGAGGTTTTTAATAGCAAAGCGCAAAGCTTTTTGGGAATGGAGATTGTTTCTGAACATGTTCATTTTTAAGGAATCATGAAGTTTTGGTCAAATTCATAAAACACGCGAAAGTTGACTTCGTTTTTCTTACTTTTAGCATCATTTTTAGATAGAATCAACATGCGGATTTTCGCTCTTTTATTTTTCTTGTTTTCAGTTGCTGCAATGAATGCCCAAACATTGATCATCAATGAGGTATC
>JBDKGB010000232.1:0-8000 GCA_039798485.1 Bacteroidota bacterium
ACTTGAAGGCGTGTATTCATTTCCAAGAAGTAGAAGTTCATGTCGGCATCCACGAGGAATTCAACTGTTCCTGCACCTTCGTAGTTGCATGCTTGACACACTGCAACAGCAGATTCACCCATTTTTTGTCTCAATTCTGGCGTTAAAATGGCACTTGGTGCTTCTTCAACTACCTTTTGATGACGGCGTTGGATGGAGCATTCCCGTTCAAACAAGTAAACGGCATTTCCATGCTGATCGGCAAAAACTTGAATCTCAATGTGTCGGGGTTTATTGACAAATTTTTCGATGAACACGGCATCGTCACCAAAGGAGGAACGTGCTTCGTTTTGTGCCATGCGCATTTGTTCGATAAAATCTTCTGATCGCTCCACAAGGCGCATTCCCTTTCCGCCTCCACCAGCAGAAGCCTTGATAAGAATAGGATACCCAACTTGTTCTGCAATTTTAATCGCCTCATTCACATCGGTAATGGCACTATCAACACCAGGAACGAGTGGTACATTGTAGCTTTTAACGGCTTGCTTTGCACTGAGTTTATCACCCATGACATCCATCGATTCAGGGGAGGGGCCAATGAGCTTCATTCCCGCATCTTTCACTTTTCGTGCGAAATCAGCATTTTCGGACAAGAAACCATAGCCTGGGTGGATACCATCCACGCCTAACTCCTTGCAAAATTGCAAAATCACATCTTGACGCAAATAACTCTCCGAGGAGGGGCTTGGTCCAACATAAACGGCTTCATCTGCTTCCAAAACGTGCGGTGCTGTTCTGTCAGCATCTGAATAAATAGCCACTGTGGCAATATTCATGCGTTTTAAGGTGCGAATTACACGGCGAGCAATTTCTCCACGGTTGGCTACAAGTACTTTTTTCATACGGCTAAATTCGTCTTTATTGAGCGATAAAAATAGAGATTAATCAAGAATGTTGTTCTTTTCGAATCCGAAGTAAACTGCCACTATCACCCAATGGGGGAACGGACGTTTGACGTCTTTTTCGTTTGATTGGGAATTTTTTATTTTCTCTTGAACGGAAGATGTCTAAAAAGTACTGTCCGATTTTAAAGTTCTCCCAGGTGTCAAAATCCTCTTGGTAATGCAAACCAGCTCCTTGACTGAAAGGTCCAAGGTTCTTATCTTGAATAATGCTGTAATCGTTGGATTCGTTGAACACATTGATACGGAATGTACCGCTTTCATTGATCAAGTATTCGAGACTCACATCACCGATGAGTGCGCTTTGTCCTTGTTGCTGTTGCGCGCCAGAGCTGTTTTCTACTCCGAACGAACCAGTGAAGATCAAGCGGTCATCAATAAAGCCTTTCTTAATACCAAATTCAAATGAACTTTCACCTGTGTTTTGATCGGCATCTAGGTTCACATTCATCTTGTAATCTTTGGATACCTTATCAAGTATGGAGTTGATTTGGTTGGAGGCAAGGTCCATTGCTGTGGAACTACCTGAAGCTGCAGATCCTTTGAGTGGTTGGAATTTCTTCATCAACATGAGTGAGAAAAACTGTCGGTTCAATTCATCTTTATCGTTGGTGATGCGATCGATCAGTGCCTTACTTGTTTCATCTGCCTTAGGTGCTTTGATGCCAAACCCGATTGTTGGTTTCAATAAGCTTTCCTTCAAACTCAGGTAACAATAGATGTCTTGCTGATTTCCTTTACTGTTCCCTTGCAGCTGATCGGGTGAAATCTCATTGATGTTGGCTTTCACAATCAAGTAAGTGCTCAAATCAATATTGGCCGTATAGGGATCTCCCGTCCAGGAAATGGTACCTCCTTCTTCGATATAAAATTTCTGTTTCAAACTACCCATTGCAAAGTTGTACAATCCATTCTTCAAGCGGAAGGTTCCTTCCATCGTCAAATCACCAAGGTTGTCGAGCTGCATGGCAATATCTCCCGAACCTGTGGCGGAAATTTCATCGCCCGATTGTTCGTTGAAGATAATTTTAAGCTTGGCATCGGGCGTCACTCTAAAGTTCAAATCGAGAGAAACTCCTGAGAAATTGATTTTTGGATCGGCGGTGGACCCTTGAGCACCTTTGGGTTTAAAGTGTACAAATGAATCCTCCTCCGAAATTTCAGATACGCCAAACATTGGGAAGTAAATTTGGGTACCTTTTTCTGTTTTAATGTCAACGGTGATTTCTAAATTGTCTGTATAGCCGAAGATATTCGCCGTTCCTGTACCATACGCTTTCCCATAATAGGTTTCACCTTCTTTATAGGCGGTATTGAGCACCAAGAATTTCTGCAACGGAAGTGGTCCATTTTTTCCACGGGCATAGAAATCTTGTTCAAGGTCGAACTGCAAGTCGAAGTTCCAATCTTTGTACTGGTTGTGATACACGGATCCAATCAAAGACCCTGTGTTTCCTTCCTCGTCGTTTACGGGCATATTGTCAATGTAGAACCCGTATTCATCGGCAGAGATTTTTCCATTGAAGCCAAAATTGACTCCTAGCATTTCCATTTTAGCATTTCCCTCTAGGAGCTTCAAGGAGCCATCGAGCTTTGGGAAATCAGGCGTACCACTTACGCGAAGTTTACCATCCAATTTCCCGCGTACATTGCTGACTACATCTGCGTCAAGAAAAGCATTGGCAAAACGAATGTCTGTTTCTTCAAAAACCAAATCCAGTTCAATGTTCTCCGCTTTGCGCTCGGTAAAATAATGGCCTTCGAAGACAAATGTTTCATGTCCACGATAAATCAAATCGCCATTCATTGCGATGCTTTGCGATGCTTTGTTCCAACCGGATTGCGCATAAATGTCACCGACTTCTTGGTTGTTCAAATACAATCCTTCGATACTCACATCGCCTAAGTAGGTCAGATTTTCGTACGGATTGGAAATGTATCCCCAACTGTTCAAAGAACCTCTCAGATTCATTTCAGACCCGATCAATTCGCCCAATTCCCCCAAGTCGAGATCATGCACTTTGAAATTTAAACGGTCGGCATCATTCCGCGAGATACAACCATCAATGCTCACGTACTGATCTTTTTTTGATCCACTTTGTGGGTTTGAGCTATTGTTTTTTTGAAGTTTTAATTTGGAGATGTGCACATCGCGATCGGTAATCAAGATGTCCGATTGGTTCTCAATGTCCCACCGCATGTCGTTGATACTGAAATAGGACGGCTCGAGCACAAAGTTGATGTGATTGCTATTCACAATGGTCGTCTTCCAAGCAATGTCGGTTTCGTTTTTTGTTCCCGTATTCCACGTCAAATCGGACGTCAATCCCGTCTTTCCTCCAACAGTGCTGAATTTCACGTTGTCTAACGAAATGCTGTCTTTGTACTGAAACTGCTTTAGGTTGTAGACCGCTTGAATTTCTGAAGAGGTCATGGCTTGTTTCAAATCAATCCCTCGGAAGGCGTAATCTTGGTATTTGATTTCAGATGACAAAAATGCCATCGTGAAACTTTCATCTTTACCGCTGTAGTTTCCGACAAGTATTGATTTTGGTGCTATAGACAGTTCAGGTACGAAGATGGCCAAGAAATCTTTGGTGTCTTTTGTTGTCAGGTTGTAAACGAAATTACTCTTTGTGCCCTTGCCTTTTTTTGTATTTCCACGCGCTGCGACAATGGAAGGGAAAACTTTTTCAAACTGCTGCATGAAATCATCGACCAAGGTGGAGAAGTCTATTTTTCCTGTCAAGCTGATGTCTGCGATCGGACTCACGATGGTGAATTTGTCTTCTTTGATCGATCGATTAACGGTAATATCGATGTCCGGAAGCTGTATTTCATTGCGTCCTTCCTTGTACAGCAAACCTTTCATCTTCACATTTCCAGACATCGTATTGGCCTCCTTGCCATAGATGTCAACGACAAAATTTGTTTTTAAACTGGTGCTGTCACGTTCGGCAATGTGCAATTTGCTGAGAAGGGCTTTCTTTAAATCGATGGTGAAGGACATGTGCTGATTGTCAGCGAAATCAATGAACCCGTCGTATTCCAGATCCAAATTATCGTCCTTCACATCAATCTTGGCATTGAACAAGTTGTCGGCAAAACTACCTTCTTTAACGACGATGTTGGTGTAGGCATAATCGAGGTAATCAAAACGATTCACATTTCCAGTGATTTCAGTGAAATGAATGTCACTCAATGAAAATGCTTCACCCGTCAAGAAAAATGTTCCGTCCACAACGCCAAGACTTCGGTTGTCGAGAAATTGTCCAAGCTGAAATTCTTCCACCTTCACATCGTATTCGCTGGCTTCGGAATGCTGAAACAGGAAGGAGTTGTTGGCGAAGTTTTGGGTAAACATAACACCGTTGTCCATGCGAACAGTTCCCAACTTTGTGTTGAGTTTGTCTGAGGAAACTACAAACTGTGAATAGAAGCCGTCCAACCTCAAGT
The DNA here is from genome assembly GCA_039798485.1 of Bacteroidota bacterium. GTDB lineage: Bacteria > Bacteroidota > Bacteroidia > Flavobacteriales_D > Crocinitomicaceae > M0103. The sequence goes on from JBDKGB010000232.1 coordinate 4,398, forward strand.
CAATGGCTTCAAAATAGCCCAATCGCTGCAAGATTTTATCAAAAGATAGGTAGTTGTTTGCGGAAGCATTGGGCATTCTGATTTTTTGTAAATCGGCCAATGAAATGAAGGCGTAGTCTAATTTTTCAGAGAAAAAGGCATGTTTAAAGTTTCTGAAGTCAGGGAGGTTGATGGTACCGCGTAAAGTTGTTCGTTTTCCAGTTTTTAGTTGAAGATCAGAGATTTTTAAGTCTTTGATGTGCTTGGAAACATCTGCCTTGAGTTCAATGACTTGATCCATTCCCCACAGTGCAGTAGCGAAATAAGAAACGTCCTTTAAACTCACTTTACTCTTCGCCAAGCGCGCATCAAACGTTACCTTGTCCACAAATTTGCTCATGTCAGTATAATCCGACATCAGTAAGTTCAACTTTGGCGCAGCGATGTCTGAATTGGGGGTTTTTATAATCAGCGAGGACAACAAAATTCCCTTCGGACTGAAATTTACTTTGGCGCTCAATTGGTCCAATGTAAAACCGGATTGCTCTTGTGCACTAAATGATCGTATGTCGGCAGAAATTTTTCCTTTTACAATGCTGAAAGCTTCTGCGGATAAATTGACGTGTTTGAAATCCAAATGGTCAAAATCAATGCCCTCAAGTTCATGTTTTTCGCGCTTGTCGGTGTATTTGAAATTGACATCAGTCAACTGAATTTTCCGCAAGGAAACGTCCATCGGCTTTGATTTCGAAGGCTTTTCACTCTTGAAGTAATCGATGATGAACTGAAAATTGAATTCCCCTGTTTTCGCGTCCCTGGATAAATGAACGACGCCACCGTCGAGTTCTGCTTCACCAAGGTCAAGTACATTTTTCCTCAAATCTAACTTGTCGAGAGTCGCATAAATCGTGGTGATGGATGCCAACGTGTCTTTGTCGTGGTCCATCACGAGCACTCCATCCAAGGCCACTCGATCGATGAAAATGATCGACACCGCCTTCACTTCAACTCGCGTGTTCCATTCTTTGGAAAGAAAAGCTGCAGCTTTTTGAGCCAGATACGTTTGGATAGGTGAGGTGCGGATTGCGAAGGCGAAGGCCATAAAAAGAATGAGAATCCATTCAAATGAAATCCCAAGGGTTCGGCCAATTATTTTAAGTATTTTTGCCATTCGCAACACAAATTTACTGAAAGTTGAGTCAAAAAGAGGTAATCATCTTAGGTATTGAGTCATCTTGTGACGATACATCCGCTGCAGTACTTAAAAATACGGCCATTTTATCGAATGTAACCGCAGGACAAAAGATCCATGGGCAGTACGGTGGCGTGGTGCCAGAGCTTGCTGGAAGGGCCCATCAGCAGAACATTGTTCCTGTGGTCGATGTTGCGCTGAAAAATGCTGGCATTCAGCTTTCTGATGTGGATGCCATCGCCTTTACGCGTGGACCTGGATTGATGGGGTCCTTGGTGGTGGGAACGAGCTTTGCGAAGGCGCTTTCTCTCGGGTTGAACATCCCAATGATTGATGTCAACCACATGATTGGCCACGTTTTGGCTCATTTTATAGATGATGAAAACAAGGAAAAACCTTCATTTCCATTTCTTTGCTTGACCGTTTCGGGTGGTCATACGCAAGTCGTGCTAGTTGAAAGTCATCTGAACATGAAAGTCATCGGCAGCACGATTGATGATGCCGCAGGGGAAGCTTTCGATAAAGCAGCGAAACTGTTAGGTTTTCCCTATCCTGGAGGACCGTTGGTCGACAAGCATGCGAAACTTGGGGATCCGACGAAGTTTCAGTTTTCAAAACCGAACATTCAAGGGTACGATTTCAGCTTTAGTGGCTTAAAAACGTCGATCTTGTATTTTTTACAGAAAGAAACTGCGAAAAACCCTGGATTTATAGAAGAGAATTTAAACGATTTGTGCGCCTCCATTCAAGTGACGATCATTTCAATTCTTTTGCGAAAATTGACGCAAGCATCAAAGGATTTGGGCATTAAACACATCGCCATTGCTGGTGGAGTTTCCGCGAACAGCGGACTGCGAAAAGCCATACTTGCTGCAGGAGAGCAGAACGGGTGGAGCGTGTACATCCCAAAATTTGAATACTGCACCGACAACGCCGCGATGATTGCGATTACGGGAAAATACATGTTCGATAAAGGCTTATTTGCCGATCAGACGATAGCTGCAACAGCGCGTTATTCGATTTCAGAGTTCAACGTAACGTAAGTACTTTTAACAGGAATTTAACGAACTTTTAGAAAGTCGTGTTCAATTTCTCGATGCATTGCGTATTTTTGAGCAACACGAAAAACTATGAAATTTCCTATTTTATTGATTGTTTTTACCTACCTGTCGCTGAGTGCTGTCGCTCAAAAGGAAATTGCTTGGACAGTAGCGTACAATGGAGAAAACCAAACCATTGAATTCACGGCCTCCATCGCGAAAGGATGGCACTTGTACAGTCAACACATCGCTGACGGGGCAGGTCCAGTAGCGACGGCTTTCACCTTCGAACAACTCGAAGGTATAAAGTTGAAAGGCAAGGTTGAAGAACCGGAATCCATTCGCAAATACGATCAGAGCTTCGAGGCAACGTTGAACTTCTTCGAAGGCAACGTGACCTTTATTCAGCATATTTCAAAAACGACAAAAAACGCTTCAACGGTAACAGGGTCAATTACCTACATGCTGTGCAACGATACCATGTGCTTGCCACCTGTGGATGTTCCTTTTACCATTGAAATACCGAATTAAACGACTGCATTATGACATTTACGCGCGGACTTTTAGCAATCCTTTTTATTGCAACGACCTTCTTGAGTTTTTCTCAGACCATTGATCTACCTGAAGATAAGGTAAAATGGTCCTTCTCTGTCGAGCAGGATGGCTGTGAAGCAACAATCATTGCAAAAATTAGAGTGGTTGAACATTGGCACATCACTGCGGTGAAGTTACCAAAGGGAAGTTTTGGTTTTCCTACAAGTTTTGACCTAAAGAAGGGTGCACAATTTTCGTTGATTGGCGGAGTCATCGAACCAAAACCGATCCAAGTGCACGACGACCTTGCCGATGAAGACTTGGCCTACCATGAGGGTAGCTTCCAACTTAAGCGCAAAATCAAAGTGCTTTCAGAAAAGGATTTTGAAGTGAGTGGGTCTTTTGCGTTTCAAGTGTGTAATGATGTTACATGCTTGCCCGACATATCGGTTCCATTTAAAGTGAAAGTGAAAGGTTGCTCGGCAAATGATGCAGCAACCAATCAAGATACTACTTCGGCAGCAGCACCTGAAAATGCAGCAGAAAGCAACGACGAAGGTAACAACGCCGATGACGAAAAAAATGCCGGTAAAAAAGAGAAAAAATCAGAGCGACGTTCTTTGTGGGCAACTTTCATTATATCCTTTTTAAGTGGGCTATTGGCGCTCTTTACACCGTGTGTATTTCCAATGGTACCTATGACGGTAAGTTTCTTTACAAAACAAAGTAAAACAAAAGCGAAAGGTATCCGCAATTCTTTGATTTTTGGGGTTTCCATCATCTTGATTTACATCGTCCTAGGAACTGCGGTGACGGCAATCTTTGGTGAAGAGGCATTGAACAACATGTCGACAGATC
>JBDKGB010000233.1:0-4111 GCA_039798485.1 Bacteroidota bacterium
GTTAAGAAAACCTCTACCATCTCTTTTGCTTCATCTGCAGAGATAAATCGAGCGGGCAACGCAAGAATGTTTGCATTGTTATGAAGGCGGGCAAGTTCAGCGATTTCCTTTTTCCAACACAAAGCACTACGAATTCCAGCATGTTTGTTTGCCGTCATGTTAATGCCATTTCCAGAACCACAGATCAAGATACCTAACATTCCAGGATGCTCTTCGATCATGTTTGCTACAGGATGTGCATAATCTGGATAATCAATGCTCTCTTCCGAAAAACATCCAAAATCCTTAACTTCATACCCTAAGTCATTTAAATACTGACGAAGTTGTTCTTTGAGTTCAAATCCTGCGTGATCGGCGCCAATTGGAATAATCTTCATAATCGTGTGTTTTGGTTTTTCAAAGGTACTGCTTATACACAATGCTGCCAAGTTTTAAACATTTGACCTTTTTAGACGTAGATAAAATTCAGTAAACACTGGGTTTTATAGATGTCGTTACACACATCAAAATGAATCATATTGTGAATTACGGTTCACAACTATTCAAAGAATTGTCTTGCACAGTTCAACAATTTTAAGAAAGCAAAATGGAAATGACATACGCAAGCAAAGTTTTGGTGATTTATAGATGAGTTATGAGTGCAGTTAAACACAGTGATTAAGTATTTATAACAGAAGAAAATATTCACATAGCGAAATATTCATTAAATGTTTATTTCGTTGTAATTGTTTATTAATCAGTACGTTTAACCACATTAAAACCTGTGTATAACTCCATTGTTTTTGTTAATGACCAAAAATCCAAGGTTTCGAATTTCTTTTTGCACACATATGAACAACCTTAATAAAGAATAATAAATCTTCTTTTTAAAAATAAACCTCTTTTATTCTATTATATCTTCGATTCAGTAAGTCGAAATGTAATTTTGACCTGAGTTGTCAGCAAATTTTAAATATCTTTGGGCTTCAAGCTTTTTTGAGATGACGAAAATAAATATTCTTGTAGTTGAAGACGAGTCGATCGTATCGAAGGATATTCAGCATTCGTTACTTCGATTTGGCTACAGTGTAGTTGGGGCTTGTTCGAATGGTGACAAAGCGATTGAACTCGTGCAAGAACTCAATCCAGACGTCGTTTTGATGGACATCAATCTCAAAGGAGAACTTTCCGGAATAGAAACAGCTGAAATCATCAAAAAAGAATACGCTGTTCCAGTGATTTTTTTAACGGCATATGCAGACGATTTAACCTTGACAAAGGCAATGATCGCAGAGCCTTTTGGATACATCATCAAGCCGTTTAAAGAAATGGATTTGCACACCAATATTGAGTTGGCCGTGTACAAGCACCAAAAAGAACAAGAAATTATTAGAGAACGCAATTTTCTCTATTCTGTCGTGGAGCAAAAGGAAGTGTTTTCGGATTTCTTTTTTGTGAAAACAAACAGCAAATTGATCAAGCTACGCACACAAGATGTGTTTTATGTTGAGGCCTTAAAAGATTATGTTGTGATCCACACTGCTGATGCGCGCTATACGATTCATTCAACAATGAAAGACATTGAAATGAAGCTGGGTAATATAGACTTCATTCGTGTACACCGCTCATTTATTGTGCGTATGGATAAAATAGCCTCGATTGAATACCCTAATTTGGCCTTGGAAAACGACAAGAAAATCATTCCAATTGGAGGCTCTTACCGCGATGATTTAAGTGCGCGCATTCAAATGGTATAAGCGTTTTAACTACGCAATCAATTCCAAATCAATCTGTCTTTTTCGTGTGTGAACTTCTGAAATGCGCACAGTAACTTTGTCTCCGAAATTGTACTCCTTTTTGAAACGGGATCCTACAATGCGGTATTTCTCCGCATCAAAGTAAAAACGATCTCCAGGAATTTCCATCATCGGCACCATGCCTTCACACTGGTTTCCATCCATTCGGACAAATAAACCAAACTCTGCTATTCCCGAAACAATTCCTGTAAATACTTCACCGACGTGATCTTTCACAAAGACAGTCTGGAAATATTTGGTGGATTCACGTTCTGCTTCAACGGCCTTGCGTTCCATTCTTGAAATGCGTTTACACACATCAGCTAATTCTTTTCCGTAACGGTGTTTTTTGGTCGTCAATTCTTCCTGTAAGATGCGGTGAACGACCAAGTCGGCATAACGGCGAATCGGTGATGTAAAGTGCGTGTAGAAGTCAAATGCTAGTCCATAGTGACCAATATTATCTGTTTCATAGGTTGCCTTCGCCATCGATCGTATTGCCATGGTTTGGATCAATGAATATTCAGGAGTGTGACGAATTTCTTCTAAAAGTGTGTTGATGTTGAGTGCGATTTTATCCGGTTGACGTGCATCCACCTTGTAACCAAACTTTTCAATAAAGACATTGAACAAGGCAATTTTCGCAGCGTCTGGTCGGTCGTGTACCCTGAAAACAAAGGGAACAGTATCCCTACCTTTTTTGGGTACAGCAACAAATTTAGCCACGTATTTATTGGCCAACAACATGAACTCTTCAATCAGTTTATGTGCATCTTTCGAGGTCTTAATGATGACCTCAACAGGGTGACCTTGGTCATTCAAACGGAAACGCATTTCTTCCGATTCAATGCTTAAAGCACCATGTTTTAACCTTGATTTTCGCAAAATTTTAGCGATTTTATCTAAAATAAGGATTTCATCTCGATAATCACCTTGTTTTCCTTCGATGATTTCCTGTGCTTCTTCATAGCTAAATCTGCGGTTGGAATGGATTACGGTTTTTCCAAACCACTGGTCGTGAACAATCCCTGCTTCGTCAATTTCTAAAATCACAGAGAAGCTGTATTTATCTTCATTTGGTCGCAATGAGCAAGCCATGTTCGACAATTGTTCGGGCAGCATCGGAACAACTCGATCAACGAGGTAAACAGAATTTGAACGCTTCAATGCCTCGGTATCCATGGCACTTCCTGGTCGCACATAATGACTCACATCTGCAATGTGAACACCCAATTCAATGTGGCCATTTTCCAATCTACGGAACGAAAGGGCATCGTCAAAATCTTTTGCATCAACAGGGTCAATGGTAAAGGTGGTAACTCCACGCATATCTCTCCGTGTTGCAATTTCTTTATCATCCAAATCCATCCCTACAGTTTCCGCCTCTGCCAACACGGCTTGAGGAAATTTATAGTCAATGCCATGATTGCACAAAATGCTAATCATCTCTGTATCATTGGAGCCAGGTTTACCTAAAACCTCAACAACTTCACCATACGGATTGTCGGATGTTTTTGGCCAAACAGTAATTTTCACCAGTGCTTTATCTCCATTTTTGGCTCCATTCAATTTTTCTTTAGAAATGTAAATGTCTGTGCCGGCTTTGAGGTTGTCAGGAACAAGAAATGCGAATTTATCGTGCAGCTCAATGGTTCCGACATATTGTGATTTTTCACGTTCCAAGACGGCGATAATTTCACCTTCGTTTCTTGTTTTTCCGCGTTTGAAAATCCGTACACGAACACGGTCACCATTCAATGCTTGTCCCAAATTTTGAGGTGCAATGAAAATATCTGATTCTTCATCATCTGTAACAACAAAACCAGCCCCTCGCGCAGTCAATTCAATGTTTCCTTCAACCAACCCGTTTTTAACCGATAAAGAATATACGCCGTGCGCATGCGATTGCAAGAATCCATCGTGCGCAAGATCTTGCAACACATCAAATACCAATTTTCGCAGTGCATTTTCGCGGACATCAATGAGTACACATACCTGTTTATGGGAAAGTACGCTATCTGGATTTTTATCAAAGACCTTTCTCACAATGTGAATCAGGCTGTTTTTCATTTTTGTAGGCTTGTTGCCTTTCTTTTTTGACATGAATTGTAGGTATATCAATGCATTTTTACTCTCAAGCGTTCATTATCTTTCAGTATATTCAAAAAGATACTCGTCAATTGCATCGCTTGAAGTTACGGCTTTCTTCGTTTTTGATCACTAGAAACTCTCACTTCTTTTTATGATAATCAATTTGCGCCGTGGAAAGTATGGTTAAACTTGGTAACTTTAACGAGTATTCTTAAAAAACCACAGAATGAATCCACATGTTGAAA
>JBDKGB010000234.1:0-12895 GCA_039798485.1 Bacteroidota bacterium
TGCTGACACAGAAAAACAATCCAACGGGATCGGTAAATTTTGATGGTGATTCGATTGAATTTGTTACGAAATACTTTGAAAACAGAACAATTTCAGACTCTTGTGAAGAATTAAAAGCTACCAAGAAGCTTTTCATCGATAAAATAAACCAATCAGCTGTACTACCTGAAAAGTTAAACTTTCCGAAGTATAACATCGGTCTGAACATGTTCATGTCGAATCAGGAAAACATTGTTTTGTTCAATAATGGAACGTACCATTTTCACATTACGTTGCCTACATTGACAGAAAACAGTAGAATCGTTGATTATCCTAAATTCGACGAAACGCATTCCAACGCCATCTATTTACTGCAGTGGTTTGAGCCATTTTTTATTGCGACATTGGGAAGTCCAGATATCATGGCAACAATCAGCAAAAAGTATCATCTGAACGAAACGTTCGCGCTCGGTTCGATGCGAAATGTCATGGCTCGTTATACGGGAGTTGGTACGTTCAATAAAGCGATGGCAAAAGGAAAGATTCTAACGTATCAAGTAGAAGAATTTAGAAAACTATTAAAGTTTACCAAAGAAGAAAATATTTGGTGGCGCGATCAAGTCGAATTGGCTTTGGGTTACGAAGTACTTTCAGATATCGGACTTGATTTTAACCAGGAAAAAATGTACCAAAGTGGCTTTGAATTTAGAAGCTTTGATGAATTTCCTGCCAGTTATCTAAACGATGTACTGCATGCAATTGTCCTAATTTGTGAGCATTCATTGCATCTTCAAAATGTAATGTGGGGACATGACAGTATCGTCTGGAATAATTTAGTTTTCAAATCGTTGAAAAATGGTTTTCTCACCGAAATCAATGAAGAGGAAAAGGCAGAGTTACTTCACTTATTGCAACTTATAGATCCCTCCGATGCGCATGCGAAAAAACTCAAAAATGAATTTGAAGATATCGTTTTGTTGGATGAATTTTTCTTTAAAATTTTAGCCGTGTTGCACGACAAATACAAAGACAATAACATTTGTATCGATGCCATGTATGGTGGAAAAACTACCTCACCACCGAAATGGGATAATTTCAATCAATACCAGGTAGAACAACATCAACAACAAATTGAAGGTGTGTGAGCGTAAAATTGACGTGAAAAGTGGTCTTTTAAAAGACATTAATCAAACTATTCGTTTTGCTAAACAAACCCGTCACATTACATTGGTTGCGAAACAGTTGTGCTACACATTTATTGGAAAGCGGCACTGATTTACGCTATATTCAGGTGTTGTTAGGAAATAGTTCAAGTCGCACGACAGAAATATATTCCCGTGTGAGTTTAAAAAGTCTAAGTCAAATTAGTTCACCTTTTGATGAATTGTAAATAACACACATTACATTTTCAAATTTGTTGAGCATAGCTAGCAAAGTGCTGTTTGTAAAACTCACTTTTTATAATTACAATTGAGCACATATATAAGTTATGTATAATAAAAAAAAGACCTATGTTACTGTTGAAATAAGAAGCATTAATAACCTATGAAAATATTTTTTATCATTTGTTCCGCCTTCTATTTTAATCCAATTTTTTCTCAGATTGAATTATTAAACAATTCTTTGATTAATCCAGAAGCGAAAATCGCATATCGCGGCTTTGATAATCGAATTGTGATTTCGGGAATTAATGTTGATTCAAATACAATTATCATTTCTTCCACTGACACACTTTTACGATTTAATCAAGAATTTATTTATTTCCCAAAAATTAAAAAAGAAAAGGATATTCTTACTGTAGTAAGTAATGGAATACAATTACATCAATCAATCTACAGTTTAGAGCGATTACAAGACCCTAAAATTCATTTCGGAATTGTCAGGGATACAATAGTAAGTCGAAAGTATCTATTATGTAATCCTGGTTTAATTTTAACTTATGAGCCACAAATAGCGAAGTTCAACGCTTATGTTGCTTCCTTTGAAGCATCGATAATAAAAAATAATGGGAATGAAATTGACTTATATGATATAACAAAAGATAAATTGCCCTATTGGTCAGATGAGAAAATTGATCGTTACGTCCTGAAAAATGATAGGATGTTTTATGGAGGCGAGAAGTTTACAAAAAAACAATTGAAGAAACTAAAACGAATGAAAATTGGAGACATTATTTGGTTTAAAACCGTAATTCTGAATTGCCCTGATTGTGTTGGAAGAAAAATAACATTGAATTTAAAATTAACATTGATTGAATAAAATACACATAACAGAGGCCAATGCATTGAAAACCTTCCTTATTCGCCTCATATTTGCGGTGTTTATTTCTTAAGATTTGGTTGAAAAAGGAATTTTAATCACGGCGGACGAAGTGTAAACTACGAACTCCTAAATGTTGAACTGTTTAAATCACGACACACGTTGAAACCATTCATAACATGTTCCTGCAATGACTGAGTTGAACGAGGGAAAAGGCAATGAGTCCCATGAATAAGAAAGGGTAAGGCTATGGCATTCCGTCGTCTATCCCGACATGAAAGCAGCCTAAAACAATGTGGGAAAATGGAAGACCAAAAAAAATGATGCCAGCGTCTTGTATCAACCTGAATTTCCATTGTTTTTATTTCATTTTGAAAAGAAAAGCCCAAAGAATTGACGACAAGATTAGAATGAAAAAAACGTCAGAAAAAATGATCTTTTCGAGTTGAAGCATTTTCACCAAACTGTAAAAAAATCCAATGAAATACAAAGGGATTAACCAGATCAAACTGAACAGGTAAAGAACAATAACCGCTGCGAGCACTGTCTCATAGAGAATCCTTCGGTATGTTATCATCTGTTAAATTTAGGATATTGTGCTAAATAAGCAAGTTCCACTTAGAATGACCCGCAGTAAACCAATAGGATTATTAAAAGTTTGATTTATATTCGCTAGAGCGGACATTGTAAATTAAGACGGTCATCAAAAGCAGATGAAGAACACTTCCTTGAACATCACCAGTATACATACCCTGACAAAGACCGTAGCTGTTTTGTTCTGTCTTGTCATTTTTCACAATTGCATTGCACAAAATAATTCAGGAGATTCAGTAAAATTGGTCAACTGGAGTGCAATGGATTGTGACGATACCTACGACCCTTACAGAATTGTAAATCGAATCACCCAAATCGAAAAAAGTGAGGGCTCCACGAAAATCACAGTGAATTTTTCTGAAAATTGTTGCGTGGACTTTGAACCAACAATCCATGTTGAAGAAAATCGACTTTATTTGATTCCATATACACAAAGTGCCGATGTATTTTGCGCATGTGATTGCTGTTTTAGCATCATGTATGACATTTCAGGGTTAAACGAAAAGGATGTCGAAATTTACTTTAAAGACAAGAAAATCGAATACTCCGAAAATTATTACGACACCGTTGCGCCCTATGTTGAGCTCTATAATGGCACTTCCATAAACCGAAGAAACAAATATGGATTTCTCGAAGGAACATGGATGACATTCTATGAAGATTGCGCGATTAAGCAGATCAATAAATACCCTGAAACAGTACTTTACTTCGATGCCGAGGCAATTTGGTCGAAAGGTTTCTATGAGAATGGTACACTGGAAAGTTACCACAGCAAAGATACCGTTCAAGAATGGTTTGAGGATGGAACAATGAAATACGAGCACTATTCCTATTCCATCGGTGACACCATTTTTGACTATACGTTCAGCTTATACCACAATCGACAAGTAAAAGAGAAATCACTAAAAATAGAGTACCCAGTTGTTCACAAAAGTCTATTCATTGACTGCTATGCCATGAAGGGACACGAGACTCGGTATGTCTATTTAGAAACCTTTCATGAAAATGGGCAGCGAAAATCTTCAATTGGTAAGGACACCACCCAAAGATGGTATGCAAACGGACAACTTCGATTATTTTCTACTGATTCAAAATCCGTCTTTTTTGACATTTCAGGCAAAATCACCGAGATAAAATTTAATTGGTTTGGTCCGGGTACTGCGTGTTCCCAAGACTTGAGAAATATCCTCAGTGTGAAATACAATCAAGATGTTAAGATCACAGAAATAAGTTTGTTTCGCGATGAAGTCCGAGAAAAAGAAAACATTCGTGGCACTCTTTATTCCTGGAAATGGAATGCTGACGGTGAATTGATTAATTCCCCTGAAAACTGGAAAGAGGAAGTGCCTTGGAAGCGCTTTAAAGAGATAAAAATCCCACGCACAAAAAAGAAACGTCGTTAACGCATGCACACAACAACCAGTCCCCTAAAAACAATAAGCAACTTGTTGTTCTTGTTATTTGGCAGCGCTACACTCAACGCACAAATTGTCTATACCGACATCCCCGACGCTACGCCCAATGCCACCTATTCCCTAGACTTAAACAACGACGGGAATGTGGACTTCGTGCTGTACTTTGGTGGAAGCGCGGGGAACGTTGGGGTGCTGTGTTCCCCCCAACAAAACAATGCCTATGCGGGAAACGTCGTCGGTAGTGACTATTTAGCCTGGGCCCTAGCTTCGTCTACTAGCATTTGTGATTCACTCTCCTCGTGGTACGGTACAAATTACCCGGGAACATTGGGTGTGGGTTCTAACACAGGATATTGGCCGGGGGCAACGGATCGCTATTTGGCCCTAAAACTTGTTGTGGGTACAAACACCTACTTCGGATGGGTGCGTTTGGATGTATTCGCAACATCCACCTCGTTCACGGTGAAAGATTATGCCTACAACAGCACGCCAAATGCATGCATTCAGGCGGGCCAAACGACTTTAAGTCTTGAAGAATCCAACGATGCAGCACTCACGATTTTTCCGAATCCTTTCAGTTCCTCGACAACGATCCAAACCGCAGGGAATCTGAACGATGCTACCCTAATCGTTTCAGACGCGTATGGTCAAACTGTAAAGCGCTTCGAACACCTATCTGGACAATCGATTACCATATCCCGCGACGATCTTCCCAATGGGCTGTATTTCTTTCGTTTGGAAAAAGGAGAGGTGATTGTGGTGCTTGTGGATTAGGACATTGGGATATTAAGACGTTAAGATTTTAAGACATCAAGACTAGGGACTAGGGACAAAGGACTTATTCAAACTTCGAATTGCGCAGCATCAAATTCTTAATTCTTTTTTCGTAATTCGTGGCTTCGAGTCTGCTATCGCACCTCAGCCACCTAATTCGTAATTCGTAACTCATAATTTCAAAGTCCTTTGTCTTTTGTCTCCACGTCCTTTGTCTTTTCCAATACAAAACAATTTTTGTGCATATTTACCAGACAAATGCAACATCCATGACAGCTACTACTATTACTTGGGAAGGCGAATTAGAAAAATCGTCGGCTCGATACCACACCTATGGCGCTTGGATAGCCATTATTTTTGACCCTGTTTTTGGTATTACCGACTACCTCAACATTCCCCATGCCTTTTGGAATATCATGTCGTTGCGCTTAAGCATTGCGGTAATTACAGCATTCGTATTGTTGGCGCACAAGCGTAAATTGATCAATTCCAAAATGCTGATTTTCATTCCATTTTTACTCATTTCCTTACAAAATGCGTACACGTATAGCGTGATCAAAGTGGATGACTTTACAGGACATTCGTTGAACTACTTGGCCCTGTTCATCGGAGCAGGAATGTTTGTTTTATGGAATTGGTATTACTCTTTGGCGATTATTGTGCCTTCCATTGCAGCATCGGCCTACTTTTTTCAAATGAATCACCATTTGAGCATGGAAGAGGCGCTGATCAACGGCGGCTTGTTGTTATTGGTTGTCGCTATTTTTATGTTTCTGCTGATCGAAACACGCTATCGACTCACCATTTCTGTGATCAAATTCAAGCTTGCTTTGACGGAAGCAAACGATGCCTTGGGAGAAGAAAAGGCGCAGTCGGACAAACTTCTCCGCAATATCTTGCCCGATGAAGTGGCGGATGAACTGAAAACTACAGGAAAAGCACGTGCAAAACACTACCCAAAAGTTTCTGTGCTGTTTACAGATTTCAAGGGATTTACAGCCCGAAGTGAAAGCATGACGCCTGAAGAGGTGATTGAAGAATTGAACCAATGTTTCTCAGCTTTTGATGCCATTGTCGAAAAATACAATCTTGAAAAAATCAAAACGATTGGGGATTCCTACATGTGTGCTGGCGGATTGCCAATGGCCAACGAAACCAACCCTATAGATGCTGTTCGTGCTGGTTTGGCGATCCAAGCATACATGACTGACTGCAAAAGCGAATGCATCGCCAAGGGTGAACCCTACTTTGAATGCAGACTTGGCATCAACACTGGCGAAGTTGTCGCGGGAGTTGTCGGCACCAAAAAGTTCGCGTACGACATTTGGGGCGATACGGTAAACACAGCCAGCCGAGCAGAAAGCACCGGCGAATTGGGCAAAGTAAACATTACTGAAACAACCTACGAATTGGTGAAAGACACCTTCGAATGTGAATACCGAGGTGACATAGAAGTCAAAGGAAAAGGAAAAATGAAAATGTATTTTGTGTTGGGGGAGAAGTGACTTTTTAGATTTTAAGATGTCAGGATTTTAAGATATTAAGATATCAAGACAAGGGACAAAAGACCCGCTACGCTGTAAGACTTTTTAGATGTTAGGGCATTAGGATATGAAGACCTCAAGTCAAGAGACAAAGGACAAAGGACTTATTCTTACTTCGAATTGCGCAGCATCAAATTTCAGATTGTGCAGCATCAAATTCTTAATCCTTTTTTCGTAATTCGTAATTCGTAACTCAAAACTAGTAACTCATTTCCCTTTCCCTCGCTGTTGGTTGGCCAGATGCACCCGATAGGCGCCCAAGCCAGGAAAACCAAACAAGAAAAAGAAGGCCAAGAAATACGACTGTGGCAATAAGCGAAACGACTCAATGTGCACCATATCGGCCTCATTGTAGCCCAAACCAATGAAGTAGGCCAAACTCATGGGCGCTTGCTCTGGCACGGTCATCAAGCCGCTCTTATAGATGATTTCACCTGGAAACAAATTGATCGGCAAGGTGAACAATGGAATGGCAATCAACAGAAACAAGGCAACAAAGACGAATAGAGGTTTGCGGAGGTATGATTTCACTTTTTCCATGGGGCAAAGGTACTTTATTCCATCAAATGCCGTGAATGCTTTTTCACCGACATACGCAAACACACAAAATTCCGTTAACTTCGTTCTGGCTCATGAATTTATACTCGAACAAGCAAAAATGGAAAATCGCACTGATGGTCATTGCCATCCTCATGGTCGGTGCATCCCTTTTTGTGTCCAACAACATCGTTTCTAAGGTCGGAAGCCGCGAACGTGAACGTGCCCTCCAATGGGCCGATGCCATTAAGAAGAAATTGGAATTGGTGACACTTACCGATCGAACCTTCCGCCAGTTGCGCGATAAGGAGCGCAAAGAAGTGCAATTGTGGGTTGATGCCACCAAAGAAGTGTCGAAAGAAACACCCTTGGATGTGATTCCCGATTATGGCTTTCCACTAAAAATCATCAACGAAAACAAGGACATTCCTGTAATTTTGATGGACAACGAGAAGGAAATTTCTGGATTCATTAACCTTGATTTTGATACCTCAGACATCCGAGAGATCCAACAAAACGCAAATTTAAATGCGAAGGAAATCACCCGAATTTTTGAAGATTCACTCAAGGTGCTCGCACAAACTTGGGAGAAGTCCAATCCCTCTTTTACGGTCGAAATCTATGACGGCTTGTACAACACCTACTACTATTGCGACTCCAAGGAACTCATTCGTCTCGAAAAACAGCGCGATTCCTTGCTTAACTCATTCAATCAAGAGCTGATCAACAATCAAGACCTTGTTCCGGTGTTGTTGATTGATGCCGACACGAAAAAGGTACTCGGAAGTAATCTGAAAAAGGAGAAGTTGAACCCCGCACAACTTTCCCAGACAATCAGTGACTTAAAACTGCAAAACGAACCCATCATCATTGATTTTCAGAATGGTCAACGCAACATCCTCTATTTTGACGACAGTGAGGAATTGAAACGCTTGCAGTATTTCCCCTACATCATTTTCTTCATCATCGGGATGTTTGTCTTCATCGGATACCTCATCTTTAGCACCTTCCGAAAGGCAGAGCAGAATCAGGTTTGGGCCGGAATGGCAAAGGAAACGGCGCACCAACTCGGGACTCCCCTGTCCTCATTGATGGCCTGGATTCAATTGCTAAAGGACCAAGATGCCGACCCAATGATCACCACGGAAATGCAAAAGGATGTGGATCGCTTGGAAAAAATCACTGATCGCTTTTCAAAGATTGGTTCGGGTGCAAAATTGGAAGTCAGCGACATCAATGTCACGGTTCAAAATGTGGTGGAATACCTTCGTCCGCGGGTTTCAAGCAAAGTAAACATCGAATTCACAGCCAAGGATGCCTTGCCTGTTTTGCACAATGCTCCCTTAATGGAATGGGTCATTGAGAACATTTGTAAGAACGCTGTAGATGCCATGGAAGGATCCGGGAAATTAATCCTCAGCGTACACGCCACCGCAGAATGGGCGCACATCGATATCAAAGATACTGGCAAGGGCATTCCACCCAATCAGTTAAAAACGATCTTTCAACCAGGATTTTCGACCAAAAAACGCGGCTGGGGACTCGGACTTTCATTGGTTAAACGCATTGTATCCGAATACCACAAAGGAAAAGTTTTCGTACTTGAGTCACAGGTAAATGTAGGGTCGACGTTTCGAATTTCGATTCCGTTGTAGTTTTTGAGGACAAAAGACCGCTGCGCTTCAAGACAAAAGATACTTCTACGCTCTTTGAGCTTCGAAGGACAATGGACAAAAGACTTGTTCCCTCTTCGAATTGTGAAGCATCAAATTCCTGAAAGGATCAAATTCCCTAAGGGAACAAATTCCCTAAGGGAACAAATTCGCAATTACTTCGACAAAAGACCCGCTTCGCTATAAGACTTAATCCTTCTTAGATTTTAAGATAATAGGATTTTAAGATAATAGGATTTTAAGATGTTAAGGCAAGGGACAATGGACAAATGACTTAAACATTCTTCGAATTGCGAAGCATCAAATTTCTATAGGGAACAAATTCGTAATTCGTAATTCGTAATTCGTAATTCGTAATTCGTAATTCGTAATTCGTAACTCGTAATTCGTAACTCGTAACTCGTAACTCGTAACTACTACATGTTCTGCAAATCCACCGTGCGCATCGCGATGAATGACTTGATGACACGTTCACCAACATCGGGTACAGCAATATGGATGAGATATACTCCCGATGAAATTGGAATGTTTGCATGATTCGTCAAAGGCCAATCTTGGTAGGTGATCGGACTGTCCTTCTTGATGGTTTTGATCAACTTCCCTTGGGCATTGTAAATGGTAATCGTACAGCGCTCAGGCAGGTTTGTGATTTTTACACGGCAATCCAACTTGTTGTTTTCGTACTCTGAAAATGCGAGGTAGGGATTGGGAACGACATTGATCAATTTTAAGGCATCCGTCAAGGCAGCGGTGCTTCCCGTTACGGTATGCACCGACGACATGTTCCACGCATACATCGGACGGCCATTGTTGATGCCCGTTACTTGGTAATTCTTGTATTCCTTGTTTACCCGCAATCGAATTTTCACGTCCGTGGACAAAAGGCTGTTTCCACTGCGCAGCATCGGATAGGCTATCCACGAAATGCTGCCATAGGTTTGGCGTTTGGCCACAGAAGAGTTTTGTTCGATGGCCTGAAATTGTTGGTACAAGAAATTTGAGTTCGTAACATCAGCTTGAGCTGGAATGTATTCTGGAAAGTCAAATCCCGCCGTAAAGTCATTGATCTGCGCCTGATCCGAACTGAATACCCACAAAGGCTGAACACCACCCATCAACGGAGTTCCTATGCCGTCAATCATCCTTGATGTCGGGTTCCAGCGCATGTCGGCACCATTCTCGGCGCCCAAAAAGGAATTTTCACCAAAGGCAAGGTATAGACGATTACCCGTTTCTAAGTCAATCGCATAGCCCGGAAACCAGCCCATTCCCATTGTTCCTGAATTGTCAGGATTTCCGTATTGGTCAACGCTTGGACTCTTCCGAAGCAGACCTGGTTCACAGCCTCCAACATTCAAGGCTGCATCTCGTCCCATTTCGATGACCGGGCAGCGTGTCCATTTTGTACGATCAGACGTGATGACAATATCCACACTTGGTAAGAAGGATAAGGAGGCATTCGTTCGTGCAGAACCTGGAGAAGGTAAATTGTAATACACCATAGGCATGTAACTGCACTGATACCCGGTCAAACGGTGTGGCGCAATTCCTCCACCTAAGAGCGACGAAAAACGCCCGTCATTGTCCACACCCACCTCATCATCGTAACAGGCTGACTGGGTAAATGGATCATTCACTGCAGCTTGTGTTTCATCGAAAGTTCCCGAACGAATCCAGTTTGTCGGGAAAAAGGCACTGTTGTCTTGAACAAAGCTGAGCCATTGTTTGGAGGAATCTTCAAAGGTGATGGAATGGTCAATCATCGTGGTGCTTTTCACCGATGAATTTCCGGAAGGCCCCATATATTTTTCCTGATGAATTTGCACGGACACGCCCCACTTCGGAATGATTTGCTCATTGTCCCCTTGAACTGTTTGCTCCGAACTTATCGAATCGAGGACCGTACCGTTTTCATGGTCAAAGCGGTAAATGACCCACGAGGCAGTATCGGCACCGTTCAAGCTCGAAGGCGTGTAGTCCCGAAAACGGCATTCAAAATAGCCATCTGCCACATTGAGTGGATCCACCACCTTGATGTTGATGGGACCAGCTCCCTTTTGGTAAGTTACTTTATCGAGGGTGCCGTATTTGACAATGTGTTCCAATGAAGTTGATGTCAATTCAAGCGAACGGTACCCATTGCCATAGCCATCCAAGCGCGTAATTTCAGGCGACTCGCCGTATTCCAAATAGTGCAACGTTCCATTTGACTCAGGCATCGGATTGTGTGGAATGGCTTCAATGGTTTTCACCTCCCCAGCTGCTGCTTTTCGGCTGGCTAAATAGCGTTTTTGCTGACCGTCTAAGGCCTGTGGATCGCTTGGGTCGTAAGTTTTAAAGTTGTTGTAGGCATAGGCGACGGCAACATAGTAATAGCGTTTAAAATTCACCAATTGGCTTGTTCCTTGGGCGAATAAATCGGTCTTCACACTGAAACTGTGGCGCACTCCCATATCCTGACCATCGACCCGTTCAACAGGCACGCTTGCAGAGAGGTCTTCATCAAATTCAAAATTGATAATGCGCGAAACACCATCCTTGATGTCACATTGCGCCACCAAACGTGCCTTGTCAGGATCACCGATGTCGGAGAGCGAATATTGCTTACCTCGCATCTGAAAAATTTGGTAGCCTTGGAAGCGGTAAGATTTATCCGCATTTGGATCTGCCGCAACAATGAAGGGGTCAAATTCTTCGTAGGCCTCGTTGTAATTGTTGCTGTTGAAGGAATTGGATAGTGTGAGAATGAGTTCATTGTCCAATTCTTGAATGTTCAGCTCCGGAGCATGTGGACCATCCAAGACTTTAAAGCAATTCTCGAAGAGGGCTTGAGCTTTGTCATCGGCACGCTGCAACACGGCAACCGAAGCGAAAGGATCTCCTCCATTTGCCCGTGCCCAAACCACCCCAACGGTGATGTTGTTTACTGCACCTGGCTTCAAGACGAAAGGTCCCGCGGATTGCACAAAACGTCGGTCATTGGGTGGATTGTTCGATCCGTATTCTGTCCATGGATCTTGCGTGACGCCCCCTGTACCCCAACCCAAAGGATCGGTATCGCCGGGAAACATAAAGTCACAAGGAACATTTGGATTGCAATCTGGATCTGAAATGTGTCCACTACCACCATAGAAAAACTTGGTACCGTCCTTCCAGATTCCACGCAAATAGTTGTAATAATCCGAGGCACTGCTTGGGTCCGTTTGATTTGGATTTGCCCCATTGGTGGTGTTCGAATAGTAAAGAAAACGGCGCATGCCAAAGCGTTCATTGTCCACAATGCCATCGCCATAGCCAATTCCATTCAAGGCTTCTTTATCCCCGATTCCGAATCCATTGTCAATGCCATCATCATCTTGGTACGGTCCTTCGAAGAAATCAACACCAACAGCCGGCGGAGAATAACCATAGCCTTTGAAACCAGAGTTTTCACCATCAAAATTGTCACCGTTGTAGTAATAGCCCAAACCACGATTGACATCACAACCGACATAATCGTCAAAAGGATCACCCAAGGCACCGTCAGTAAAAAATCCAAAATAGGTGTTGTACAAAGTTTGTGTTCCGCGGTTGATGAGTTCGTAATTGTAGAACGTCATGTTGTTGATTTCATCGTTCGACGCAAAGGCAAAGGCTTGAGCGCGGATCTCCATCCCGATTGGATCCGCACCCGTTTCGGTATGAATGTTTCCTTTGTCGTTCATCACCCACCAGTAGTTGATGTCGCCATAGAGTGAAACACGGCGGTCGGTCTTGCAGTTTTTCGAGCGATTGATGTCGTGCCAAGGATAATCACCGTCCTGCCAGTTGTAATTCCCATCCTCATTGCGGTCGAAGAAGGGTGCGAGGTAATAATCTTGCCCTAGGGTGACGTCTCCGTGAGCTGGCCATTCCTTGATGATGTCGGGCACTTTGTAGTTTGGAAAAAGTTCAGATTGCGTAGATGTTCCATTTTCAGCATCATCTACACCAGCTTGGTACCACGCGTTGAATTCCCTTACCTGATCTTGCGTGGTGATGAAATGTTTATCGTACTTCGCGCAGATTTCATAGTTCGTTTCTGCAGAAATGTTCGATAGTGGTCCTGTCCAGTAATCCTGACCGTTTCGGTAGCGCAAAG
>JBDKGB010000235.1:0-6046 GCA_039798485.1 Bacteroidota bacterium
TTTTGAAGCGGCTGACGCACGCGAATTTTCTCTTTTTTACGCAAAGCCAATACGAGCGATGAAATGCGCTGCGCAATGTCCATTTGATCTTCAAGGTCCGCATTGATCGAGGTACTATCAACCTGCGGGAAATCTGCCAAGTGCACCGATCCAGCAGCATGACGGTGAGACACACTATTCAAGTCACAAAACAATTGATCCATGAAGAAGGGCGCAATCGGTGACCCGAGAATGGATACCGTTTCGAGGCAGGTGTAAAGCGTTTGATAAGCCGATAATTTATCTCTCGAATCGTCGCTCTTCCAAAAACGGCGGCGACATAGGCGCACGTACCAATTCGACAATTGGTCATTCACAAAATCCTGAATCAAGCGTCCTGCTTTGGTTGGCTCATATTCCGCAAAGGCGGTATCGACTTCCTTCACCAATGAATTGAGGCGAGATAATATCCAACGGTCAATTTCCGGCCGTTCGTTGTGCGGAACATCAGGCGCTGAATAATCAAAACCATCAATGTTTGCATACAAAGAGAAGAACGAATACGTATTGTACAATGTTCCGAAGAACTTCCGCTGCACCTCTGTAATTCCGTCTTTGTCAAACTTCAAGTTGTCCCAAGGCTGGGCATTTGTGATCATGTACCAACGCGTAGCATCGGCTCCGTAAGTAGAAAGATTTTCAAATGGCTCAACAGCGTTTCCAAGACGCTTCGACATTTTTTGTCCATTCTTGTCGAGCACCAATCCATTTGAAACCACATTTTTATAGGCTACAGAGTCAAACACCATGGTTGAAATCGCATGTAGCGTATAGAACCAACCGCGTGTTTGATCAACACCTTCGGCGATGAAATCCCCTGGAAAGGCCTTGTTCTCATCAATAAGCTCTTTGTTTTCAAAGGGGTAGTGCCATTGTGCATATGGCATAGATCCTGAATCGAACCATACATCGATTAGATCTGACTCGCGTTTCATTGGTTTTCCGGATGGAGAAACAAGCGTTATGGAATCCACATAATTTTTATGAAGGTCAAGCTGCGCGTAGTTCGCTTTGGACATGTCACCAACGGCAAAGTTCGCCAATGGATTTTCATCCATCACTCCGGCTTTAACTGCTTTTTCGCATTCATTTTTAAGCTGTTCAACAGAAGAAATACAGGTACGTTCGTCACCTTCCGCAGTTGACCAAATCGGAATTGGAATTCCCCAATAGCGCGAACGCGAAAGGTTCCAATCGTTTGCATTTTCGAGCCACTTCCCAAAGCGACCTGAACCTGTAGATTCAGGCTTCCAATTGATGGTATCGTTCAATTCCATCATGCGCTCACGCACATCGGTCACGCGGATAAACCAAGAATCTAGTGGGTAATACAAGACAGGTTTGTCTGTTCTCCAGCAATGTGGGTAGCTGTGTACATATTTCTCAACCTTGAAGGCTTTATTGTCTGTTTTTAGGGTAATGGCAATCTGTACATCGGCAGAGCGTTCCGGCGCTTCGTTTTCATTGTAATATTCGTTCTTGACGAAAATCCCCGCCAATTCTCCCAATTCAGGACGGAATTTCCCTTGAAGATCTACCAAAGGCACCAAGTTACCTTTTTCATCAGCAACCAACATTGGTGGAACACCAGCATCTGCTGCTACTCTGGCATCATCTGCACCAAAGGTTGGAGCGATGTGTACGATTCCAGTTCCATCTTCCGTTGTCACGAAATCCCCACCGATCACACGGAAAGCTTCCTCCGGCTTCTCCGCTGGCAAAGCATACGGCATCAGTTGGTCGTAGCGAATTCCAATTAAATCTGCGCCGAGACATTCTCCCGCAACGAAATACGGAATGACTTTATCTCCAGCAGAATAAGAGCCCAATTCATCAGCACTTTCAACCGCTTGAAACCCTTTGCTGAATTGGTAGCTCACTAAATTTTTCGCAAGAATGACATTGATCGGCGCATGGGTATATTGATTGAATGAGCGCACCAAAACGTAGTCGATTTTCGGACCCACACACAAGGCGGTATTGGATGGCAAGGTCCACGGTGTGGTCGTCCAAGCGAGAAAATGTGTTTCTTCAGCACGTGTATCACCCCCTTTAAACGGCGTTAAGCCTTTCCAATCGTTGATTTTAAACTGTGCAACAATCGTTGTATCCGTCACATCCTTGTAGCAACCTGGCTGATTCAATTCGTGCGAAGAAAGACCTGTACCTGCTTTTGGCGAGTAGGGTTGAATCGTATAACCTTTGTACAAGAGGTTTTTCTCAAACAGTTGACCAAGTAACCACCACACCGATTCCATGTATTTTGGTTCGTAGGTGATGTATGGATCCTCCATGTCTACCCAGTAGCCCATTTTTCGGGTGAGGTCATTCCAGATGTCCGTATAGCGCATAACGGCTTCACGGCAAGCACGGTTGTAATCTTCCACCGAAATTTTCGTTCCGATGTCTTCCTTGGTGATTCCCAATTCCTTTTCAACACCCAATTCCACAGGAAGTCCGTGTGTATCCCAGCCTGCTTTGCGTTTTACCTGAAAGCCTTTCAATGTTTTATAGCGGCAGAAAATATCCTTGATGGCGCGTGCCATTACGTGGTGAATTCCTGGAAGTCCATTCGCGGATGGCGGACCTTCAAAGAAAATAAAAGGCGTTTTTCCTTCACGCGTCGAAATGGAATGTTCAAATACCTTTTCACGCTCCCATTTTTCCAACACCCTTTCTGCCACATTTGGCAAATTCAACCCTTTGTATTCTGGATATTTACTTGACATATACGTTGCTTTTTCGCAAGCAGCGAAATTAACGAAAATTGGCGAGAGCGCGTAGGATTGGCCGCTATTTTTGTCGGGAAATGAGCGGTGTCAATTGTTAAATTTTCAATTCCAAGATGAGGGATTGAAATACACGTTTGAAAAGCACGTTCATGCACACACAAAATACTTAACTATGAAAAAACTAACTTTCTGCTTCTTATTCGCTTCAACTGGGCTCTTTGCACAAGAAAAATCAGGCTGCCTCCAACTTTCGGAAGCTCAGGTTATGATCGGTTCGAACTTATCCATTGTAGAGACCTTTTCACTAAGTGATTTTAACAAGCTAGCGCCAGGATCAAGCATTCTCGCAAAGGACTACACAGGCTTTTCAAGCGACTATTACACAGGAACATACACAAACCCATCATACACTGGTCTACTGGGATTCACCTTCAAAAACAAACCCAATCCACTTTTGCGTCTAGGCTTGGGGTATAGCACACGAACATTGGGTACAGGTTCAAGTTCAAGGTATGATAGTTTCCATTACGACACCCTCACTTCTGCACAGACAGGTGAGCAAATTTTCCTTGACTCTACACACCTACAAAACATGTACGGCGGCTACCAATCCACGTATTTATCGGTAGATGCATCTTTAATTTTTCGCACAAAACCTGCGGCGAGATGGTCCATTTACGGTGGAATTGGGGTGAATGTAGGAATGGCCTTCAATAATTACGTTGACATCCATTTTCTCGATGAGCATTATGCGCCAAACACCAACTACAGCCAATCGAACTGGACACATGAACATGAGCGCTTCAATCAGAAAACTCATGTTGCAAGTACCGTGTACATCCCAATGGGGCTTGATTTTCGCTTGGGCAAGAGAAGCGAGTTCTTGAACCGTTTGCACCTTTTTGTTGAAACGCGACCATCGATGACGATTACCACAATTCCGTCATTAAAAACACAGCTTACGCCAAACATTACGAGTTCAATCGGGTTGCGCATCGTTTGGTAATATTTGTTGGATTTCTGTGTGATTTTTTCGCAGACCGCCCTGCTTTTCGAAGTGTATCACTACCTTTGAAAAAGAAAAAATTACACATACCATGGCTGATTTCTTTTATGCGGATCCCTATCCGATTTTACGCGACACTACTGAATACACACAGGTAAGCTCCGATTACGTTTCGGTTGAAAAATTGGGTAACCGAGAAATTCTTGTGATTGACCCGAAGGCTTTAGAAGTGCTTTCTGAAGCGGCCATGAATGATGTTTCCTTCTACCTGCGCACGTCGCATTTACAGAAGTTGAACAACATCTTGCAGGATCCTGAAGCTACAGACAATGATCGCTTTGTGGCTTACAACCTCTTGCAAAACGCTGTGGTTGCTGCAGAAGGTCAATTGCCGTCATGTCAAGATACAGGAACAGCCATCATCATGGCCAAAAAAGGTGAGGATGTGTACACGGGCGTTGACGACGCAGAATACCTGTCAAAAGGAATTTTCAACACCTACCAGCAACGCAACCTTCGCTACTCGCAAATTGTGCCTATCAGCATGTTTGAAGAAAAAAACTCTGGTTCCAACCTTCCCGCTCAGATTGACATTTATGCGAAAAAAGGGGCGAAATATGAATTCCTATTCCTAGCAAAAGGTGGTGGTTCGGCGAACAAGACCTTCTTGTACCAAAAAACAAAATCACTTTTGAATGACCAATCGTTGGAAGAGTTTATCCGCGATAAAATAAAAGACCTCGGAACGGCTGCTTGTCCACCCTACCACTTGGCGCTCGTCATAGGTGGAACATCGGCAGAAGCAAATCTTGCGGCAGTGAAAAAAGCTTCGGCTGGATATTTTGATGAATTGCCAACCGAAGGGAACATGCATGGTCAAGCATTCCGAGACTTAGAATGGGAAAAACGCGTACAGTTGATTTGCCAAGAAAGTCAGATTGGGGCGCAGTTTGGCGGGAAATATTTTACCCATGACGTGCGTGTGATTCGTTTGCCTCGACATGCGGCATCGTGTCCAGTTGGGTTGGGCGTTTCGTGTTCAGCGGACAGAAACATCAAGGCGAAAATCACAAAAGACGGTTTGTTCATCGAGAAATTGGAGAAGAATCCACGTCAGTTGTTGCCTGAAACAGCACCCCACCTTCAACCAGCGATCGAAATCAATCTTGATCGTCCGATGGCTGAGGTGTTGGCAGAACTTTCACAATATCCAATCAAAACACGTTTGAAATTGAACGGAACCTTGATCGTTGCTCGTGACATCGCCCACGCACAGATCAAAGCCTTGCTCGATGCAGGAAAACCAATGCCACAGTACTTTAAAGACCATCCTGTTTATTATGCTGGACCAGCAAAAACACCTGAAGGAATGGCATCTGGAAGCTTTGGCCCAACAACCGCGGGACGCATGGACAGTTATGTGGATTTGTTCCAGCAACATGGCGGTAGCATGATCATGTTGGCGAAGGGTAACCGTTCGAAAGATGTGAAGAACGCGTGTGAGAAATACGGTGGATTCTACCTCGGTTCGATTGGTGGTCCAGCAGCGATTTTAGCTAAGGAAAACATCACCGCCGTTGAAGTGGTTGATTTTGAAGAATTGGGTATGGAAGCCGTTCGCAAGATTACCGTGAAAAACTTCCCCGCATTCATCATCACCGACGACAAAGGCAACGATTTCTTCGAGAATTTGTAAACTAAGGGTTGATTCCCGTCGTCAATACGATGCGGAAACCAATGTTCTTGTGCGCACCAATGATTCCTTTGTAAGGATCGGGGGCTAGAATTTTAATTTCCTCAGCGGTATTCATCCAACCACCTCCGGCTGTACCTGGATTGTTGCGGCCCATAGTGGAATAATAGACCATTTCCGCAACATTCCCACTCATGTTAAATAGCCCGTTGGCATTTGGAAAATACGAACCGACAGGAGCAGTGAGGTCTAGAGTTTGACAAGATATTCCTTGGTCAAGTGAATCTTTTGGACTTAAAAAAGCCCTGTAGTTTGCTAAAATCAGCCCTTCATGATTGCGCAAATAAATGCCATTCCACGGGTAAGGCAATTGTTTTCCTTCGGCAGAAGCCGCAAATACCCATTCGACATGCATCGGGATGCGCACATCGTTATAGCGCTCGGGATGCTTATCACCAACGAATTTCAGCAATTCTTGCGTCAGCCACTTGCAATACAATTCAGCACCAGCGCGCGAGACATTCACCATTGGGAAATTGTCATAGGCCGGATGAGAAAAATAGTACTCTTCCATTT
>JBDKGB010000236.1:0-7036 GCA_039798485.1 Bacteroidota bacterium
CCTGTTGTATTCCTTCAACCGATTCAACCGGTTTCTTCGTATGACAATACCTTGTGTACGATTACTTTTACAGCATCTGGTGGATTAGCGACATTCAATGGAACAAACTTCAGTTATACCATTTCAAATGCGGCAGGAAACGCAGTCTCTACAGGGACATTTGCTGCTGGCACGAATACGGTATTTGAAGTTCCGTCTGCGGAGGTGTTTACGGTAACGGTTTCTGATGGCTCTTGTCCGTACAGCTTTACGGTGGATGCAACAGCTTGTGCTAACCCTTGCATCATCAGCCCAATTCAAGTATTCGTGGATACAGCGATTTGTGCGGGTGGATCAATTTTCTTGCAAGGTGCGAATCAAACAACGGCAGGATTGTATACTGACGTGTTCACAGCGGCAAACGGATGCGACAGTACTGTATATACAACGCTTTCTATCAATGATCCAGTAAACTTTGCACAAACAATTACCATTTGTCAGGGCGCGTCTTATGCGATTGGAACAAACACTTACACGTCGGCTGGAATTTATACCGATGCCTTTATCGCTGCAAACGGATGCGACAGCACGGTAACAACAACTTTGTTTGTTACAGCATACTTGACTTCAACAACAAGCCAATCGATTTGTCAGGGCGACAGCTATGCCTTTGGAGGCAACTTATTATCTGTGGCAGGAACATATGTTGATACCTTGATTTCCGTTGAAGGATGTGATTCCATTGCAACCTTGTTCTTGACGGTATTGCCAAACACTAGTGGATCCATTACAGCGACTATTTGTGAAGGGCAGTCGTACACTTTCGGGACACAAACACTCACCACAAGTGGCGCATTTACTGAAGTTTTGGTCAATACCAATGGATGTGATTCAACCGTTACCTTGTATTTGTTTGTAACGAATGCTACCGAAACGTATCAGCAAGCAGAAATTTGTAAAGGTGAATCGTATGACCTCTTTGGTCAAACCTTAACGGCAAGTGGCATGTACATAGATACGACAACAACTGCAGCAGGATGTGATTCAATTGTACGCCTTGAGTTGTCTGTCATTGATTGTGTGGGTGACTTTGAAATCAGTAACATGGTTACGCCAAATGATGATGGTCAAAACGATACATGGAAAATCAATAACTATCCATATATCGCGGGATGTACGGTGACCATTTACAACCGTTGGGGTCAACCGGTATACACCACAAACGATTACCACAACGAATGGGCAGGAACCAAAGATGGTGAACTGCTCCCTGATGGCGTGTATTTCTATTCGATCAAATGCTCGGATGAGGAATTCACTGGAAGTATCAACTTGTTCAGATTTAAAAAATAAGCAGCGTCATGAAAAAGTTCGTTCGAAATACATTGATCGTTGCGAGTAGCATGCTTGCAATTCAGACTATGGCTCAGCAAACGCCGCAGTCTAGTGTCTATAATTACAATCGTTTTGCACTAAATCCAGCTTATGCCGGGGCAGAAGGATGTACTCAGATTTTCTTTTCGCACCTCAATCAATGGGGAAAAGTGGAAGGCGCACCAGTAACAAGTTTATTGAGTGTGAATTCTCGACTCGGGAAAAATTGGGGAGTAGGTGGAAGTATGCTCATTGATAAGGTCGGAATGCTTCAGCAAATTGCCGCTTCAGGTTCCGTGTCCTATGGTATACGTTTGGGAGAGCACAACATTCGCTTGGGCCTTACGGCAGGTTATTACCAATTCCGCGTAAATCCGACAAGTGCTGTTGTATTTGATCTTGCTGACAATATCGTCAATGGCGGTTCTCAATCGTCGTCTTCGATCAATACAGAGGTTGGGATTATGTACAAATTTAATGGGTTGGATTTGGGTATATCATCCAAACAAGTCATCCAAACGTTCTCAAATTTTGGATACACAAACCTGGACGGTTACGGATTGAAACGACACATCATTGCAATGGCAGGGTACAAGTTTCAACTGAATCAAAATCTTGCGCTTCGTCCTTCTGTGATGTACAAAGGTATTCCGCAAATTTCACAGTTTGATTTCAATGCCGATGTGATGTACAAGGACTTCATTCAAGGAGGTTTAGGTTACCGAACAGGCGTTGGATTAATCGGTCGAGTGGGAATCAATATCCAAGACTTGTTCTTTATTGGTTATGCCTACGAGGCGCCAATGCGCAATATTGCCAAATACAGTTCAGGTTCACACGAAGTGATCATTGGATTGAAATTGTGTCGCAAAAAGAATGTCATTGAATTGGCGGATGACGTGATCAACACCAATCCAGATACCATCGTGAAGATTCAATATCAAATCGATACACTCGTAGTTGAACGTATTGATACTGTTTATTTGGATTCACCTCAAAACCGAATGGTGAGCAACCAAGAGGCAGAACGCGTGTTGGATTTGGCAGCTAAAACCTTAGAGTTTGAAAATGATAAGGCCATTATCTTGAAAAAATCACACGGGGACTTGGAGTCTTTGACAAACATCATGTTGCTGCGAACGGACTTGAAAATCCGCTTGGAAGGACACACCGACAACAATGGTTCTGAAGAATACAACATGGAACTGTCCAAAAATCGTGTTCAAGCAGTCAAAGATTTTCTTGTTGCGAATGGTGTTGATCCAGCGCGCATTGAGTTGCAGTGGTATGGCGAATCTAAACCAATTTCTGACAATTCAACGGAAGAAGGCAAGTCGCGTAACCGACGGGTGCTAATGAACTATGTTCTTGGAAATTAAGGATTAAGGATTAAGGATTAAGAATTAAGAATTAAGAATTACGAATTACGAATTACGAATATTTGTAACTAGTAAATAGTAACTAGTAAATCCTCACTTCTTCGCTCCCCAGCGCTCGTAACGTGCGTCTTGCATTGGTCGATTTTCCTCGATCTCGCGCAGTGGTTCGCAAACTTTAAGGGTATCTTGACACTCTTTTGGAAGTGCTTGGTATAAAGCCGTGCCTTCTGTTTTCCATCTGATCATGTCATCGCTGACTTCTTTGATGATTTTAGCGGGATTTCCAACGACGAGGCTGCGTTTTTGGATGTTCATTCCACTTGGAACAAAACACAATGCACCGATAATGCATTCATCACCAATCAGGACATCATCCATGATCACGGAGTTCATGCCTATCAAGGTATTCTCACCAATGGTTCCGCCGTGAATGATAGCGCCATGTCCGATATGTGCCCCTTTTTTTAAGGTAACGGTGGTGCCAGGAAACATGTGTACAGTGCAGTTTTCTTGCACATTGCAACCATCTTCGATGACAATCTGTCCCCAATCGCCACGAATGGCAGCCCCAGGACCAATATATACGTTCTCGCCTATGATCACATTGCCAATTACGCTAGCTTGCGGATGTACAAACGAACTTTCCTTGATGACAGGTCGAAAACCGTTGAATTCATATACGGCCATGTGAAATGGATTAAGTTATTGAGGAAGATGCCATTTGAAGCGCAGAAGAGAGGTCTTGCCCTGCTGACCTTCATTCGTGATGACCAAGTCACCATTCGGTAAAAATAGAATACGCTCCGGCTTGGTAAATAAGCTTTTGTTGAATCGAACAAAATTGATCAACTTGCCCGATTTTTCGAAAATTGCCATCGAATGATCCACTGATGAAACAACATAAACTTCATCGGTTTTTGGATGCACTGCAATGCATGAAGGCATAAAATTGCTACAGGTCATTGCGCTTTTTAATTTTTTCTTTTTTGTCAGAAGAATTGCGTTGTCTTGACCAAAAGACTCCAGCTCCGAGATATTGATGGTAAACAAAGGCTCATCGTTCATGGCCATCGTCTCAAGATCAACCGTATAAATTCCACGTGTATTTTTGAGTTCAGCTCCGCGGCCAGTAGCATTTTTAGGAGCAACTAAAAGTCGGTGATCCCTTGAGTCCACGCAGAGTACTTCATTGTCCCATGAAGGAATGTTAAGTTGCTTGAAATTGACTGAAACGGAATCTTCACTCGGGTCCACTTGCAATAGAACGGCATCATTGCGCATGATAAAATAAGAACTGTCCACACGTGTCAATCCTTCAAATTCACCACTATAACCAAAATCGTATTGTTCACAAATAGAATCTCCCGAGATCGAGTAGAGGTACAATGTTCCGTTTTGATTTTGAATGCAGGCAATTTGATCTTCAGAAAAATCTGTAATCCCAGATATTTCGCGCAATTCAAAGGGTAAGTTAATTGTAAATGAAGGGTGGTCGAAATCGAACCAGCCATCTTTTTGAAAGATCTCACGCAAGAAATGGTAATGGTCGATACTGGCTTGCTGAATCTTTTTCACCGTAATGAAAGAGATGGCTGCTATAATGACCGAAAAATAGACCTGTTTTTGCATGGCGCTCTATTTTGCAAATATCATACAATTTTTAACTGATGGTTTAAAGTGAGGGTTAAAAATCCATGAATCCAATGAAAATTTATTACTTTGAAGCCACAAACGTATTATGAGCTATTGCACATTTTCCCAAAATGAGCCAGAATCAAGCCCGCATCGCCACTACCATCATCTTCAGTATGGCTTTCCTGTGCTCGATGATTCTGAACTTTTTTGCCGCTTGATCTTGGAAATCAATCAAGCGGGCTTATCCTGGTCAACGATCTTAAAGAAGCAAGAGAACTTTAGATTGGCCTATTCGCAGTTTGACATTCGAACGGTAGCCGCTTATTCTGAAGAAGATGTGCAGCGTTTAATGTCGGATGAAGGCATTATTCGAAATAAGTTGAAGGTACGTGCTGCGGTGAATAATGCACAAGTTTTACTGAAAATAATAGACGAATTTGGTTCCTTTGATGGATGGTTGGCAGCGAATCATCCAAAAACAAAAGAAGAATGGACCAAATTGTTCAAAAAGACCTTTACATTTGTGGGTGGAGAGATTGTCAATGAATTCTTAATGAGCATTGGTTACCTTCCTGGAGCACACGATGAAGAGTGTGCGGTTTATGCAGAGATTGTTAAAAAGTCACCGAAATGGTTGGAAAAATAAAGTACTTAGTTTTAGTCGTCATTCTTTTGATTGGCGTGACAGGAGCCAAAGCTCAGTTTGGTGTGTCAGGAGGAATTAGCATGTTGAAAGGTTTTGGCGTTCCGAAGCCTTACATTGGGATGCATTTTGGTGGAGAAATTCCCCGTGATGATCAGATTTCTTTGTATGCACGCTTGTCCTTGTATGCACGCCAGCAAGAGCCCACCAATGGGTATACGATTGTAACAGCGACAGATTTTACAACCGTACCATACAGCCAAACGATCAGTTATGCATCGACGTTCAATTATACCATTATCGAAGGTGGAACACGTTACTACATCGGAAATGGCTACGATAGTGGATTTGGCGCCTATGGAGGAAGTACGCTCATGTTGGCAGTGAATTCTGTAAAACGAAAATATGGTGATTACGATCAGTCCAAGTATGAGTTGCCTACCAATGAATTATCCAAAGGATCAATTTTCAACCTTGGGTTTGGTTTAGGTGGTGGTGTTAAAAATACCTTCGCAGGAATTGGAACTGTATATTTGGACATGAATTTGGCGTACATGATTCTTTCTACGGCAAGCAATTCAACAGCCCAAAGTACGTCATTGTACGCGCCATTATTGTTTAGCTTTAATCTTGGTTTCCGAAAGGAATTCTATTAAAACGGCCACCAAGATCGTTTTTCTGAAAGTTGCTCAAGATCTAGGATTACTTCTGAAATATCTGCATATCGGAGGGATTGTGCGCTTCGAAGATTTGCATCAACTTCATCAACCGGCATTCGATTGGGCGCGTTTCTGAATTGATGTTTCACACACATTTTTTGCAAAATACTATACAGTCCTTTCGGAAGGGCGTGATGATCTGGAAGTGGGTACGTCAACTGTAAATTCGTAAAAATACTTGGATTGGGATGTGTTAGGGGCAATGAACCAGCAAACAATTTCCAGATTGCAATTCCCAAGGCATAAAGATCAGTTGTATGATCTATGAGCGCTAAGCGATTGAGAATCAATTCAGGCGCGGCATAACCCAAAGGAAAAAGTAGTTTCAGGTTTTGGTCTTCCTGTCGTCGAATGGCCATTCCAAAGTCGATGAGATGACACGAAATGCTATTCTCCTTCTTATCGATGAGAATGTTGGATGGTTTGATGTCGCAGTGAACGATCTGTTCTTTTTTCAAGTGCTGAAAGAGTGGGGCCAAGGCTTTCAGTATGTTGATCAATGCATCAATTCGTCGTTTTTTAGGTATGGATTGCCAATATTCATCCAATGGGATTCCGTCAGCAAATGATTTGATCAAAAGTAGTTCACGCTCGGACTGCAGAAATTCTGTGACGCGAGGTAAACCATTCATTTCAAACGTAAAACTAGCCTCGCGTTCCAACCGCACTGCAAGGTGTTGGTTTTGTTCATGAAGCACCAATTGCTTCAGGACTTTTAGTTCGCCCGTTTTGGTGTCCTCAATCAAAGAAACAGTTCCAAACTTTCGTACGGCTTGATTCCCAAGCACCTGTATGATCCGGTATTTTTCAGAAAGTTCCATGTTCGCAAAGATGTAAAAAAAATCTTGTGGACTCTCGGACAAAAAATTTTAGAGCTTGGAAAGCAAATGTTTCGTGAAAACTACATTTTGTTCGATGAAACGTGTTATTTATTCGAAAAAAGTGTATTTTCGTTTTTGAGATTGATGCTGTAAGAAGCTTTCAAAGTTGAAATCCTCGGATTCAGGAAAGTAACTTATCGCGCTAAACCAATTTCGTTAGGCCCAAATGAATACGTTAGTCATAGATGCTTCTCCGCAAACGCCAAAAATCCATTTCGATGCGGTTTCTGGTGTCATGGAAATCCGTGGCCGTTCCATTCCAGATCAAGCGGATGAATTTTGGTTGCCCATTTTGAATTGGTTTGAAGGGTATTTGCTCAATCCCCTAGAGAATACCGTCGTAAAAATTGATTTGGAGTACTTCAATATTTCTTCCTCAAAACGCATTCTGTTCTTGCTCTACAAACTCAATGAGTTGTCTGAAGC
>JBDKGB010000237.1:0-6707 GCA_039798485.1 Bacteroidota bacterium
CATCATCATCTTCCCAAATCCTTCGCTTGCACCTGAATATGGATGGGCAGGTGAAATTGTATTCAAGCAAGTGTTTAAAATTGACAAGTGGAAAGGATTCATTGATGTTGCCGGCTTCATCAATCAGTACACCAACATGATTGAATATACCTTCGGGATTTACAATCCTGACAGCATCGCACTAACACCAGAAAACATTACCAAGTGGGTCGGATTTAAAGCGAAAAACGCGGAAAGAGCGCGTATCACTGGGCTTGAGTTTTCTTTCAACAGCGAGGGGAAAATTGGTCCAATTGAGATTTCAACCTTAATGGGCTACACCTACATGAATCCAATCACATTGAATAAAGATCCCTTGTACTTGGCTTCGTTTTCTGACTCGAATACCAACATGTTGAAGTACCGCTTTAAGCACTTGGCAAAGGCAGATGTTGAACTTCGCTATAGACGATTTTCTGCAGGGGCGTCCTGTCGTTTCAACAGCTTTATGTCAAACATTGACCGCATTTTCGAAGTGCCCATTGCGGGGACCTACGTACTACCTGGGCTCAAGGAATACCGACAGATTTACAACCAAGGAAGTTTGGTGTTTGACATTCGCTTTGGGGTGAACTTTACAGAACACATGCGCATGATGTTCATCATCAACAATGTCTTAAACGCAGAGTATTCATCTCGTCCAGCAGACATTCAACCACCGCGAAACTTCATGATTCAATTGAAGTATGCCGTGCAGTAAGTGAGCATCTCGTTTGCATTAACTCACCAATAATTGGTATATTCGTCAAAGTACTAGCCAATAAACGACTGCTTTGACTATGAAATACTGCCTACTTATTCTCGCATTTGTTGCGTTCAATTCCCTTGGTCAAATCACTGGTAAAGTGATTTTAGAATCGAATGAACCTGTTGTTGGGGCAAAAATTATTGCATCGAACGGATCAAAAGCAATTTCCAATTACGACGGGAATTTTCAGTTGTCCGCAACAGCATATCCTGTGACGATCATCACGACGATGTTGCCCTACCAACCTGACACCACTGTTGTGAATGGCCCGGGAGCGATTACCATTACAATGCGGGATCAAGTGCAAAACTTGGGTCCTGTGGTTGTTTCAGCAAATAGACGTCAGCAAGCAATCGAGGAAGTGCCCGTGTCCATGGAAATCATTCGTCCGCAGCTGATCGACAACAAAGGAATTACAGATCTTGAGCAAGCGGTGGATCAAACACCGGGTGTATTTACGATGGATGGTCAGGTGAGTATTCGTGGAGGTAGTGGTTTTGCCTATGGAACAGGTAGTCGAGTGCTTCTGTTGTGGAACGGAATGCCACTTTTATCAGGATACGCTGGTGATACCCAATGGAACGCCATCCCGATGGAACAAGCCGCGCAAATAGAGGTGATGAAGGGGGCCGCATCAGTGCTTTATGGAAGTGGCGCCTTAAATGGTGTGATCGCAATGGCTGAAAAAGAGCCAAACCTCAAGCCTGAAACAAAAATTAAAGTGCAGTATGGTGTCTATGGAAATCCTGCGCGTGAGTCTTTGAATTGGTGGAAGGCAAAGGATCAAATCAATCCAATGAATCAACAGGTTGAAGCTTACCGAGGACAAATGTTTAAGCGCTTTGGCTATACCGTGTCAACAACCTTTTTTCACAACGATGGTTACCGCGATGGTGAAACGGAATTCCGCGGCCGTGTGAGTGGCACCTTGTACTTTAAGTTTAAAAAGTATGAACGACTAAAGGCTGGTGTAGGCTACAACTTCCAAATGCAAAAGACAGGAAACTTCCTTATTTGGGAAAGTGATTCATTGGCTTATACACCAAGTGGCGGTGCAGATGTTAACGATCCTGCCTCTACCTTGACCTTTAACCTTGGAAAGCGCTTGTTCATTGACCCGTATGTACGTTTCACAGACAAGCACAACAACAAGCACTCCTTGAAAACCCGCATGTATTTTGCAGAAAACGCGAACTTGACAAATCCTAGCCAAAGCAACAGTGCAACCATCTATTTCTCGGATTATCAAGTGCAACGTGAGTTCAAGCAAGGTGCAACCTTGACGGCGGGTGTTTCAAACATCTTCAATACGGTGTCTTCAAACCTTATGGGTGATCACACGTCAAACAACGCTTCTGCTTACGGGCAATACGAACAGAAAATTGGGAAACTAGACATCACAGCGGGTATGCGTGTGGAGTATTTCCAAATGGATGGTAAATCTGGGGATTCAGATTTTACAATTTCAAAAAAGAACGGAACAACAATTCCTGTGTATCCTGTCTTGAGAGCAGGGTTGCACTACCAAGTGATGAAATACACCCACCTGCGCGCCTCCTTTGGACAGGGAATTCGTTATCCTTCGGTGGCTGAGCGCTTCACGAAAACAAGTGTGGGTGCTTTGAACATCTTCCCGAATGCACAGCTTCGTCCTGAAATTGGCTGGGCAGGTGAAATTGGGATCAAGCAAGGTGTAAAAATGGGCGACTGGAAAGGGATGATCGATGTATCTGGTTTCATCAATCAATACAGCAACATGATCGAGTTCTCTTTTGGGTGCTATGACCCAGTTTCTGGTTCAGCACTGAATACGCAAGATCCAAATTTTGGCTTACAGTATCAGGCATTGTTGAGCCAAGGATATACCATCAATGACATCTTTGGATTCCGTGCCATCAATGCTGAAAAAGCGAGAATTTCGGGAATTGATGCATCGTTCAATAGCATGGGTAAAATTGGTGAGTTTGAAATCATCTCCCTGATTGGCTATACCTACATGAATCCAATTAGCTTGAACAATGACCCTACGTATCGTTTGTCGAACAGTGACACCACACAGAATTTATTGAAATACCGTTTCAAGCATTTGGCAAAGGCCGATGTGGAAGTGAACTACAAGAAGTACAGTGCGGGGTTCTCCATTCGTTACAATAGCTTCATGTCGAACATAGACCGTGTGTTTGAAGAGGCAATTGCTGGAGGAACGTATGTATTGCCTGGCTTGAAGGAATACCGTCAAATTTACAACAAGGGGAACTTTGTGGTGGATGCACGTATCGGATATAAAATCAACGATTCATACCGCATTGGAATTATGGTGAATAACATCTTCAATGCCGAATATTCGTCTCGCCCAGGAGATATTCAACCTCCGCGTAACTTCCTTGTTCAGGTTCAAATGAAATTCTAATGAAGGTTCTCGGCGTAATTCCCGCACGCTTTGCGTCAACGCGTTTTCCTGGAAAACCATTGATCGACATCAAGGGAAAAACCATGATTCGCCGTGTCGTGGAAGGCGCTTCAGCTTCTCAAAACATTGTGGCGGTAATCGTAGCAACAGACGACCAGCGCATCCTCGATGAGGTCGCATCGTTTGGTGGGAATGCTGTAATGACGGGTGCACACCATCCTTCAGGAACCGACCGCTGCGCAGAGGTGGCAAGTTTACACGCAGATTTCGACATTGTCATCAATATCCAAGGTGACGAACCACTAGTTGATTTTCGACAACTCGATCAACTCATCGCTGCCTTCGAAGATCCAACGGTGAACATTGCAACCCTTGTCTCACGATCAATCACGATGGAAGATTTGCAAAATCCCAACCGCATAAAAGTGGTGGCCGATGCTCAAATGAATGCCCTTTACTTTAGCCGTAGCGTAGTGCCAAATTTTCACCATGCATCCAAGCAATCGCTTGAAAATTACCCATTCCTACGCCACATCGGACTGTATGCCTATCGTGCGAACACGTTGCAGGAATTAACTGCCTTGGCACCCACGGACTTGGAGCGCACAGAATCTTTGGAACAGTTGAGGTGGATGTATTATGGGCACAAAATTCGTTTGGTTGAAACAGACATTGAAACGCCAAACATCGATGTTCCGGAGGACCTAGAGAAGGTGTTGGAGCTCCTTGGGTGAATTCCCCGAAATTAATGGTTGCATTCGTGTAACTTCCCGAGCCGCATTCCGTATCTTGCACATTTAGCGCTTTTTATTTACATTCGCACTATGTTGACAACAGACAAGCTGATCGGAGAACTTTTATTGAGACACAATTGTGTGATTGTGCCTGATTTTGGTGGCTTCGTAGCGCGTCAAACTTCTGCTGTAATCGATTATGCCACAGGCACGATGCAGCCCCCACGTAAATCACTGCTTTTCAATCGCCAACTCATCAACAATGACGGTTTGCTCGTTGCGGAATTGGCGCGAACAAATGAGATTTCTTTTGACGAAGCATTGCAACAAGTGCAAGGAACAGTTACTGATTGGAACGATACGTTGAAGCGTGGTGAACGCGTGTCAATCGATCGAGTTGGGTTCATTTTTCATGATAAAGAAAAGAACCTTTGTTTTGAGCAAGACCGCTACTTCAATTTACTCCTTGAGTCTTATGGACTTGGAAGCGTGCATTTCATCGCCAAAGAGGACATGGATCGCGTTCAGGAAACTGCCAAAATTCGCACTCTTGATCCTGCTGTAGCCGAAGAAGCTGGAGAAAAATCAGGTAGCGAAGGACATACCATCATCGAACATCCTGAAGTGCAACGAAACCGCAAAGTGTGGAAATACGTTGCTGCTGCGGCATGCATCCTTCCAATTGCGTTCTATTCCATTTGGATTCCTACGAAAACAGATGCGATTCAGTCGGGTATTTTGTCTATCAATGACTTTAACCCTTTTCATGCATCCCACGAAGCTGCATACCAAAAAACAACCACAGATTATACCGCCATTTTTCCTGCTGCTGAGAAATCTTTAGAAGACGAAATCAACGAGGCGCCAGAAAACGAGGTGTTTTCCATCCAGTTGGATGACGAATTCAATATCCCTGTTCGTGTTGAACGTCCGGAGGTGGAAACACCAGTGACGCCTTCAATGGATCAAGTAGCAGCGGCAAACACCTTTGACTGTGTTGTCGGCTGTTTTTCAAGTCAATCGAATGCACAAAACATGATATCGTCCCTCAAGGCGCGTGGCTTTGATGCCCGTCAAGTGGACATTTCAAATGGTTTGTACCGCATCAGCGCGGGAGCAACACAAACTGAAGCCGAAGCACGTCAGCTTGTGGCTTCCATCAATGCACAAGGATTCAACGGATGGATTCTTCGTCATTAATTCAGAATTGTATTAAATCTTACACCATGCATAAGCACATTTTAACAATCCTTTTCATCGGAATGGGAATGTATTCCTTTTCACAATTTGGCTACATAGAGCCCATAAAAAACGCAGAAGGAAGCAATTATCAATTTACGAAGGTGGCTCACCTTGACGCGACGCCTGTCCAAAGTCAAGGCTACACAGGAACATGTTGGAGCTTTTCTGCCTTGTCGTTTTTTGAATCAGAATTGATGCGAATGGGCAATAAAACTCCAGACTTGCTTTCTGAAATGTTTGTGGTGCGCAAGGCGTATGAAAGTAAAGCACAAAAGTACATCCGCATGGATGGGAAAATCAATTTCTCTGAAGGAGGTGCTTTTCACGATATCCCTTTTGTCATCCGAAATTATGGGATCGTTCCACAAGAAATCTATCAAGGATTGAATTATGGGATGGAGACGCACGATCACAGCGAAATGTTCGAGGTGTTAAACGGTGCGATGCAAGGCATGTTGACGGCGTCAAAAAATTCAAAAGACGGCATTACTGGTGCGTGGATCAATGCGATCAAAGGAATTTTAGATGCTTACCTTGGTGAAGACATCAAAGAATTTGAGTGGAAAGGAAAGAAATACACACCAATCAGTTACGCGAAAGCCATTGGCTTGAACATGGACGATTATGTGTCTTTGACATCTTTTACAAATCACCCAATGTATGCGCGTTGCATGCTGGAGATTCCAGACAACTGGGCGTGGGGTGAGAGCTACAACATTGGCATGGATGAATTGTTTGATGCTTGCGAATATGCTTTGAAAAATGGCTATACGCTAGCTTGGGGAGCGGATGTTTCTGAAAAAGGATTCAGTTTCAGAAATGGCCTTGCCATCGTTCCAGAAGATCCATCAACAATCGAAATCCAAGGTCGTGACAATAAGAATTTCTCTGATGCAGGTGCCGACAAGAAATCAAATGCTTTCTTGACACCAATGAAAGAAGTTGTGGTAACTCCAGAAATGCGTCAGGAGGGATATGACAACAAAACGACAACAGATGACCATGGAATGCACATCGTTGGTTTGTACAAAGATCAGAACGGTACACGCTATTTGTTGGTGAAAAATTCATGGGGAACAGGGAATTTTCCAAAGGGATTCCTCTATGTGTCAGAGAATTATTTCAAGTTGAAGACCATCAATATTTATGTGCACAAGGGTGGTGTTGCACCAGCAATGAAGAAAAAACTAAACTTGTAGTTTATTGATTTTTAGATAGTTTTGCGTTTCGTAACAAAATATTAGTATATTGTAGCACTACTAATTGCTACTATGGAACGTTTAACACCCGCCGAAGAACAGGTGATGTTGAAGCTTTGGAAGCTTCAATCCGCAGCTGTGAAAGAAATTCAGGAGCTTTATAGTGAGCCGAAACCAGCTTACAACACGACCTCTACCATTGTTCGAATCCTTGAGCGTAAGAAGTTTATCAAACACAAATCTTTAGGGAGAGGCTATGTTTATGCCCCAAGAATCTCGAAAGAAAAATACCGTGAGTACTTAGTGGATCACCTCTTGAAACATTATTTCGAGGG
>JBDKGB010000238.1:0-3436 GCA_039798485.1 Bacteroidota bacterium
GCCCCTTGTGGAGAATATCGAAGCAGCCATTGGTAAAAACAACCTTAGCGCCTTTCATGTGCCACGTGGC
The DNA here is from genome assembly GCA_039798485.1 of Bacteroidota bacterium. GTDB lineage: Bacteria > Bacteroidota > Bacteroidia > Flavobacteriales_D > Crocinitomicaceae > M0103. The sequence continues at coordinate 71 of JBDKGB010000238.1, forward strand.
CATTCGGCGTTGCGCCTCTTCCAGCGTTACGATTTTCGATTCAATTGCGTGGAGTCTGCTCATCTTCGTTTTGGTAGTTTTTCGGTAAAAGGACCAACGAAATCAATCCAAGAACTATCATCAATAAGGTTTGTGACACCCAGATGAGCATCCCAAGCGCATTGCCAATGGCCTGAGCATCGTCGGGGTAGTCGTCACCGATGTAGAACGCAACCACCAATCCTACCAGCAAAGGGTAGGTGCCAATCCCGCCATTCGTAAAGGTGATCCCCAAGGCACCAGCGATAAATCCAAGCATAATTCCCTGAATGTGAATGCCAGATGTTTGCTCAAGTGCTTGGAAAGGCAAGGCAAACATCGCAACATAGGCACCCCAGATCAAGAAGGTATGTAAGATGTATCCAAATGGTGATTTCGAACGAAAAATCGAAAAAACACCTGCAAAAACCTCTTTGATGAAATTGAGCAAGCGTGCACGGAAGGTTGGTTTGAAAAAAACCAAAAAAGAGAAGACAGCTCCAAGTGCCAAAATCACTCCATAGATGACCAATTTCCATGGGAATCCGCCTTTATCTGTCGAAGTACCACCAAAGGAATCGATGATTTGTTGTTTGATTTCTAAGAAATCGTCATAGGCCAAAAAAGCAGTTAAAAATGCGATTGAGCACAGCATTACGAAATCGACGGCACGTTCAGCGATAATGGTTCCAAAAGACTTGGCAAAAGGTACGCCGTCAGAGCGATACAGCATGGCGGAACGAGAGGCCTCACCTGCTCTTGGAATGGTCATGTTTACCAAATAACCTATCATGACTGCATGATAGCGGTTGCTGAATTTCGTGTTATACCCCATTGGTTCGAGTACATATTTCCAGCGCCAAGCACGAGAAAAATAGGCGCCAACACCTAGGAGAAGTGATATGATGATCCAAAAATAATTGGCTTCACGAATGGCTTTGTAGAAGAGTTTTTTGGAATCCGGTGACATGCTTGAGAAAAATACCCAAATCAAATACACCCCTAACAGCAGTGGAAGGACCGTTTTAACGAAAGTCAATAAGGCCTTCTTTCCCATCGCTTAAAGAATTTGATTGGTTTCTTCGTCAGGAAAAACCAACGAAGGCTTGAAGTTTTTTGCTTCTTCAAAATCCATCAGAGCATAACCGATGATGATCACGATGTCACCCATCGCCACTTTGCGTGCTGCGGGACCATTCAAGCAAATCGTTCCTGAGCGACGCGCTCCTTTGATGACATAGGTTTCAAGGCGTTCGCCATTGTTCAGATTGACGATTTGCACCTTCTCCCCTTCAATCAAGTTCGCAGCATCCATTAATTCTTCGTCAATGGTAACACTACCAATATAATTGAGGTCAGCCTGTGTAACTTTTACCCTGTGGATCTTTGATTTTACAACGTGTATGAGCATTCTTTATCGAAATTGGCGCAAAGTTAAATGAATTTTATCACGCACCAAGCACTTGGGGCATCATAGCGTAAGATTGTCGATCAGTCTCACCTCTTCGCAATAGGCGGCAATGCAGCAAACAGCACGATCTGTCCATTCATCCGTGAGGATTGTCAAGTTGTCAGCATCTACAATTTCCAAGTATTCTAAATCCAATTTTCCACTTGAAAAAAAGATTTTTCCCTTTTCCACCACTTCAGACGGCGTGAGGTCTCGTCCCAGACCTTTCATGTAATGCATGGCTTCACTGATGATGAGCGCATCCACTCTTCCTTGTGCTGAAAGCCGCATGTTTCGACTACTCAAGGCCAAACCATTCTCAGCACGATACGTTGGACAAGCGACAATCTGAATGTTAAAATTCAGGACCTTGACCATGCGTCGAATCACTGCCAGCTGCTGAAAATCTTTCTCCCCGAAATAGGCGGTATGAGGCTGAACAATGTAAAACAGGTTCCGAACAACATGCACCACACCCTGAAAATGTCCTGGACGAAATGCACCCTCAAGAACAGTGTCCAAATCCCCCAAATCAATGGCTTCAAAAAAATCATTTTTCGGATAAATGTCTTCTACACTGGGTGCATAAACAATCACGCGGTCAAAAATAGATAAAAGCTCAAGGTCTGAATCCAATGTTCTAGGATAGGCGCTAAGATCCTCAGCATTATTGAACTGTGTTGGGTTTACAAAAATGCTTACCACCACCAAATCATTCTCTGCTAAGGCCCTCTTAACCAGAGACAAGTGACCTTCATGCAAGGCACCCATCGTTGGCACAAACCCAACAGTCCCTGTCTTTTTAGCCGATGAAATAATGCTGCTTAATACGTGTGCAGTGGTGTAAACAGTGGGCATTCCCATACCTTGAGGTTCGTGACAAATCGACAAATCTATTCGTTTTTAACCAAGGTCCCCTTTTTTTTCTATATTTTTGTAAAGTTTTTACGAATTAGACCTTGCATGGAGAAAAAGAAGATACTATTTGTATCACAGGAAATCTTCCCCTTCCTACCGAAATCTGAGATTTCATCGACTGCCAGAAGACTGCCGCAAGGAATCCAAGAGGCTGGAAAAGAAATCAGAGTTTTTACGCCGCGATTTGGGAGCATCAATGAACGCCGTCACCAACTCCATGAGGTGATTCGTTTATCGGGAATGAATTTGATCATCGACGATACAGATCACCCATTGATCATCAAAGTGGCTTCGATTGCTGCGGCGCGTATGCAAGTGTATTTCATCGACAATGATGAATTCTTCAAGCGAAAAAACACCATTGCTGATGACAACGATGAACTTTATGCTGACAATGATGAACGTTCTATGTTCTTCTGCCGTGGGGTTCTCGAAACGGTAAAAAAATTGGGATGGCAACCGGATGTGATTCATTGTCACGGATGGATGACTGCTCCAATGCCCTTGTACATCAAACAGTTGTACAACAAGGATCCACACTTCGCAAACACCAAAGTTGTTTACAGTTTGTACGATGATGGGTTTAACAAAAATTGGGACCCTCGTTTTGCGGATAAACTTAAATTTGACGGCTTCGGAGAAGAGGTTACTGACCAACTTTCCGAAACAGATTTTGCAAACATCACCCGTGTTGCTGTGCAATTTTCAGATGGCGTTAATGTTTCAAGCGAAACACTATCTCCCGAACTGCAAAGCATTTTTGATCAGGCGACTTGTCCTAAGCAGGAGTTTGTTGCTGAGGAACATCAGGTGAAAGTGCTGTCTGAGTTTTTTGATAAAATAATTGACGAAAGTACCTCACACTAACATGGTCAAGTACCACGCTACATTTCATCGTTTTTTCATTCAAGCAACAGTCATCCTGCTTTCTGCGCTTGTCCTCGTGGCATGTAAAAAGAAAGAAAACGGACTTGGACAAG
>JBDKGB010000239.1:0-2619 GCA_039798485.1 Bacteroidota bacterium
GGAACTGTTTTCCGTGAGCCAATCATTTGCAACAACATTCCTAAGTTGGTTCCAGGATGGACGAAGCCGATTAACATCGGTCGTCATGCATTCGGTGATCAATACCGCGCAACAGACAGCACCATCAAAGGAAAAGGAAAATTAACCATGACCTTCACACCGGAAGACGGTGGAGAAACAAAGTCTTGGGAAGTATACAATTTCGAAGGAGATGGCGTAGCAATGGCTATGTACAACACAGATGAAAGCATTTATGGTTTCGCTCGCAGCTGTTTCAATCAAGCAATCATGCGCAATTGGAACTTGTATTTCTCTTCGAAGAATACCATCTTAAAACATTACGACGGACGATTCAAAGACATCTTTGAAGAAGTTTATCAGAATGAATTCAAAGCGAAATTCGCTGAACTAGGTATCACCTACGAACACCGTTTGATCGATGATATGGTTGCCTATTGCTTGAAGAGCAACGGTGGATTTGTTTGGGCTTGTAAGAACTACGACGGAGACGTTCAAAGCGATATCGTTGCGCAAGGTTTCGGTTCATTAGGACTTATGACCTCAGCTTTAATCACGCCTGATGGAAAAACAATGGAAGCTGAAGCAGCTCACGGAACAGTAACACGTCACTACCGTCAGCACCAACAAGGAAAGAAAACGTCAACCAATCCGATTGCTTCAATTTTCGCTTGGACACAGGGTCTTGCTTTCCGTGGAAAATTAGACAACAACCAAGAGTTGATCACATTCGCTCAAACACTTGAAAAAGTTTGTGTTGATTTGGTTGAAGGTGGAAAAATGACAAAAGACCTTGCCGTTTGTATTCATGGAAATGAAACACGCGAAGAGCATTATTTGACTACTGAAGATTTCTTGGATGCAATTGATCAAGAATTGAAAAACAGATTGTCAAACTAATTAGTTTCGGAATAGAAAAATGAAAAGACTCGCTGCGGCGGGTCTTTTTTTATGGCTTCAAATAAACGGGAGAGTACACTGTATTTGAAAAATTCAAATCGCGGTCACAAATTTTCACTGCAAATCGACACGTATCGAATCCGCTAGCCAAATAATAGCCTGGATACATTTGAACAGTTATGGTTCCTTTTTGAGTTTTATTTTGACCAGGAGGAGTAGCCCAAGGCACTCTGTAATAGAACGGGACTGCGTTCGGATTAATGCAAGGATCTTCGCTTATTTGCATCCACACGCCGTTTCGCAATTCTTCATACACGCAAAACAAATTGTAGCGCGTATCACACGCCCCGAAAACACCTGCAGTATCTGCTTGTCCAAGCCCCACATTTCCGTCGCCATCAATAAAATCAACTTGAACAAATGCGCTATCAAAACTTGTTGTCATGCGCACAGCCTTCACCGTTGGTTCATCTGGATAGGTTTCAACCTTCAAACAACTTGTGACAACAAGTGCTAGGAAAATAAAAAGTGGTGTACCAATCTTTCGCATCTTTGTAAAGATAAAGAATGAACGGCAATTCAGCGAAACGCAACATGGATTTTACACAAACAACATCCGACAATTTTAACGAGTTTACGCTAAGTACCTTTCATCATCAACTTTCGGAAATCAAGGTCTACCGGGATTTCTGTAAAGCATTGGGCAAGGATGCTACTAAAATTTCCAACTGGAATGAAATTCCCTTCTTGCCCATCTCCTTTTTCAAGACGCATCGCGTTTGTTCGGAAAAGCCCGTTGTACACATTTTTGAAAGCAGCGGAACAGGTGGACATCGAAGTCAGCATTTGGTGAACGACTTGACACCCTATGAGCAGTCGTTTTTTCCAACGTTCAAAAAATACATCGAAACACCTCTTGAAGAGGTTAGCATTTTAGCACTCCTCCCTTCTTACTTGGAACGAAACAATTCGTCGTTGGTATACATGGTGAATGCGTTACTTCCGCAGGCTCACAGCACTTCCGGCTTTTTCCTAAACGATTTCGAAGCGCTTCGAGATCAACTTTTGACGAATGAAAAACAAGGACTCAAAACATTGCTTCTTGGAGTATCGTTTGCGCTTCTTGATTTTGCAGAAGCTTTTCCCATGGCGCTCAAACACACTTCCATTATGGAAACAGGTGGAATGAAAGGACGTCGTGAGGAACTGACAAGGACTGAACTCCATGCCCAACTTTGCACGGCTTTTCAATTGAATGAAATTCACAGTGAATACGGCATGACTGAGCTCTTTTCACAAGCCTATTCCAAAGGCAAAGGTGTTTTTGAATGTCCACCTTGGATGAAAGTTGTTTGCAGAGATATCCAAGACCCCTTGACGCTCTTGCCCTTTGGAAAGAGAGGGGCTTTGAACATTATAGATTTAGCCAATCAGAACTCATGTGCATTTATAGCCACGGAAGATGTAGGCATCATCCATGAAAATGGGACCTTTGAGATATTAGGAAGAATGAATCATGCTGAAATTAGAGGATGCAATCTACTTTTTTCAGAATCCTAGGCAACCATTTATTTTCTTCTTCGTCTTGAATATAGAAGTATCTAACTTCTTATCCGAATTGAAATGTGTTGGGCAGGACAATTTGGTGATATGATTTCCTAAACAAAATAAGCAGGGGGTTCCAAAGGGGACCCCTGCTTA
>JBDKGB010000240.1:0-14490 GCA_039798485.1 Bacteroidota bacterium
TCAAAGCATCAACGTCGATATCATGGTTATGGGCAAATGGTGTAACGAGCGCAACGCCTGAACCAGTAAATGGATTATTCATATAGATTTATTTTTTGAAGTGTTTGCTGCACGAAGGTAACGATTTCAGACGGATCGTCCGTGGTTGGAACGATTTGAATCGTTGCAGTTGAAAGTTCTACACCAACAGCGACCATTGTCTTTGTGGCTAAGGTTGAAAGCAATTTCAAGGGCTTTTTATCATTCATTTCAAACCACAAGACCATATCACTTTTTGTTGTCATGCGTGTCGCAATCGATTCGTCAGTAAGTTTTCCCAACCAAGAAATGTCTTTCGGACCAAGGTAAGAAATGAGTTTATGCTGAGGAAGTTCTTCTTTTTTAACGCCGGCAGGAAGCACGACAACCATCCACAATTCCTGCACCTCACTGTGATTCAGCATGACATCGAGCGCTTTTCTGAACTGCGCATAGCGTTCCTTGTTGTGGTAGGACAATACCACGGTTAAGTTCCTGCACTTCGACCAGCTGTTCGGCATTATTTCAACAGTTGAATGAATTCATCTTCGCTAAGAATTTGAATCCCAAGATCGGTCGCTTTTTTCAATTTTGCAGGCCCCATATTTTCACCGGCCACAACGTAGTCTGTCTTTGTGGAAATCGACGAAACATTTTTACCGCCATTGGATTCGATCACTTCTTTCAGTTCATCCCGTGAAAATGCATTGAATACACCAGATACCACAAACGATTTACCTTCCAACTTTTGACTTAAGGATTCCTTTTTCACCACTTCCAATTGAACACCCGCTTGCTTCAAACGTTCAATGATCTCAAGATTTCGATCGTCTTGAAAGAAGAGCTGCACCGAAATGGCAATCTTCTCCCCAATTTCATCCACTTCGATCAATTCGTCATACTTCGCCGCTTTAATGCGATCAATTGACCCCATGGCACGTGCCAACTTTTTTGCTACCGTTTCACCAACAAAGCGAATTCCAAGAGCAAAAAGCACGCGTTCAAAGGGTACTTCGGTTGAGTTTTTAATGCCTTGAATCAACTTGTCAGCAGAACGATCTGCCATTCTATCCAGTTGAACAACTTGGTCGAATGTGAGGTCATACAAACCTGCACTATTGTGCAACAGTCCTTTCGTAAAAAGTAAGTCCACAGTTTCAGCACCCAAACCATCTATGTTCATGGCTTTTCGGCTGATAAAATGTTCAATTTTTCCTTTGATTTGTGGAGGGCATCCGTTTTCATTTGGACAATAATGCTGCGCTTCGCCTTCTCTTCGAATGAGTTCAGCATTGCACTCTGGACAGGCATGTAAGAATGCCACAGGCCGCCAATGGGCTTCACGTTTTTCGAGGTTTACACCAACAATTTTCGGTATAATTTCACCACCTTTTTCGACGTAAACGTAGTCAGGACAATGCAAATCGATTTTTTCGATTTGATCTGCATTGTGCAAGGATGCGCGCTTCACCGTCGTTCCTCCCAATTGGACAGGCTGCAAATTTGCAACTGGCGTAATTGCACCTGTTCGACCAACTTGATATGTTACCGCTTCCAAAAGTGTTTCAACCCGTTCTGTCTTGAACTTAAAGGCAATGGCCCAACGGGGCGATTTTGCGGTGAATCCAAGTTTTCGCTGCTGGTTGTAGTTGTCCACTTTGATGACAACGCCATCAATTTCAAAAGGCAAATCATAGCGGGCTTTATCCCAATAGCGAATAAAATCCATGATGCCATCTATCGTGCTTGTCCGTTCAATGAAACGTTTTGCCTTTGTCGGCACCTTGAACCCCCATTTTCCTGCATTTTCAACCGCAGAAAGATGACCTTCGAAGGGCAAATCATCCCCATACACACCGTATAAATAGGAATCCAAATTTCGCTCTGCAACGACTTTAGAATCTTGCATCTTTAAGGTTCCTGAAGCTGTGTTTCTTGGATTTGCGAACAATTGCTCTCCAATTTCTTCGCGCTCAACATTGAGTGCAGTAAAGGCGGCTAATGGCATGAATATCTCTCCTCGGATTTCAAAATCCTCAGGGAAATCACCGGCTAATTTTAACGGAACCGAACGAATGGTACGTACATTGGCTGTAATGTCCTCACCTTGTGTTCCATCCCCGCGTGTCACAGCGCGCGTCATGATTCCTTGTTCATAGCGAATGCCAATGGCCACTCCATCGTATTTTAGTTCGCAGACAAACTGCAACTCTTCCTCTGTCAGCTTTTTTAATCGAGTTTCCCACTCGATGATTTCTTCTTCTGAATAGGTATTCGAAAGCGAAAGCATTGGAAATCGGTGAACTACAGATTCAAATTTCTTTGTGATATCTCCGCCTACTCTTTTTGTGGGGCTATAATCGAAAGCAAATTCAGGGTAAGCCTCCTCAAGTTGCTGCAATCGATTGAGCAGCATATCAAACTCATAATCTGAAATCTGTGGATTACTTTCCACATAGTACCGGTAATTGTGCTGATCGATTTCGAGTGACAACCTTAAAATCTCAGCTTTCGCCTCCTCTTTATTCATGGAATAAATTTAGGGCTTTTGCAGCAGCAGCATGCGATTTTTACCTTGTAAATCTTTCCTCAATTCGATGTTAACAAAACCCAAGGTTCGCATCAATTCTACCGTTTCTTGGGCAAAATTCTCGTGAAGTTCAAAAAAAAGCGTCCCTCCACTTTTCAGTATCGTTGTGGAGAGCTGCGCAATCGATCTATAAAAAATAAGCGGGTCCTCATCCGAGACAAACAAGGCAAGATCAGGTTCGTAATCCAAAACGTTCTGATTCATACACTTGCGTTCTTCATTCGGAATATAGGGTGGATTCGACACAATACAATCCAAACTGTTTGGCTCAACCAATTCACGTATCGTTTCCCCTAAGGCATCGCCTTCGATAAAATTCACCTTTAGGCCGAGTTGACGGGCATTCTCTTTTGACAATTCAATAGCTCCTTTTGACACATCCAATCCATTAACTTCCCAGCCAGGATGAGCATCTTTAAGTGCTAGGGCAATGCAGCCCGAACCACTGCAGATATCCAGTACGTTGATTGATTCTTGAGTAGCATAGAATTCAGACAACCAAAAAACCAACTCTTCCGTTTCTGGTCGAGGAATCAAGGCTCTTGCATCCGTTTTCAATTCAAGATTGCAGAAATGAGCTGAACCGATGATGTATTGAAAGGGTTCATTCGCCAACAAGCGTTTTACGACCGACCTCAAAAAGAGCAAGTCCGATTCAGAAAGCAAGAGATCATCACTCAAGAGGTAATCGGTATGACTTAGCTGCATGCGCTTACAAATGGACTCGCGGACGATCTGTCGAATTTCTGATTCAGAAAACATGGATCGAAGTCGATCTTGCATGTAGTTTTTTGAAGCGCGAATGGTATTTGTTTGAACAAACATGCTAGTCTCGAATTAATCCGTTTTTATTTTTCTCGTCATCCATAAATCACATGCAAAATGTCCAGAAGCACCTAATGCCTGTTCTATTTTCTGAAATCCCATGCGTTCGTAAAGCGTAATTGCCTTGTTCAATTCTGGAAGTGTTTCCAAATAAAGGTGCGTGTATCCCATTTCTTCTGCAGATTCAATGCTCCTTTCCATCAAGGCGTAGCCAAGTCCTGCATTCCGAAATTCGGCATCCACATACAATTTCACCAATTCGGCATATCCTTCAGGCAGTCCTTCTGTGGGAAATATTCCGCAACCACCAACAATTTGGGAATCGCATTGAGCAATCCAGTAAACGCTCTTCCCACGATTGAACAACTCAAATAGAGCATCCGTTGTTGGGTCCGTGTAAACCGTTCCTGGTCGAGCAACTCCAAATTCTTCCAAGGCTTTTCGAATGACGTTCGCGATGAATGGATTGTCTTCTTGTCGAATTTTCCGGTATGTGATGTGATTCACAGGGGTTAGTTCTTCGGTTTGAAATAATAGGTAAACCCAAATCCAGCGAGGAGCGAACCGTTGATTTTGGAAAATTCTTTCGGCTCATATCCTCCAAGCGTTTGCAAACCTATCATGTAAGGCTGAAACGCGTATCCCTGAAAACCATAACCAATGAAGAAACGAAACGATGTCGTCTCATCCGCAGTTAAAATCAAGCCCATCGTGGGTTCCACATAACTTGCTTCAGCAACGTAAGGATTTTGACCAAAGACCTTGTTCATGTCGGTATCAAAATAACTTTGCGTGTAGCCAATTTTAACGCTAAAATCTGTCGCAAATCGTTCTGTATGAAACTTCTCCCAACCCACTTTTACGAAGGCTCCACCTGTGTGCATTCCACCATACACCTTTTTGGGCACCTTAAACTCATTGATGGTATAATACGAATACATCAAACCTGCGCCAATAATCAAATGATTTTTGAAGGCAAATTGATAGTACGGCGCTACGTTGGCGAGACCTTGCATGATGTTTTTAAACGGTTTATTGGTCATGCCATTTGGAAGCCCGAGTTCCAAATTAAAGGTGTGGCGAGGTTCAATTGTCTGAGCATGTAGCATGGACAATTGACAACAAAAAAGTGAAATGATAAACAGACCTCTCATAGTTCAAGTGAAATTAATACAAATTTATGAACCTACATTCGCATCATCAATCAAGCCCATTTTCTGTAAAAGAAAGGTGGCATTCATATTTTGACAAACGCCATCACGCAAGCGGTAATCGAACGACAATTCATTGTTGGCAATGGTAGAATCAAAACTCTGGTTCTTGTAATTTTCATCGTTGTTCGCCAAATTACACAGAGACAAATCGTGCGTGGCGATGATTCCCATGCAGCCCAATCGTTTCATTTTTTGAAGGAATAGTGCAGAACCTTTTTCTTTGTCCACCGAATTTGTCCCTTTCAGAATTTCATCCAAAATAACAAACACCTTTGCCCCAGATTGCATGTCGTCCATGATGCTTTTGAGCCGTGACAATTCAGCGTGAAAATAGGAACTGTTGGCATTGAGGTCGTCGGATGTGCGCATGCTCGAATACAACAAGCGATCTGGAAGATGGCATTCATCCGCCAATACGGGAAAACCAGCATTTGCGCTCATGAAAGCAATTCCTACACTGCGCAAAAAGGTACTTTTTCCAGCCATATTAGGTCCTGTTACAATTAGGAACCGTTGATTCTCTGAGAACGTCAAACTGTTCCCAATGCGTGTTTCTTCAGGAACGAAAGGGTGTTGTAAATTGGTGATGTTCGGGGCGCATTCCAATTCAATTTTCGCAAAAACAGAAGATGGATGATTGAAGCGGTACACTGCTGCGCTTACCCATACTTCAAGTGCTGGAAACAACTCCAAGTGTCGGTTAAAATCTTTTGCGAATTTCGTTTGCCACTGTTCAAGCTGATGGTGCAGTTGCAAGTCCCACGCGAGGAATACATTCAATAGCACTCCCACAGGCAAATTCATGCGGTAATCGATGCGTTCTTGTAGCGTTTCCAATTCGGTGAGAGCGCTCAGCAGAGACTCGTCTCCCTTGAGACACGATTCGATATGGTTTTTGAAATCTTGATTTTCCACAACGAGGGTTGCAACCAACGTCATTTGTCGTCGCCTAATTTTCGTGATGTTGGCCACAGCGCCAAGTTCAGCGGCAAGAATATTTGTTTGTTTCAACCCACTTCCTACGTACACCAACACCAATGCAGAATAGACCATAAAAATGGATGCGTCTATTGTACCCAAAGCATACACTACTGCCATCGAAAACGATGCAAGGGGAATAGCAATCCTGAAAAATTTGGCGAAGCGATGCCGTTCAATTTTCAGGGGTACAACCTTGCGTACATCGTGTTTAAATTCAGAAGGATCACACAGCAGTCCTTCCGCGCAAAATCCTTGGTTCCAAACCATGTGTTGCTGCAATTCTTCTGTGGCCGCGCGATCCAATGCCAAATTGGAAGATCCGTTTGCTAATTTTTCAGCCAAGAGTGCTCCCCCTTCTAGGGAAATTGTGCGGTTGATCAATTGATAGAAACTTCCTTTTCCGAACACATCCATGTCCGTTGAAAAACGATGCTTTGAGTTCACATAGGCTGCACCATCAGGAAACCCAGACCAATCCCCTAGCTGAACCTTCAGTTCGAGCGTGTTCAATTCGGCACATTTGCGGTGTTTGTCTCTCAAGTAGCGAATGTTTGCCGAACGTTTCACCAAGGCCAAGAAAATCACAAGTGCGATGAGCGTAAAACTCACTAATGGAAGTCCATTCAGCAAAAAGAAACAGGCAAATGCGATGGAAAACAGCAGCAAACGCAAGGTTCCCAATGCATGCAGCTGACGCTGAAAACCTTCGGATTGCCTTGCATGTTGGTCGTGTTGTTCTTGGTAAAAAATCTGTCTTTGGGCCTGATTCATGAGCAACAAATTTACGAATGAATTGGGGCTTTTTCATCCTTAAAATGTGTTTTATCTCATTTTACGATTCCTATAGACAATGAAAAAATGTACTTTTAAGACATGAATAAAAAGATCGAGCGGATAAAACTTACACAATTTGGCAATCTTGAGCTTTTGGCAAAACAGGTAGTTGAAGGGTTTATTACCGGTCTTCACAAAAGTCCTTTCCATGGATTTTCAGTTGAATTTGCAGAACATCGCATCTACAATGCAGGAGAATCTACCCGCCACATCGACTGGAAATTGTTTGGAAGAACAGAAAAATTGTTCACCAAAAAGTACGAGGAAGAAACAAATTTACGCTGTCAAATTGTGATTGACTGTTCGGGATCGATGTATTTCCCGAAAGATGCTGAACTTACAAAGTTTGATTTTTCTGTCTATGCTGGTGCCTCGTTGATTGAACTCTTGAAGCGTCAACGCGATGCTGTTGGACTTACCTTTTTTGCCGATAAAATTGAAATTCATACAGCTGCAAAATCTTCCATGGCGCACCACCGCTATCTCTACAGCGAACTGGAAAAGCGGATGCTGAACTACACCGAAGACCTGAAAAAAGATACCAATGCCATAAAGGCCTTGGACGATGTCGCTGAGTTGTGTCACACCCGAAGTTTGATCATTATATTTTCCGATTTGTTGGACGATCCTGACAAAACAGACGAATTGTTTCGTGCCATACAACACATGAAACACAACAAGCACGAAGTGGTCTTGTTCCATGTCGTGGATCAAAAGACAGAGGTTGATTTCGAACTGGAAAATAGGCCCTATGAATTGATTGACATGGAAACAGGCGAACACATGCGTTTACAACCTGGAGAAATAAAAGCATTGTATAAATCATCGGTAAACGCCTACTTTGAAGAGCTGAAAATTCGATGCATGAATTACGGCATTGACTTTATGTCCGTCGATATCGCCGCTGGTTACGACCAAGTTTTGCAGCAGTACATGCTCAAGCGTCAGAAGCTGTATTGATGTGAATCCGCATCACCAAGGACAATCAACTCACATAAAACCCTTATCTTTCCGAAAATTTTTCAAATGATTATTCAAGAAAACACAGTAGTTTCTTTGAACTACACCCTTAAAAACCACAACACTGGTGAGCTTATAGAGCAAACAAGTACAGAAAATCCGATGGTATTTCTTTATGGTGTTGGCGGTATTATTCCAGAGTTTGAGCACAACCTGCACGGAAAAAAAGTTGGTGATACCTTTGATTTTGCTATTCAAGCAGATCGCGCCTATGGTCAACAAGATGAAAATCAAATTGCTATGATTCCGTTGGATGTCTTCTTGGATGAGTCTGGTAAGTTTGATGCAGAATACTTTAAGGTTGGCGCCATTGTTCCAATGTCTGATTCAGAGGGCAACCACCTTCGCGGAATTGTACTTGACGTGGAACCGGAATTCGTGCGCATGGACTTCAATCACCCGTTGGCAGGAATCGACTTGCATTTCAACGGAGAGATTTTGGAATTGCGTGCAGCAACAGAAGAAGAGATTTCCCATGGGCATGTGCACGGACCAGGTGGACATCACCATTAATTGATCGACCATTTCACACTTAAGACCCCGAGATTTATCTTGGGGTTTTTATTTATCACGAATTCTATGGATTGGTGCTCCTCACTTTGTTGTGCTGAAGCCCCTGTTTTTGAAATCATTTCTTTAATTTCGATTCATGAAAAAACAATCCCTGCTGCGCAAGGTGTTGAGAATCCTGATTAAGTGTATCATTGGATTCATTGCCTTTATTTTACTCTATCTGCTTATGGCCTTTATTTTGGGACATATTCAAGTAGGAAAATCAAGTAAAAAATCAAAGGGAAAAATTGAGGTCCACTTAATCAACAATGGCATGCATACCGATATTGTCATGCCAATACATACCAAATACAAAAACTGGGAAGCTACATTTCCGATTGACAATACCCGCTCGAAGGATACTTCTGTGCAATGGGTTTCCATTGGTTGGGGCGACAAGGGATTTTATTTGCACACACCTCAATGGAGTGAATTGAAATTTTCAACAGCATTTAAAGCCGCATTTTGGTTGAGTTCAGCTGCCATGCACGTGACTTACTACCGGGAAATCCCAAAAGATGTTGAACACACCTATTTCTATCTTTCACCGAAAGACTACCGCAAACTCATTCACTACGTCGAACACTCATTGTTGAAGCGGAATCATCAATCTGTCTTTATTCCGACGAATGCTGTTTATGGAGATCATGACGCATTCTATGAGGCAAAAGGCAGCTATAGTTTACTCCATACATGCAACACGTGGGTCAATTCAGGACTCAAAGCATGCGGTCAAAAAGCTTCAATTTGGACCCCATTTACCTCCGGAATTTTTTATCACTACAAAAAGTAATGCGTTCACTTTTCGTTTTCATCGGCTTAGTTTTCATGGTGGTATTGCCTATTTCTGCGCAACGTGACAATACCCCTAAACGCACCATTGGGCTGACCGCCTATTATTTCTGGGAAGAAGATTCCATGGGCATCATCCGAAACGGAGCAGTTGAAAAGCCCTTTTTACAGAACTTCAATGTCATTATTGGTCGAGAGCTTAGCGCCAAAGAACAGCAATCCAAGCCAAAACAGGTTATTCGCGGCATTGCTGATTTTGTTGAGGACAATTCAAACCGACAACGACGTTCGCGAAATTTCAAAACCAATGATAGCTTAAGGTTTCCATTTTTCCGCACGCCAAGTGAAGAAACGGGAAGTATCATTTACATCCATCATGCTGGGAAATGGATTTTTAAAATTCGAAAAAATGTGGTGTATTTCGAGTACGACGAAAACAATCAATTGCGGTTTAAAGCTGCAAAAGACAGCATTGTTTTGCCTTCACTTGGAATTACGGTTCCTACTTTAGGACAATATACCATTTATTCCTACTGGACCAAAGACCCAAGCACAGGTCAGCGGTCCATTTCTCGACAAGAAATTTGGAATTATGCCGGTCAAAATGTGACGCATTTTTTCACATCATCCTCTCTTCCGACGCCTCAACGCATCATGGTATTTTCCAATGGATACCGAGGGGTAGATAAGAATTGGGATCCTACAGACAATCTCATCACCAATTTTGACCGCTATTGGTATTGGCAAACCTTCGACGATACGCTTCTTGCACGATTTAAACCCGATTCAAAGTGGTACATCAATGGAAGCATGGGTGTGAGCACCTCAACGCATCGTTCAATGGGTGGGTTTGGACTAAGTTACATCGCGGCAAAATGTTTCCCATGGACAAAAAAATCAAAAATCCTTTTGAACCAAAAAGAAAATGTCATTGGTTTTGAGAAACGAAAACAACAAGGCAGAATCGCCGGGAAAGTCTTCTTACAAGAACGAAATACGCTTCCTTCGTTCAGCAATCACATGGATACAGTGGATATTGTTTGTCACAGCATGGGTTATGCTTATGCCCTTGGTTTTATCGAAGAGGTGAAAACTTCTGTTGTTTTTGGACGCTTCGTAATTATCTCACCCGAAGGTGCCTGCACAGACAATCCAGACTGGTCACTATTCAAGAGTGCTTGGCAATACGGCAGTGCATTCAATGATGGATCGCCAGTTTCTGAACAGGATGGTGTTGCTCCGCAATGTCTGGCGAAAGATATAGACAAATGTGATCCTTGTTGTTTTGGTAAGATCAACACGCCGAAAGATTGGCCTTTAAAAGGATTTCGAGAAAGTCATGAAATGCCAAAAATACGTTGGATTTTTGAGGCAATTCCAAGTGATTCTCCTGCCTATATTCGACGATGATTTGTTGGAGAAATTGAAAACGTTAAATCGAATTTCACACCATTGTCGTCACTGAACGTGTGTGTGCCACCTAATTGTTCCGTCAATGCCTCAATAAGTACCATTCCCATGCGATCATTTCCTAATTTTATGTCCTGAAGTCCGTCGCCATTGTCACGAATTGTCACATGGAGTAGATTGCCATCCATGCGAACAATCTGAATGAAAATAATCGGTTCAAGTGTTTGCTTGAAGGCATGCTTCATGGCATTTGTTATCAATTCATTGATGATCAAGCCAAGAGGAATAGCGACTGAAACATCAATCGTCAATTTCTCAACAGAAATGACAAACTTAACTTTATTCGATAGATTAAAGGAGTGTGAAATCTCCTTGACCAAATCATCCACATAGCCATCCATATCTACGGCACTGGCATTTCCATCACTGTACATGCGGTCGTGCACCAAGGCCATTGACATCACACGTGCTTTCACGTCCTCCATGTCTTGCCTCGTTTCATCATTTTGTGTATTGTTTCGCTTCATGTTCAACAAGCCAATGATGATCGCCATGTTGTTTTTAACGCGATGATTTACTTCAGCCAGAAGTATTTTCTGTTCTTGAAGCGATTGCATCACTGAAACTTGTTGATGGTAGTAGGTATATACAACAGTAATCGTAAAAACCAAAGAGATTGCGATCAGCATGATGTAGTTAAGATGTCGGGCAAGTTCAGGATTCAATGATCGGTCAAGAAACCATGAAAACCAACCAAATTGATAACATAGCAAGACGAACACCACGCAAACTAGGGTAAAAATTAAATTGAAATAAAAATAAAAGGTTGATTTCCGGTATTGGTACAATAGCGAAATCCCAATAATAAGCAGTATAAAATGTATATGAGTTAACGCAAATTCACCCAGACGGATGGAGAAAACCGTCAATAATATGTTGCTTACACAAAATACATAGGTAATTGCTGTCATCACATACCCCTTGCTATTTAATATGAACGCAAAAGAAAAAAGAGGCAGAGAAATGAGTATGGTTAGATTGGCCATTTCACGCTGAAACAACAGGTGTAGAATCGACACTAAACCAATGCTCAGGATTGCATTTAGAACAAAAATATTAATGGCAATTTTTAATCGTCTGTCAAAAAGTGAATCATCTACCTTCACACCTGAATTGACTACTCTTTTCAATAAACTTCTCATACTCTAAAAATGATTCCGTCCCAAAGGTAAGTTACTTCGTATAAAAAGTTGACATTTGTTGAAACATGTACAAAAATGACGCGCATTCACCTCTTCGGTTTCTTTCTGCTTTTCAGCACAATTTCCTTCTCACAAAAGGAAATAAAAGCCATTGCATTCGGTTCTTGCTCCAATCAAAACAAGGACTTAAGCATTTTTGATACGGTACTTTCTCGTCAACCTGATTTGTTTATCTATTTGGGAGACAACATCTACGCAGATACAGAAAACATGAGGGTATTGCGAAAAAAATACCGCACCTTAAAAAAGAACGCGCATTACAAGAAATTTGAAGCAACTACTCCCATAATTGCCACATGGGACGACCACGATTATGGCTTAAATGACTCGGGCAAACATTATCCAAAAAAGGAAGCCTCAAAAAAAATCTTCTTAAAGTTTTTTAAAGAGCCAAAGCAATCGGAACGTTATGCACATGCGGGGATATATACATCCTATACATATACGTCCGATGGAAAAAACATTCAAGTCATCTTACTTGATTTACGCACATTTCGCGACAATTTAAAACCGTACGACGGATTTTTAGCGGGAGATAGTTCCTACCGCTATACGCTCGATTATTCTCCTCAAACGAATCCTGACTCTACCCTACTTGGCGCTGAGCAATGGAAATGGCTCGAACAGCAATTGCTACAACCAGCTGATGTCCGAATCATTGGAAGTAGCACGCAATTCGCAACACAATACAACGGTTATGAAACCTGGGCAAATTATCCTGTCGAACAAGAACGTTTCTTGCAACTCATTCGGCAAACAAAGGCCAACGGAATCGTTTTCATTTCGGGAGACTTGCATTATGCCGAACTTTCTTACATCAAACCTGAGGGCATCTACGGAATTCACGACTTAACATCAAGTGGTCTCACCGAGAAATGGGAGTTTTCGGTACCCAACAAATATCGGATTGGACCACCGATTATAGAAAATCAGTTTGGCATGATTCGCTTTGAATTCAATCAGCCTGAACCACAATTCATTCTAGAAATTGTTGATCGGTTTGGGAAAATTCGCATTCAACAAGCTGTTCGCTTATCAGATCTTCAATTTTGACCTAGCGTTTCAAGTATTTTTGACAAGCCTCATACTTGTACAAGGCTTCTTGAATCCATTTCTTTCTGCGTGGTCCAATTTTAGAAACGATGTTCTTTGACTCTTTATGGTCATTTTTTAGGTTATAAATTTCTTCCTTGTTCGGCACAACATTCACACGATGCAAGTAATGGTAGTCTCCACGAATGACGGATAACCCTACCCAAAATTTCGCAACATCATTGTTGTTCATGGTGATGATGGAACGGTCTTTAGGCACATTCGAAAACAAGTTGTACCCCTCAAAGCGTTCCTTGTACTCCTTCACATTCTTCTGCTTGTTCAATCCCAAAAGATCGATAATCGTAGGTGCAATGTCAATGGTGCAAACGTTCTTTTTCCTATTTGATTTGAAGATCTCCATACGTTGCTTTGCCGCAATTTTCTCAGGGATATAAAACATAAGCGGGACAGAAATTGCCTCAGCATAATAACTGTCCACATGACCAATGTTGTTGTGGTCTTTCAATGATTCTCCGTGATCACTTACGAAAACAATCACCGTATTTTCCAACAAATGATTCGCCTTCATCGATGAAAACAAGATCCCCAACAAGTGGTCTTGGTACAAAATGCTATTGTCGTACTCATCCACAAAGCGACCCTTCCATCGTTTGAATTTCGCAGGGACATTGTAGGGATAATGTGTTGCATTGAATTGAACGACACCAAAAAATGGCCGTTTATCCTTGCATTCAATTGTTCGACAGACTTCATTTACCGTGTGCACATCATTGATGCCTAGATCATTGAAAAATGGTTTTCCACTTTTCTCCTTGTACCAATAATGTTCTGGCTTTTGCCGTTCATAAAAGCGGTCAAAGCGGTACCATTTCATGCTGTGTGAGGAGATGAAAAACGTGCGGAAATCCAACATTTTTGCATAGTCCCAAAGAAAAGGTTGATTGTAAAACTCCGCAACAGGCTGGTAAGGTGCCATTCCCGTCAAGATGGCAGGAACCGCCAACATGGTTGTCGAAGATGCTGCATAGGGGTGTTCAAAAACATGAAATTCATTTGGGTATTCAGAACGGAACCGATTCAGTTCAGGTGTTGTTTCACGATGGTATCCGTACGCAGGCAAATCTTGCTTTCGTAAACTTTCGAAAACCACGACCAACACATTGTAATCTCGTTTTTCCTTTAATTTCGGCAAGTGTACGGCAGTTTTCAAGCCTAATCCTTGACCTTTAAACACACGCTGAGGGCGGTAATCGATGGCATGACGAAGAATGGCCGCAGAGAAATTGGAATCTACCGTAAGGCACTGGTCATAGCGCTTGATCATAAAAATCAATGCCGAGAATAACAGCACGTAAGTCCCTCCTAACCACCTTAAGCGGTTTCTTCGTTTTGAAACGTGAGATGCGGAATGGTGAATAAGCAACCCTATGCCGAGAAACGCAAAGGAAAAAATGAAGATGTCTTGAAGTTTGACGGTGTCACGCAAAAGCACCATGGCACTAAGCGGCTCATTTTTGAAATACTCGTAGGTATAAAAGTTTGGAAAGAATCCATTGAAATAAAAGAACAGAAAAGAACCCGAAACGGACGCAACAAAATACAAGGTAACAATGCTCAATAAACTGAAATAGGCAATTTTCCGATGACGAAGCCTTTTTAAAACGATCAGTACTGCAAAATAAAACAGCAATGAATTGATCACTGACAACAAATAAAAAGAACGCTGTAATGGAGAATAGAGTTCAAGCAATTCTGAGCGCACCAACAAGTCAGCGGCAAGATAGATTAACGGAAATAAGAGTACTTTATAGAGTGCTTTCATTCGCTATTATTCTCCCGGTGAAATGGCATACGTTCCATTCCAACTCGGGCAACCATTGATGTGTTCTTCTGTGCACTTGCTTTCCTGAACTTCAAATCGCTGTCCTTGCGCATC
>JBDKGB010000241.1:0-6673 GCA_039798485.1 Bacteroidota bacterium
CTAACTTAAACCATAACCCATGAAACAATTCATTTTTGTTATCGCCCTTTTTGCATCGCTCAATTCCTTTGCGCAATCGTGTGTCGGAAAATGGATCACCATTGATGATGAAACGAACAAGAAGAAATCCATCGTTGAACTGTACAAAGTGGACGGTAAACTTTACGGGAAGATCATTTACCTTTTTCCTCGTGAAGGTCGCGAGGACAATCCGAAATGTAAGAAATGTACCGATGACCGTAAAGATCAGCCTCTTGTAGGATTGCAAATTGTGCGCAGCTTGAAATGGGACGGCGAAGAATGGGAAGGAGGGACGATTGTTGATCCAGAAAATGGAAAAATCTATACCGTGAAAATGTGGTTGGAAGAGGGCAACGCGAATTTATTGAATGTCCGAGGCTACATCGGTCCTTTGTTCCGCACACAAAAATGGGTGCGCGTAGACTGATGCATTAAATAATTCTGCATTTTTCTAAACATTAGGTGGTGTTTATTGTTTATTCAAAAAAAGAAATTTTAGCGAATGAAAAAATCAACACTCCTCTTCATCTATTTGGCAATTCCAATGCTCTTCTTTGCCCAGTCAGGAAAAGTTATTGGTCGCGTTTTTAATGCCTTAAACAATGAACCATTGCCATTTGCAAAAGTTGTTGTGATTGATCAGCAAAAAGGTGCTGTGACGCTTGAGGATGGAACCTTTGAAATCAGTGGATTGACCCCTGGGGTTTACAATTTCAAGGCAAGCGTGTCTGGATTTCAAGATTTGTTGATCAACGAGGTGACGGTAACCAATGCTCGAACAGTGGAATTGAGTTTCCCATTGGAGATGATTGTCGTTGAAAAAGAGGAAGTCATTGCGAAAGCTTCTCCTTTTGTCCGAAAAGATGAATCTCCTGTCTCCCTCAAAACATTAAATGCTACAGAAGTTGAACGTCTTCCAGGAGCGAATAGAGACGTGAGTAAGGTGTTACAAGCGTTGCCAGGTGTTGCTTCCCGTGCGACATTTCGAAATGACATCATCATTCGCGGAGGATCGCCTGGAGAGAATAAATTTTACCTCGATGGCATTGAAGTACCCAACATCAATCACTTCGCCACTCAAGGGTCGAGTGGAGGTCCCGTAGGCTTGCTCAATGTCAATTTTATTCGCGAAGTTGACTTTTATTCGGGTGCTTTTCCATCAAGTCGTGCCAATGGTTTGAGCTCAGTGATCTCCTTCAAGCAGAAAGATGGAAACCCTGATGCCATAATCACCAATTTTGCCTTGGGATCGAGTGATGTCGCCCTGACTTTGGATGGTCCACTTGGGAAAAAAGCAGATTTCATCTTTTCTGCACGACGCTCGTACCTTCAGTTTTTGTTCTCTGCCTTGCAACTGCCTTTTTTACCGACCTACAACGATTCACAGTACAAGGTCAATGTAAAACTGAACGACAAAAATAAAATTACCTTCTTGGGACTTGGTGCTTTCGATCAATTTCAATTGAATACAAAAGTGAATGACAAGGTCACTGATCCTGAAAAGAAGGAATACAACGAATTTATTTTGGGCAATATCCCAGCGCAAGGACAATGGAATTACACGTTCGGTGTGAATTGGTTGCATTATTCAAAACATTCGTATCAGATGGTCGTTGCTAGCCGAAATATGCTGAAAAACACGTCGCGTCGTTATGCTGGAAATGTGGAGTCGGAAGCC
Source organism: Bacteroidota bacterium (assembly GCA_039798485.1). Lineage (GTDB taxonomy): Bacteria > Bacteroidota > Bacteroidia > Flavobacteriales_D > Crocinitomicaceae > M0103. Next base: position 1,700 of record JBDKGB010000241.1, read on the forward strand.
AATAAAATTCTCGACTATTCGTCTTTTGAAGCAGAAAATAAATTCAGATTCGAACATGTATACTCCAAAAACGGGTGGAAATTGACTGCTGGGTTTGGGTACGAATATGCACGCTATAACAACCAAACGTACAACAAAATCATTGTTCAAGGAATGCCGATAACGGTAGATTATACCTCGGATTTGTACCTCAGCAAAGGGTCGATGTTTGCACAGGTCAACCGCGGACTACTTGGTGAACGCCTGAATCTCTCATTGGGGCTTCGAACTGATGTGAGCAATTACTCAAAGTCGCTCATGAATCCTCTGGATCAACTTTCGCCAATGCTTTCAGCGAGCTTCAGGGTAAATGAACGTTTGTCCATCAACGCAAATGTAGCCCGCTTCCACCAGCTTCCTTCCTACACAGTGCTTGGTTTCCGCGATGCCACAGGGACATTGGTCAACAAACAAAATGATGTACAATACATTCGTGCCGATCATTTCGTGCTTGGAACGGAATATTTGACAAAGTTCTCCTCACGATTTACAGTAGAAGGATTCTATAAAGGATATAGCCGTTACCCATTCTCACTGAATGATTCGATTTCATTGGCCAATCAAGGTTCAGATTTCGGGGTTGTTGGAAACGAAGCCGTGAAATCGATCTCTACAGGTAGGGCTTACGGAGCAGAATTTTTGTACCAGCAAAAAATGATCAAAGGATTTTACGGAATTGTGGCGTATACCTTTGTGCGTTCTGAGTTTAAAGATAAAAATGGAAGCTATATACCATCTTCTTGGGATAGCCGACATATTGTCTCTGTTACTGGTGGAAAGCGCTTCAAAAAAGGTTGGGAAGTTGGTTTCCGCTGGTTGTTTTCAGGTGGTTCTCCGTATACACCAATCGATGTGGCAACGTCTAGCTTAAAACAAGTGTGGGATGTCAATGGGCAAGGGGTGTTGAATTACAACCTGCTCAATACCATGCGGGAGTCGAGTTATCACCAGTTGAACATGCGCGTGGACAAGAAAATCTTTTTACCGAAGTTTTCGATGAATTTCTACTTGGACATCCAAAATCTATACGGACACAAAACGACCGTTGCGCCGATTCTCTTGTTGGAGAAAGATGCCAATGGTCAGCCGATTACAGATCCGAATGATTCAACGCGATACAAGACGAAGTTCATTAAGAACACCTCCGGAATTGTGCAGCCTACCTTGGGAATTATTCTTGAATTGTCAGCCAAACGCAATCCTATACGCCTTAAATAAAGGAGAAATCGACACGGCGATTGTGCTGCTTCCCTTCAGGGGTGGTATTGTTGTCGACCGGAGCACTTTCGCCTTTGAAATCAATTTCCAACCGATCTTTGGACAGCCCGTGAGCGGTGAAGAAGCCAATAATGGCTTCTGCGCGTCTTTTGGATAAGTCCATATTGTAATTGTCGGAGCCGTCCGCATCTGTGTGTCCTGTGACCTTAATGCGCAGATCTGAATGGCCATTAACAACGCGAATCAGTCGAATCAGAAAATCGTGGTATTCAGATTTTATTTCAGCCTTGTCGTAGTCGAAATAAATGGGCTGAAAGACGAAATTATCGCGTTCTTTTTTACGGATTTCTGGTGCGAAAAAACCTTTGGAGTAGTCGGATCCGAACGTTGAAAACCACGCTTGAGATTGAGGGGATTGCACGTCGTCTAGGATTGCGCTTGCGGTTCGATATAGCACGATTTTACCGCGATTGTTTCTACAGTCGGTGCTGGTAAAATTTCCTTCTAAATAACCCGTGCTGTCGTTGTACGTTAGGGTGGCAGAGTACAAGCACCATGTTGTTTTCGAATTGGTTTTTTTCTTTTCGATGACCGTTTGCTGAAAACTGAATGTGCGAGCTTGAATTGTCCCTTTGATTTTTTTAACTGCAAATAAATCGGTGTCGTAGTGCTCTTCGCGAATTTTCCCGATGAACTCTTTTTCGATGGAGGGGATAGTGAGGTAGATGATGCTCGCATTTTTTAGCGGAACACCTTCCCGAATAAGGAGTCCTTGCCAACTTCCTGTGAGTGCAGTTTGCGCATCAACGGAAAATGAAAATGCCCAACACAACAAGAAAAAGAGAATTGTTTTCATCGGACGATTATTCGTTAATTTCTCGAAAAGGTTTCCTTTTGGAATGTTTGTGGCGAACATTGTTTGTTTACTTTTGTTTGTAATCAAAAACACTCAAATGAAATTTATCATGTCAATCGCAGTAATTGTTGCATCAATGGCTTTTGTTGCTGAACAGAAAGGTACAATTTATCAGTTTACGGTAAAAGATATCAATGGAAAGGATTTCTCGTTTTCATCCTTGAAAGGAAAGAAGATTATGGTGGTCAATACGGCATCAAAATGTGGCTTGACACCTCAGTACGAGCAGTTGGAAGCATTGTACAAAGAATACAAAGACCAAAATTTTGTGATTGTAGGTTTTCCTGCAAACAACTTTATGGGACAAGAGCCAGGTTCTAACGAAGAAATTGAAACATTTTGCCAGAAAAATTACGGTGTAACGTTTCCGATGATGAGTAAAATCTCTGTGAAGGGTGCTGACATGCACGAAGTCTACAAGTTCCTAACGTCAAAATCATTGAATGGGTTGGAAGACAACCAAGTCGCTTGGAACTTCCAGAAATATTTGATCAATGAAAAGGGTGAATTGGAAATGGTGATTTCTCCGAGAACTTTGCCAAACGACCCACAAATTATTGAGTGGATCACAAAGAAGTAAGCAGTCCCTTTTCCTAGTTAATATTTTGTTGATAAGTTCACTCCACAGGCAGCCTTAAGTTGACCTGAAAACCCTTGTGTTTTCCTATTTTTGCGTGTTAAACAACTAACTATCCAAAAATAAGGATTACGATGAGTGAAGAAGTAAAAAAAGACGGGTATTCAGCGGATAATATTCAAGTCCTTGAGGGTTTAGAAGCAGTTCGTAAGCGTCCCGCGATGTACATTGGTGATGTCGGTGTAAAAGGTTTGCATCACCTGGTATATGAAGTTGTAGATAACTCAATTGATGAGGCTTTAGCCGGACATTGTGATACCATCGATGTATGGATCAATGAAGATAATTCTATCACAGTGCGTGACAATGGTCGTGGTATTCCTACCGCGATGCACACCAAAGAAAAGAAGTCAGCCCTTGAAGTAGTAATGACGGTGCTCCATGCCGGTGGTAAGTTTGACAAGGATACCTACAAGGTGTCTGGTGGACTTCACGGTGTAGGTGTTTCGTGTGTGAATGCACTTTCGATTCACTTGCGTGCAACAGTGCGTCGTGAAGGGAAGATATTCGAACAAGAATACAGCATTGGTAAGCCGTTGTACGATGTGAAGGTAATCGGAGAAAGTGAAGAAACGGGAACGACGGTAACCTTCAAGCCAGATGGAACCATCTTCGATTCAACGGAATACAATTACAACACTCTTGCAGCGAGAATGCGCGAGTTGGCGTTCCTGAACAAAGGAATTACCATCACATTGACTGATTTGCGCGAGGCAGACGAGGAAGGTAAACACATGACAACGAAATTCCATTCGGAAGGGGGATTGAAGGAATTTGCACAATACCTTGACCGCAACCGTGAACCGTTGATCTCAGATGTCATTTATTTCGAAGGAGAGCGTGAAGGCATTCCAGTCGAAGTTTCTTTGACGTACAATACGTCTTATACAGAGAACATTCAGGCCTATGTGAACAACATCAACACACACGAAGGGGGAACACACCTTTCAGGTTTCCGCAGAGGGTTGACGAATACGCTTAAAAAGTATGCGACCGAATCAGGGATGTTGGCCAAAGAAAAGATTGAAATTGATGGGGACGACTTCCGTGAAGGGTTAACAGCTGTCGTATCTGTGAAAGTTCAGGAACCACAATTTGAAGGACAAACAAAAACGAAATTAGGAAACCGTGAGGTTACTGCACCAGTAAGTCAAGCTGTATCTGAAATGCTTTCAGCGTATTTGGAAGAGCACCCTGCCGAGGCAAAAATTATTGTTGACAAGGTGATTCTTGCGGCACGTGCTCGACATGCAGCGCGCAAGGCCCGTGAGATGGTGCAACGCAAGAATGTACTATCGGGTTCTGGTCTTCCAGGGAAATTGGCGGACTGCTCCGAAAAAGATCCCGCTGCATGTGAGATCTTCTTCGTCGAGGGGGATTCGGCGGGTGGAACGGCAAAACAAGGCCGTGACCGTCACTTCCAGGCAATTATGCCGCTTCGTGGAAAAATCTTGAACGTTGAGAAGGCCATGCAGCATAAAATCTTCGAAAACGAAGAGATTAAAAACATCTACACGGCATTGGGAGTTCGCATCGGAACTGAGGAAGATTCAAAAGCATTGAACCTCGAAAAGCTGCGCTACCACAAGATCATCATCATGTGTGATGCCGATGTCGATGGTTCGCACATCGAAACGCTTATCCTTACGTTCTTGTTCCGCTATATGAAGGAATTGATCGAAAACGGATACGTGTACATTGCCACACCACCATTGTACCAAGTGAAAAAAGGCAACAAATCCGATTATGCCTGGAACGAAGATCAACGTGATCTCCTAATTCAACAATTGAAAGGTGGTGGAAGCGAAACTTCAGTGAATGTGCAACGATACAAGGGGCTTGGTGAGATGAACGCTGAGCAGCTTTGGGAAACAACGATGTGCAAAGATTCGCGTACACTACGTCAAGTGACCATTGAAAATGCGGCTGAATGCGATCAAATTTTCTCGATGTTGATGGGAGATGATGTTCCACCACGTCGAGAATTCATTGAGAAAAATGCAAAATACGCAAATATAGATATTTGATAATCAATACCTTATAAAAAACGCTCTTTAGGGAGCGTTTTTTTATTTAAAAAAAACGAATGTTAACGCAAGGTTAAGAAGTGAAAAGAATCTAACTTGCGTACAAATTAATATCAGAAAATGAATAAAATAATTCT
>JBDKGB010000242.1:0-5311 GCA_039798485.1 Bacteroidota bacterium
AATCTTCAAACCCAGCATTCATACCTTGTCCGTAGAATGGAACCGTAGCATGCGCCGCATCACCCATCAATGCGGTAACGCCATGTGCCCAAGGGTAGCAACGGACAATTGCCAAGGCAGCTAGGGGATGATCTTCCCATGCATCTGCGATGTTCGGCATCATTTCATAGAAATCTGGGAATGTTTTTTCGAAAAAGGCATTCACAGCTTCGCGTGATGTTAGTTTGTCAAAGGCATTTTCACCACCCTCATGTGGCATAAATAAGGTACAGGTAAATGAACCGTCTTCATTTGCCAAAGCAATCATCATAAAACGTCCACGTGGCCAAATGTGCAAGGCATTCTTATCCATGCGGTAAGTTCCGTCCGGATTTGCAGGCAGCAAGATTTCACGGTATCCATCGGCAATGTAGTTCTGGCTGTAGTTGAAACGGCCAAGTTTCTGCATGGATGAATAACGTACCGATGAAAAGGCACCGTCTGCAGCAAAAACCAAATCTGCTTTGTGCTCAAATTCTTCACCTGTCAAACTGTTTGTCAGGTAAACAATCCCTTTGTTCAGGTCAACCCTGCGGCATTCGTGGTTGTAATGGATCGTTGCATTTCCGTGTTTTTCGGCGATATCCATCATCGCGGCATTGATTTTTCCGCGCGAAACAGAGAAAATGGCTTCACCATCTTTTCCATATTGCTGGTAGGTCAACTTTCCCTCGAGATCGTGCATCACACGACCGTACATCGGAATGGCAATCTTTCGGATTTCATCACCCACGCCAACGGCATCGAGGGCTTTCCATCCACGATTCGATAGCGCCAAGTTGATGGACTTTCCAGCGGATATTTCTGCTTTACGGATATCGGAACGACGCTCATAAATCGTCACTTTATACCCTGCTTTTGACAAGTATACGGCCCAAAGTGAACCAACAAGTCCTGCACCTACAATTACAACCTCTTTCATCGCTTGATTTTCCATATCTAACAAAGGTAATGAAATGATTGTTTTATTGACCCGCCACTTTGATGAGACCGAAGTCAATCGCCACATTCATGGCGGACCAAAAATTCTGATCTTTCGAGAACACGTTGTACTGTCCACCTTGACCAATAGCACTCCCAGGATCAACTGGTATTTGGTGACCCAAGCCTCTAAATTGATAGAGTACCACTTGGATGGATCGATCACTATTGGCCACTGAGGTCCGACGGATAAATGGGTGATTTTTCAATTCCACAGTCTCGTCGGGAACATTATTCAACTGATGGATGCCTTTCCATTGTGCATACAGCATGTTCGCACAGTTTGGATCAACAACACCGTCGTCATCTCCGTGATAAATGAATACAGAAGGAAATGTCTGATGCTGATCTGAATGCTGATCCGTAACGCGTTTCACCAATTGTGATTGAGACAATGCAGGTTTGCCGTGCATGGCCTTCAATGCCTGACTTGGTTTCTCTGCCAATCCAAAGGGTCCACAGGCGAAGACGGCACCTCCTTTAAACAACTCAGGTTTCAAGGCCATCAATGAGACCCCCATTTGCCCACCGGCGGAAAAACCTGTGACAAATACCTGTGAGGAATCTATGGAATATGTTTTTAGACAATACGCCAACATGTTGAAGATACTCGCCGCCTCTCCATTTAAGGTGTCGATGTCTTGCGAGAGAAACCAGTTAAAGCAACGGTTCGAATTGTTCAAGATCCGCTGCTGTGGTGCGAGAAGAAAAAAGTCATTTTCCTGTGCCAATTTATCCCAACCAGAAACTGCTATTGCCTCTTGTGCACGTTGGGTACAGCCGTGCAAAACAATGATCAACGGTCGACTTTTTCCTGTTGAGGGTTGAACGAAACACGCTAAATTTCCTGGGTTATTGCCAAACTCCTTTTCCCCAATCTCAGAGAGCTGAGCGGTTAAATGAAATGCGTTAAGTGCAACGATAAAAATAAGTCCTCGCAGCATCGCTTACCGGTTCTTCCAGTGCCTTGAGTAGGTGGTCTGAAAATAGGTGTTCTGCTTCCGTTCTTTCAGTTTCTTCTTGTGAACGGCATTGCTTGCACGCCACAAGATGATTCCGCCGATCAATACCGCAACTGCTTGAATGGTCAAGTTGATGTAGGTCGTCGATTGGCTCAATTCACCTGAAAATTTTGCTTTGATCAGCTCTTGGATAGTCAGTTCATTCATGGCTTAATGCTTATTGGATGGCTTGTTCGAGCAGTTGCCCAAACCAGTAACAGTCTTCGAAAGAATTGTACAAGGGTGCAGGCGCCACACGAACAACATTTGGTTCGCGCCAATCGGCCACAACGCCCAAATTGGAAAGCGCATCAAACAATGCCTTTCCTTGGCCTTTTGCCATGATCGATAGCTGTGCACCGCGCTTGGTTTTATCCCTTGGAGTAATCAATTCAAACGTGCAACGCTCGGCATTTTTCCGTGAAATATCATCGATCACAAATTCCAAATACGCGGTCATAAGATCACGTTTCTCACCGATGCGGTCCATGCCTGCTTCAGCAAAAATTTCTAGTGATGCCAAATGTGCCGCCATTCCTAAGATTGGTGCGTTGCTCAGTTGCCAGCCTTCTGCACCTCGCATTGGAATAAATCCTGGTTCCATTTGAAAACGCTTGTCTTTGTCGTAACCCCACCATCCCGCAAAGCGCGGAAGTTCTGGTGAAAAGGCATGGCGTTCATGCACGAACATGCCACTTACCCCACCCGGTGATGAATTCAGGTATTTGTACCCACACCACGCCGCGAAGTCAACTCCCCAGTCGTGTAGTTTTAGGTTAATGTTTCCTGCAGCGTGCGCCAAATCGAATCCTACAACAGCACCGACGCTGTGTCCTGATTCAGTGATGGTTTTCATGTCAAACAACTGACCGGTGTAATAATTCACGCCACCAATCATGACGAGTGCGAGTTCATCGCCAAGCTCCTCAATTTTTGCCAAAATGTCTTCTTCACGAATCAACTGTTCACCTTCGCGTGGTGCCACTTCCACCAAATGTTCGGAAAGGTCCAAACCGTGAAATTTCACTTGCGATTCGAGGGCATATTGGTCACTTGGAAAGGCTTTCGCTTCACAGAGAATCTTCGTTCTTTTTCCTGACGGGCGGTAAAACGACACCATCAACAAATGCAGGTTGGTCGTTAAGGAATGGGTAATCACGACTTCAATCGGTAGCGCACCCACTACATTCGCCGCCATTTCCGTTAGATTCTCGTGGTAGGAGAACCATGGTCGTTTGGCGAGGAAATGTCCTTCAACACCAAACTTCGCCCACGCCTCCAATTCCTCAGCGATGTATTTTACCGTTGTTTTTGGTTGCAAGCCCAATGAGTTGCCCGTGAAATATCGCATGGTTTTTTCGTGAAAATCGGGGAAATAGAATTTGCTGCGAAACTCCTTCAACGGATCTTGAGCATCCATTTGCTGTGCGAAATTCAGCGTGTTTTCAAACTGACTCATAGGGAAAAATTTGCCTGTCAAAGGTACGCAAAGTTTGGCAAGTAAAAGCGTGAATCTTTTGCCTTTTAACACAATGAAAATCGTAATTTTGTACCAAATTTACAGCGCATGAAAAATGCTTCATCCATACGTCGAACTGAATCAGAATCTCTTTTTGAAACCTCAAAAACCTACTTCCCTGGTGGTGTAAATTCGCCTGTTCGGGCATTTCGCTCGGTGGAAGGTGCGCCGCTCTTCATTAAAAAGGGTGACGGTTGCCGCATTTGGGACGAGGACGACAACGAATTCATTGATTTCTGCTGCAGTTGGGGACCACTGATTCTAGGTCACAACAATCCAAAGATTTACAGCAATGTGATGGCAGCGATGCAAAATGGGGCTTCGTTTGGCGCTCCGACACGGCTTGAGAATGAGTTGGCGGAGTTGATTTTGTCGAGAAATCCATTCATTGACCGCATGCGGTTTGTAAGCTCAGGAACTGAGGCCGTGATGTCTGCCTTGCGCTTGGCACGCGGCTATACCGGCCGCGACAAGGTCATTAAATTTGAGGGCTGTTACCACGGTCACGTAGATGCGATGTTGGTGAAAGCGGGAAGTGGATTAGCTACCCTTGGAACTTCATCAAGTGCAGGTGTTCCGGAGAGTTTTGCAAATGAAACCTTGGTGCTTCCCTTGAATGATGTGGAGGCATTGAAAGCCTGCATAGCCGAAAACAAAGACCAAATTGCTTGTGCAATCATCGAGCCAATACCCGCAAATAACGGGTTGTTGCTTCAAGAAAAAACATTCTTGTTGGCGCTGCGCGAATTGTGCACGGAGCATGGCATATTGTTGTTTTTTGATGAGGTCATTTCTGGATTCCGTGTGGCTTTTTCAGGAGCCGCGGAACACTACGGCATTGCACCAGACATCGTCACCTATGGAAAAATCATTGGAGGTGGCTTGCCTGTAGGTGCCTATGGCGCGCGCAACGAATTGATGTCTTGCGTTGCACCTGAAGGACCTGTTTACCAAGCGGGAACGCTTTCTGGGAATCCTGTGGCGATGGCAGCGGGAATTGCACAATTGACGGAATGCGCGAAACCTGGATTCTACGAGGCCTTGGCTGAAAAAACAAACACTTTCGTTGGGCACATCAATGCCTATGCTAAAGCGAAAAACTACAACTTCGAATTGGTCACAGTGGGTTCCATTTTTTGGTTGTCGTTCAACGGGAAAAAGCGCATCCGCCGTTCAGATGAAATCGATAGCGACATGACGGGCTTTAAAATCATTCACCGCGAACTTTTGAACCGTGGGGTGTATCTCGGACCAAGTGGCTATGAAGTAGGGTTTATTTCCGCCGCGCATGACACAGAGACCTTGGCGCATGCTGCGGAGATGTTCTGCGAGGCCTTGGATGTGGTTTTTGCTGCGCAAATTTAGGAATTCGATCCCAGAGGGAATTTGGTTCTTTCAGAAATTTGATTGCTTACGCAAATTTGAAAATTTGATGCCTGGGCAATTCGAAGAAAGATCACGTCTTTCAGCGAAGCGGTCTTTTGTCTTACAGTCAGCCGCGGATGACGGGTCTTTTGTCTGAATTTAGAAATTTGATTGCTTACGCAAATTTGAAGAATGAAAGAACCTTAATGACAATTTCGTAATTCGTAATTCGTAATTCGTAATTCGTAACTAGTAACTAGTAACTAGTAACTAGTAACTGATAAGAAAGATCTTACTTCGCGCACGCCGCTTTCAACTTCAGCATTTCAGGTCCCCCCATCATTTCGTAGTCGGCACACAACTCCTTTTTCTTGGCCTTCATTTGCTTCATTTGCTTCGCAGATTT
>JBDKGB010000243.1:0-32283 GCA_039798485.1 Bacteroidota bacterium
TCCTGTACTCAAGGTATATCAACTCTATGCAGCCTGTGTTTTTGGCTGTGTGCTTGCATCAATGGGCTACTTTGCAGCCATGAAAGTGGTGCCTCGTTTTGGTGAAATCATCTTTAACTTGTTGTTTGTGATTTTGTCCTTTGCAAGCATTATTTCGCCGATCATGTTCAAATTTGATCCTGAATTGGATGTGGAAGGAATCGATGAGATCACGATGTACTTCATTCCATTCGCAGTGACTTTACATTTCTTCCCAGCCATTGTTTGGTTTGCAATTAAACCTCTTTTTATTAAATCAGTATGAAATCGTTCTTAATCATATTTAGTGCATTGACACTTGGGTTAATTACCCTGAATTCGTGCAACAAGGATAAGGTTCCAGTTGATTGCACATCGGCTGGTTGCTCAGATACCATTTCGTTTGCCAATCAAATTTTACCTTTGATTCAGAACAATTGTACAGGCTGCCATGATGTTGGAAATTCAACGGGTTACACCCTAACGGAGTATAGCAACATTGCTGCAAATGCGGATGCGATTCTCAATTCCTTGTACGGAACTTCGGTTGCGTTGATGCCTCAAGGTGGTCCTGCATTGGCAGATTCCTTAATTCAACAATTTAGCTGCTGGAAGTGTCAAGGGAAATTGGACAATTAAAAATGAAGAATTAAAAATGAAGAATGAAGTATTTTCATTCGATAATCTTGAAGGGTTCCAATTGGAGCCCTTTTTTTATTCAATGCGTCGTGTCACCAACTCATTCACTCGCTTGAAGAACTGAAAGGGCATATAGGTGCGCCACTCGATGTCTTCCAATTCTCCACCCATCACGAAATAATGGTCGATCCGTATACGCTCAAATTCTGCGATCACATGATCATGAAAATTAACCATCGCAATCCAGCCGTCTTCGACTTCGTCAAACCACTCTTCGTAATAGCAGTCGTCAGAATAATGGAAATTGAGCACATTCTCTCCAATCAAGATAAACTTATTGATTCCTGCTTCAATCATTGGCTCAACAATGTCCCGTTTCAAGGTCATGATGTCATTCTCAATCGCGTCGTTCCATTCACCAATCAATTCAATGATGGCAAAACCGTCGTCGTATTCGGCAAATAAAACCTTTAAAAAGAGGGTAGATGACCCCATTGAATCCCATTGTGGATGCAAGTAGAAGTTGTACACGGTATTGTTGAATTCAAATTCACTGTATTCGCGCCCATAGAAGGGTGAGTTTGGGTCTTCTGCGGAAATGTACAACTCCCTCCACGCGAAATAAGGTTCAATATAGTGCATCTGTTAAAATCTGAATTGGCATGCAATGTGCTAAGAGGCCGAGCTAAATAATCCGTATTTTTGAACTTTAAATCTGGTCGAACTTTATCCTAAAATTACAAAAAATGAAAAAGCTTTTTCTACTTACAGGTATAATACTCATTCTCGCAGCATGTGGAAAAAATGAGAATCGTCCAATCGAAGAATATGTCTCTGCGTTTCTAAATGAAAATGAGAAAGTTGTGGCGTTTGGTAAGGCCGACATAAAATCAATTCTCGATGATATGGATTATTCATCCATCCCGAAATTTGGGGTGATCATGAAATCACAAGTCAAAGAATTTGAAAATCTGATTAACCTCAACTCTTCCATTTACTATGCGTTGGAAGGACCATTTCTTGCAGACGGCACACCAACCACGACATTGGCCTTTATTGAAGTGAAAAATGCAGATTCACTTGCGGCAAGATTGGGAATTCAAGGGTTTGATATTGAGGAGGATGGAGATTTAAGCTATTTTGAAAGTGGCGATGTGGCCATGGGGATGCAGGGTAATTTGGCCATTTTTATCTCTAAAAAAGGTGAATTTGACGGGAAAGTAGCACTGAATGATGCGTTTGATCGGGTTTACGGTGATGTCTCAGAAGGAAAAGTAAATCAAATCTTAGCTGCCAAAGGGGATATTGTCATGGGGGTAAGCATGAAAAACCTTTACGCAACATCAAATACAGATCTCGAAAAATTAAATGCTGACGAAAAAGAAGGTATCATGGAGATGGTCGAAGGTTCCTTCCTTCAGACGTCGGTGAGTTTTGAGCAAGGTGCAGCGGTGATTAAAATGAAGAATTATTTTTCTCCAGAACTTAAGAAACAAATGTTCTTCAAAAAGGATGCTTCGGCTTCTATTGTATCAAAATTGGGAACTGGAAATCCGGTTTTTGGAATTGCCCTAAACTTAGATTTGAAAAAAATGCAGGCATTTATCGACAAATATGCAGCGAGTGCAATGCGCGATGTGATGGAATCGTTAGGCCCACTTCAAATGGTTATGGCGAGCAGTAAAGATGGTCTAGCCGGAATTTTAACGGGTGAACTTGGACTCGTGATGGTAGGACAACCTAATGCAAACGAGGGCATTTCGGACATGAACATGTTTGTTGGGCTAAAACCTGCAGGTAAACCATTGGCCGATATGGCGAAGGGCTTTCTTGAGCTTTCTATGGCAAAAGTAGACATCAATAGCAGAGGCTTATCGGCCTATAGCAATGCTGAGTATGTCCCCGTGTCAGGACAAAAAATTCGTATTCCGAGAGGATGTGAGAATTTTGGAAAGAAAGGAATTACAGGCTTTGTCAATTTGGAAGAGGTAGATATGGAATCCTTTGGATTAACGGAAGAAGAAAAAATCCTTACTGTGATCAAATACGTGACGTTTGAAATGGATGATAACGGCGCAACTATTCGCATTCAAGCCCGCGATGGCAAAGAAAACATCTTGAAGCAAGCGGCTGAACTGATGGTGAAGGAATTTGAAATGAAGATTTCAGGCTTAACGCTTTAAAACAGAAACAATGTCATTGCCGAAAGAACAGTGGAACGTACTCAATGCGGAAGAACAAAGAGTGATTGTACACAAAGGGACAGAAATGCCGTTTACAGGGGAATACAATTCGTTTAAAGGTGTGGGTACTTTCATATGCCGCCGTTGTGAACACCCCTTGTACCGTTCAGATTCGAAGTTCAATTCAGGTTGCGGTTGGCCTTCATTCGACGATGATATTACTGGAAATGTGAAACGTGTTTTGGACAAAGACGGAAGTCGAACAGAGATTGTATGTGCCCATTGCGGTGGTCATTTAGGGCATGTGTTCGAAGGAGAACGTTTTACCGAAAAAGATACGCGCCATTGCGTAAATTCTGTTTCTATTCGATTTATAGCCGACTAAATTACTCGCAATGGAAGATTTCATCGCACTGCTGGTAAATCATCTCGTGGAGAATGAGTTGTGCGGCCAATGCAAGTTGCGTGTAATTCTGTGAGTTGTTTCCAAAGCCAGCTGCTGAGGTTTGCCACATGGCTTTAATCAAAGACTGACCTCCTTCTTGTGGTTGAATGGCGTTCACTACGGCGGCAACATTCATCGCACCAGCATGGTACACATGAAGGACGAACAGTCGAAACCACAAATCCGATTCGTGATACCTCAAGTTGTGGCTATTTAGAATTTTCTTCGCTTCAGGAATACATACGCGGTGAATCAAGCGAGAGGCACCGTAGGCAGAACGTTCAAAGTCCTTGCGCTCGTCGATACTTCCATTGACAATCAAGCCCTGCGCACGCGCTACACCTGGCATCAGTTGAAAAGCCCCATAAGCCCCAGAAACAGATTTCTTTAGCTGTCCCGGACTCTCAATCAACAAGATGGCTTGCGCATACCATGGGTCAACACCATTTTTTTCAAAAGCAGCCACACCTTTTGAAAGACTTGGATATACTGCATTGAACTTGTAAAAATCGTTCTTCCCGAAGGTCACATTTATTTTTTCACCAGTTGGAAGGGAATAAAGTCGACGCAAACTATCCTTGAACGTATCCTTTTGAAGTTCGGTTTGTGCAGACCAATCGCGAAATGACATTTTTAACAAAACTTGACGATTTGCAGCGACATTGATCAAACATGAATCCGGTGAAAGCAACATGATCTTTTTCCAAAACTCCGGCTGTGGAAGTTCATCCCAACGGTCAGAAAAAATAGGATCCGCATCCATAATGGCATGAAGACCAGCGGATGACAAAACTTCAACCTTTTCGTGTTCTCGATCAACTGTTGGTTGACAAAAGCCGAACAATGGCAAAAGCGCTATAGAGAGAAATATGGAGAGACGCATGTGTAAATAAACAGTACCTCAATATACGACAGATTGGATAAAAAATGAAAGGAATCGACAAAAATTAACAATTTCGTTGGTCATTTCCGCACAAACATCACGACATTTGTCCATGCGCATTCTGGGCCGTATTTTTTCTCTTCCGCTGATTTTCCTAGTGAAAATCTACCAATGGGTGATTTCCCCCTTGTTTCCCCCGGCATGCCGCTATACGCCAACCTGTTCGCAATACATGTTGGACGCCCTGCGCATTTGGGGACCATTCAAAGGTACTTGGTTGGGAATCAAACGAATTGCATCGTGCCGTCCTGGTGGAGGCCATGGTCATGATCCTGTTCCGAAACGCGATTGAGCGGATTAAATCCACCGGTCGCGAACGCCACCCACAAAGAGTTCATAGCAAAACACAACGAGGACAGGTAAGTACTCAAGCCATAAAAGCAGTTCATTGCTCGACGCTGTATTTCCCTTTGAATAAAAGGTGTAGGACAGGAAAACCGTAAGGGACCATACCAGTGGAAAAAGATAGTTGGTATACATAGAAAGCATAAGCATAGGAAGAATGTACCAGGGATGAATGGTGCTGCTCAAGAGTAAATAGATGAAATAGGCGATGGTCATCCGTTTGAAGAGTGTTTTTGCATCGTTAAATTCTCCATACAAAGCCAACACAATAATGAACTGAATGGCAATGCGCGCAAGTCGAGGACCGTAAAACAATGTCGCATTCCACCCCAATTTCCAAAAACCGTATTCGAGATAGTAGTAAAGGATAAACGAGTTGAATTCAAAGACCTGAAAATAGAGACCAATGCTTTCCAAGAAATGGCGATAGTTGTATAGTTCAATCCATGGCATAAAAAGTAGTAAGACAACAAGGCCCACATCGGTGTAGATTGTTAAGGCTTTTTTCCACCCATAAAACCGCCAGAAGAAGGGCAGCAATAACAGTGGGACTAACTTGATTTGAACCGCAGCAGCAAAAAGAAGTGATCCTAAAGTAAGTTGCTGAGACAATAAAAAAACAAAAGCGATCAACAGAAAAGCAATCGTCATTCCCTCGAAATGCAGGTTGAAATAAACCTCTGTGATGAACAATGGATTTAAAAAGAGCAGCCAAATTGAAGTGCCTAGACCTTGATGTTGTTCAGAGAATCTCATGGCGATACGTAAGGCCATCGCGAGTATTCCCGCAAACAAAATCCGTAAAACAAGTATGCCACCAAATGAGGACTCACTGAAAAATGCCGCAATCGCGAAGAAGATTTGTGTGAGTGGGGGATAGCAACTGTAATTGTTTTGGGATAGCATTCCCATGTTTGCATACAATTCATGCAAATAGCTACTCTGCGCGTATGCTGATCGGTGCAGCAATTCAATGGGCAAATGGTCGTACGGATTTACACCCCGCGTCGCCCATTCTCCGTCCCACAAAAAACGGTTGTAATCATTGGACAATTCGGGTATAAAAAACAATCCCCCAAGTGCGAAAATCCCCAATAAAATGAAGAGTTCTTTAGTGCGCTCATGGTTTCGGATTACCCCAATAAATGCCGTAAATGAAAGAAAATACACCGAGAATAGAAGCCAATGGTGCTGGCGGTCAATGAAACCTAAGCTGAGTAATGTAAGGACAAAAAGAAAGGCGGAACACTTAAATTTCCACCTTTCTCCAAATCGTTTGATCATGCGAACGGTTATTGAGCGCTCATGCGGTTTTCTTTCAATGTAGAAAAGAAAATGACACCATATCCACAAGCCAACATCAAGTGGAAAGGTAACATTCCGAAGTCACCGTAAACTGCACGTACTACAGCCGTGTACCCAAATACTACCATCAAGATTCCCTCAAGGATGTTGATGATGGATAAACTTTTCTTGTCGTATTTATTTCCTTTGAATTCACTCTTTTTCGATACGTTGAATTTAGGCGTACGAACGAATGAACTTTTAATGCCGAGGTATCCTTCAATCACCGCTACGGTGTTGCTCAACGACAATCCCATGGATACCACCAAGAATTGGAAGAAACGACCTACGAAGCGAATGAATGAATTGAACTTGCGCTCTGTTTTGTCACGGTATGCGTTCCAATAATAGTACATCAAGAAAATGGTGCTGATGATGAAGAACGCCATGTATTGTAGGATATAGTTCAAATCGGAGAAGCTGTCTTTGATGTGCAATACCACCAGACTCAACAACGAAACCACGAGGATGAACATGAAAACAGATGAGTTGAACAAATGCGACAACCCATGTACACGATCCGCAAATTTCACATTCTTTGCCGTCAAAAGTCGTCTCCACATTTTCACGAAACACTCCGCTCCACCTTTCATCCAACGGTGCTGCTGGCTTTTCAATGCGGACATGGTAATTGGCAACTCAGCTGGAGCAATAACATCTTCCAGGTAGCGGAATTTCCACCCTTTGATTTGTGCACGGTAGCTCAAGTCAAGGTCTTCCGTCAAGGTATCATGTTCCCATCCACCCGCATCCTCGATGCATTTTTTACGCCAAATACCTCCTGTACCGTTGAAATTGATGTAGTGTCCAGCAGAATTTCTTCCTCCTTGTTCAATGGCAAAGTGGCCATTCAAACCGAATGCTTGAAGCTCTGTTAAAATAGAATAGGTCTTGTTGATGTGTCCCCAACGTGTTTGAACAACACCGACATTATCTGCATCAAACGAAGGCATTGTGCGGATCAAGAAATCAGGGTCCGGAATGAAGTCGGCATCGAAAATGGCAATAAAATCGCCTTCAACTCGGTCCATTGCAGCATCCAAAGCTCCAGCTTTATATCCTGTGCGGTCAACGCGGTGAATGTGTTGTATGTTTACGCCGCGAGCTGCAACTTCTGCCACCTTCTTCGCGATGACATCTTTGGTTTCATCTGTTGAATCGTCCAAGACTTGAATTTGAAGCTTGTCCGCCGGATAGTCAAACTGCGCAATTGTTTCAATGATACGCTCGGCAACGTACAATTCGTTGAACATCGGAAGTTGGATGGTTACTTTCGGTGTTGTTGCGGGATCGTAAACTGGTCTTGGTGCTACGTTCTTTTTCTTTTTGTTGCGGACATACGCAATGGCCAATGACAATTGCAAGCAGCTGTAGAAGAACACAAGTACCAAACACAAACCGTATATCACCATTACGATTTTCGCTACGAGGTGAGACCAGTAATGCTCTTTAATGATGTATTTCCCATTCGCCAGTTTCACTTTACGGTCGCCCCAGTTGAACAACCATGAAACTTTCAAAGAAACAGGGATCGGAGTACCGTAGGTATATACCTGAAGGTGTTTCTCTGTAAGTTCTGTTGTGAAGGTTTGGTCTGTATAGTCTTTGTCGGTAATGTGAAAAGCGTAGGTTCCCAAAGGCACATTCTTGATTTTGAACACACCATTGTCATCCGTCTCTGCGGAATAAACTTTGCCTGTTTTTTTGTTTTTAAGCGTAACTTCTACCTCGTCAGCAACGTATTCTGTTCGCTGATCGATCAATTTTCCAGTGACAAGCTTACATTTCTGTGCAGTTTCTTTCGGTGCGGCATTGACTATTCCAGTCAGTAGTAGTGTGCAAACCAATAAAAGTATCCTCATGCTTACAGTGAATTGGGATTGTATTGTTAATAGGCGCGTAAAATTAGCTAAAATCGGTATTTAAACACTGCCCAAATGATTTTTATTCCTGCGAGTACCGTTCCTTTGACTGTTCCAGATACTTTCGACACCCCAATTCGCTTTCTGTAACTGACGGGTATTTCGCAAAATCGCAGTTTGTGTTTAGCGGCTTTAATCTGCATTTCAATGGTCCATCCGTATGTTTTATCACTCATTTTGAGTGATTTAAGTGAATCTGTGCGAATGGCACGGAACGGCCCCAAATCACTAAATTTCACCCTGTAAAAGATGCGAATCAATCGTGTCGCTAGCCAGTTGCCAAATACCTGTTGTGGGGTCAAGGAGCCGCGCTCTCGTTCGCCCAAAACACGCGATCCAAGCACAAAATCCATTTTTCCATCGAGGATTGGATCAATCAAAAGGGACATTTCACTCGGGAAATCGGAGAAATCTCCATCCATAAAAACCACTATTTCGGCACCTTCTTTTTGCGCATACTCAATTCCTTTTAAGCATGCCCAACCATATCCTTTTCTGGATTCATCTAAGACGATCGCACCAGCGTTTTTGGCTTCTTCAACGGTATTGTCAGTTGAGCCGTTGTTGACGACAATGACGGTTGCTTTTAATTCCAAAGGGATGGAATTCACAACCTTTGCGATTGACGGTGCTTCGTTGTAGGCAGGAATAATGACAGCAACTTTCATCCTTTAATTTTTGCTTTCGACCTCAAATGCATTTGGATTGACAGTCCAGTCGTAGGTTGAATAGACAAGTTTTGGTCGGGCAGAAAGTGGAACTATGCTGTATTTTTGATGCATTTCAATTAGGCCATTTTCTCCGTTGAAGTCAGCGGCATACCAGTTAAAAAGTTCATCAACCGTTAGGGTATTGTTGATTGCCGAATAACTTGAATTGTTTTGAAGGAATGCTCGTGTGGCTTGCTCAAGTTCGTGTTGAACTGTTTCAGGAGAATAAATGCGAATAGGAGGACAAGAGTTTGCGCCACAATTCAAGGCGAAGTGAATGCGCGGATCAGCGGTTTTACAACGCAACTTCTCTATGAATCCTGATGTTACTTTGCGACCAAGAATTCCGCGTTCTATGTCGTTTAAACTTAGTGTTTTACCAGCAATGTTTATCCAACGTGCATTGAAAAAACGATCCTTGTCGGCATACTTATCCAATCCTTGTCGGAGCTGAACTTGCACAGAAGCATTGTAGATATTGAGCCAAAAGGACAAATGCGCATCACGATTTTTCGTCAAATCGATGAGTGCTTCCATTGAACAAGCTTCCAGTGAATCTTGAAAGGAAGAGCACTTTTGCTGTGCTTGAATGGAGCGCAAATAACTTTCTGAAAAACGCGGTAAATCTTTAGGCTCTTTCGTGTTTTTTTCCGTGCACGAAAAAGTCAAAAGTCCGAATAAAATGAAATGCCATAGATGCTTGGAAGGCTTCCAAAACATCAAAGCACGTGGATTTAATTCCACACACCCATTTTGTTGAACTTCTCGATGCGTTCGTTGATGCGTTGATCTTCGGCCTTGCCATCGAGTTCTTCTATGTACTTTTTAATGGCACCTTTCACGGTAGCAAAGATCTCATCATGATTTCTATGCGCTCCATTGATTGGTTCCTTGATGACATCATCCACCAAGCCGTTCTTCAACATGTCTTCAGAAGTCAATTTCAAAGCATCTGCCGCGCGTTCTTTGTAGTCCCATGATCTCCAAAGAATCGAAGAACACGATTCAGGCGAAATTACAGAATACCATGTGTTTTCGAGCATCACAACTTTATCACCAACGCCGATTCCCAAGGCGCCACCAGAAGCTCCTTCACCAATGATGATGCAGATTACAGGAACTTTCAAACGCATCATTTCGTAGATGTTGCGTGCGATCGCTTCTCCTTGTCCACGCTCTTCGGCTTCCAAACCTGGGAATGCACCCGGGGTGTCAATGAACGTGACAATTGGCTTATTGAATTTCTCCGCCATCTTCATCAAGCGAAGTGCTTTGCGGTATCCTTCTGGATTTGGCATACCAAAATTACGGTATTGACGCATCTTCGTATTGATCCCCTTCTGCTGTCCAATGAACATCACAGACTGGCCATCGATCAATCCGAAACCACCAATCATCGCCTTATCATCTTTTACACTGCGGTCACCGTGCAATTCTTGGAAGGTATTGTCGGTGATGGCATTGATGTAGGCAAGGGTATAGGGACGATCTGGGTGACGCGAAAGTTGAACGCGCTGCCACGGTGTTAGTCCAGAAAAAATTTCTTTTGTTTTCTCAGAAAGCTTGGTCTCAAGCTCATTGATTTTGTCGGACATGTCAACCTCAGTTGTAGCGCCGATTTCCTTTGTTTGCTCGATTTGCTCCTCGAGCGCTTTCAATGGTTCTTCAAAATCTAAGTATACTGACATTTTCTTTCGATTTAAGCCGTCAAATGTACGAATTTTTGATCAGTTCTTCTACTTTTGCGACATGATATTATTTCCTCCTGCAAAGATCAATCTTGGACTCAATGTGCTGCGCAAGCGGGAGGATGGTTATCACGATCTCGATACCTGCATGGTGCCAATTCCCATGTGTGATGTGCTCGAAATCCTTCCGGCTGATACCTTTCAATACCTGCAAACTGGTCTAAACATTCCTGGGGCTGCCGACGACAATCTTTGTGTGAAAGCCTACAACCTATTGAAAGCGCATTACACTTTACCTCCAGTATACATGCATTTGCGCAAGGAAATTCCTATGGGTGCAGGACTTGGTGGTGGGTCAGCAGATGCGGCGTATGTGTTGACGGGATTTAACTCCCTTTTCGAATTGAATATTTCGATAAATCAATTGGTAGAGTTTGCAGCACAGCTCGGCAGTGATTGCCCATTTTTCGTGAAGAATGAGGCACAAATCGCCCATGGACGTGGAGAAATATTGTCACCATGCGCGCTCGATTTGAAAGGGCTCTACCTGAAAATCATCAACCCAGGAATTCATGTTGGAACGAAAGAAGCGTATGCTGGTGTTGTTCCAAATGCCGATGGATCTTCCGTTTCTTCAATCATTGAACAGCCCATTGCAGCGTGGAAAGGTCAGTTGAAAAATGACTTCGAAATGTCGGTATTTTCAAATCATCCCATTCTTCAGGAAATAAAAGAAAAACTGTACGAGGAAGGCGCTGTTTACGCTGCGATGACGGGCAGTGGATCTACGATGTTTGGGATTTTCAATACACAACCAACCTTGACGTTTCAAGACAAAAGTCCTTGGATGGAGCGGGTGATGGAGTTTTAATTAACGCTTCACAATTCGTTTCACACTCCGATTTCCTTCTTGATCCTCAACCATCAAAACATACATGCCTGCAGCATGACCACTCATGTCAATGTTTTTGTCTGAGGTGAACTGTTTGTCGATGAGAATGGTTTTTCCAGACAAGTCGCTCAACACGAAACGGAAGGGGCTTGAAGGACTTACCACATGAAAAAGTCCTGTGCTAGGGTTCGGATACACATTCAAGTCGAAGTTTTTGATCACCTCGTCTATCCCAGCAGTACTTCCAGGTTTCACTTCCAAATGGGTGATGCCTCCTAAATCTTGACCAACAAATAGGTCGAGAAATCCATCGTTGTCGAGGTCATTTACCCAAAAAGAACTGTAAGCTCCAGCGTCAATGTCCAAGAAGTTGTCGGAGTACAAGGAGAAGGTATCACCCGATACGAGGTGTCCGTCGATGTCGGTATAATAATGCAATTTTCCATCGACTCCGCCCAAGAATAGGTAGGTAGTGTCATTGTGACGGAAGAAATGTGGGCTAGCATAACCGTCAGGGGAAGTGGTCGCGATGTCAATATTTCCGAGTGTGTCGTTTTCAAGGCTGAATGAAGGCGCTGTGCCTGATCCTGTGTTTCGGTAGTAGGCCAATTCCCCTGTCTTCTTGCCGATGATCAGGTCCAGCAATCCATCGTTGTCCAAGTCGAAAAGTTGTGGTGTAGCATATGCCCCCGTACTGATGATTGTGCCTGTATTGTCGGTCATGTTGGTCACTGGATTGGCAAATGTAATTCCCGGTGCCACGCTGGTATTGGCGTAGTAGGATAGGCTTCCATTTTCAAGGCTCAACACCATGTCTTTGTCACCATCGCCGTCCAAATCACCAAACGTGGGTACTTTGCGCAACCCAAGTTGAACAGTGCTTAAATTCAATAAATCGTTGTCGATGAACGTGAAAAAGGGGTCGGATGCTGTTCCCGTGTTTTTGTAGAAGGAAATCCCACTTTCTTTGTCCAAGACGGGCTTATAGCGGTAGAATGTGCTGACAAACATGTCTTCCAATCCGTCGTTGTTGAAGTCCATAAAAACTGGGATGCTTCCCGTTCCGTGGTCAATCATTTCTCCTTGTAGAAAATCATTTTCTTGATAGACAAAGGTCGGAACGGCATTGGTTCCTAGATTTTTGTAACGCAAGACGCCCTTTTCATTTTGTGAAACATTTTTTGCATTTGGCGCTGCAATCAAGTCTTTTTTCTGATCAAAATCTACATCTACCCAAAAGGCTGCAGGAAACAATTGAATGTCCACCGGAAGTGAATTGCTAGGAAAAGCATTGTCTTGACTCACCATCGCAGAGTTGGTATTGACGTCGGTTCCGCCATTCATCAATAAGCTCATCGATGAAAAGGCCACATCGCCCAAAATCAAATCTTTGACGCCTGAATTGTCCATATCGATGGCCAAAACTGTGGAACCCGAATGCTTGGGATAACTTTCGGAGGGTTTCGATTTTAAATCATCAGGATGGGAGGGATATTCAGGATTGGGAACATTGGACACACATGGACCCGTATTGTCGTTGAGGTAAAGTATACTCGTGGTGATGTCCTCACGGAATTTTCCCCAGCATTCGTTTTTTAGGACAAATTCCAAGGAATCGGGAACACCATAGGTTTCCATGCTGATGTTCTTGTGGTACTGCATGTGCTGCCCACCAATGTGAAAGGTGAGCACATCGATGTCCCCGTCTTCATCCACATCGACGATGGCCGGGATGTCGGCTGAACTAACGTACAAGTTCAAGCTGGTTCCAGAGTAATCAGAATACAAGAGATTTTTTGCGACTTCCCATTGGTTACCATTGACGGCATTGCCAGTATTTCGGTATACTTTGATCCCGCCAACTCCATAAACGAACAAATCTTTTGCACCATCTGCATTATAGTCGATGGCCGTTGCGCGGTAGCGTAAATCATCGGGGAAATGCGTTTTTCCGCGATAAAGGTACTTGTAATAGGGGCCAGAACCGTTGTTTTCCTGGGTGAAAATCCGAATGTTGTCGCTACTGCGGTCAAATACAAAGAGGTCCAAATCGCCGTCAAAATCAAAGTCTATATCTGAAAATTGCGCATAATTCAAACCTCCTACCCATGCATGTGCCAAGGTGTCTGTACCGATGCGTACACCTATGGAATCGTCGTATTCAAAATTGAATTGCCCGAAACCCATCCAGGGAAAGAGGATTGTGGCGAAAAGAAATATGGTGAATTGCCGCATAATATTATTCGCTTTGGGTTATTTTTGTTCGGATTTCTGAATGATGAAATCGTTTACCAAATTAGTCAAAACACGATGAAAAAAAGTAGTTTTTCGCTTAAAATAATGCTGATTGTTGCGCTAATGTCTTCCGGATTTGGCTTCTCACAGGACAGTGTTTCTGTATTGTTCATTGGCAACAGCTATACCTACGTGAATGATTTACCGTCTGTTTTTTCACAATTGACCACTTCACTTGGCGATGAGGCAACGGTGGATTCTAAGACCAATGGCGGATTTACGTTTCAGAATCAACTTTCTGATCCTGTCACGATGACAAAAATCCATGCAAAGCCCTGGGATTATGTGGTGCTTCAAGGACAGAGTCAGGAACCATCCTTTCCTTTTGATCAGGTCAATGCGCAAACTTTACCGCCGGCGGTGTCTTTGGCAGATAGTGTGTATGCGAATGGGTTTTGCTCACAAGCCTTATATTTCATGACGTGGGGACGTCAAGTGGGGGATCCGCAATGGGATTCGATCAACACCTTTTACAAAATGAACAACCGCTTGCGCAATGCCTACGTGCGCATCGCGGATTCAGCGCATGCAAGTGTGGCACCTGTAGGTGTGGCTTGGAAGTACATCATCGATAACCATCCAACCATCAACTTGTATTCACCCGATGGCTCTCACCCAAGTTTGGAGGGGACTTACTTAGCTGCTTGCACGTTTTACGCCAGCGTTTACCGAAAAAATTCGACAGGGGCATCCTACACCGCAGGCTTGGACCCGACTATTGCTGGCTATTTGCAAAATGCCGCGGATTTGGCAGTACTCGACAGCATCGACACCTGGTTTTTAAAAGGAAAAGCGGACCTCACAGTGGCTGATTTTCTAGCGACAGTCGTTGGTCAATCCGTTCAACTGACGAATACCAGTACGCATGCACAAGGCTACTTTTGGAATTTTGGTGATGGTGCGACAAGCACATTGTTGGATCCATCTCACGGATACACCTCTGCTGGAACTTTTCCAGTTGAGCTCATCGCTTTGAGCGAGTGTGGAAACGATACGACAATCCAGCAAATCACCATACAAAGTGCAGGCATCATCGAAGGAGATGGAAAAGTACTCACCGTAAAGATGCTTGGCAATGGAAATTTTGAACTTGACTTTATCGAAACACCAGCTGTGCTGACGGTCCGTGACATGAATGGTTCAATGGTAATGACCTTTCATCCCGAACATCAATCTGTGCACATCGATTTATCGACAGCTGCGGCAGGAATTTATCAATTGGAGTGGGAAAGTCAAGCAGGTCAAAATCGCTATGCTCTTCCTGTGTTGAAGTGACCTTTAAATGAAGGTGAAATAGTCTTCGTTAGATTTACGCACCTTCTTCAAGTGATGATACCCATCTTCATCCGAGCGGTAACCTACAGGACATACCACAGATGCCACCAAATTTTTCTCTGAAAGGTGAAGTACTTCATCATACCCTTTTGGATTGAATCCTTCCATTGGCGTCGCATCAATTTTTAGTCGAGCACAGGCACTCAGCAACTGTCCGAGCACAATGTACGTTTGGTTGGATGTCCATAGATGAATGGCTTCTGGAGATTTATTCCCTACATAATTTCCAATCGATTCCACCATTTTATCGGTACGTTCGTCACCCATGTCGCGCGCGGCATTGGCACGATTTGCATGATTTCGGATGTAGTCTTCGTCGAGAGAACGGTAGGAGCAAAGCACAAAAAGGTGAGAGGCGTCTTTGACTTGTTGCTGATTGAACGAGTGGGCGGTCAACTGTTCACGTATCTTTGGATCGTTCACCACCAACACATGCGTTGTTTGCAATCCCATCGACGATGGTGACATGCGCATTACCTCAAGCAGCGTCTCGAGGTCTTGGTCGTTGATTTTCTTTGATGCATCAAATTTTTTCGTCGCGTAGCGCCAGTGCAGGTCGTTGAGAATGTCGTCGTTCATGGGATTGGATAGTTTGTTCTGTAAGGTTCAACAAACAATATGGTTTGTTGTTCGGGGAAATAAAAAAAGGGTCCAACCGAAGCTGGACCCTTGAAATCTTTTTCTTGAGTAATTTAAAACTTCTCCCACATCACTGGCGCAAAGATCTCTTCATTTCGTTGAATGTGAATGAAATAAACACCGCGCTTAAGGTGACTTAAATCGATTTGCTGTGTTTGAGCGGAAGATGCATGGAAGGAGGCTTCGGAATATGTCAATAAAATATTCATTTTAAGGAAAACAAACAATTTCTAAAATGGATTGGTGAATTTCATAGGATTTTGGGCGTTTACGCCCATGCTGAGGAATACCCCTAGCAGGATTCGATAAAAGTGGTTCATTTTAAATAGGTTTTGTAATTAAACGAGGGCAAATTACATCAATAATTGGAAAAACAAAAATTTTAATCAGGTTTTTTCGAAACCTATGGTGGTATTTTGTAAATTGCCTTTCGACAAGTATAAATACTTGTGTATATTCTTGATTTAGTTTTATTTCCTGTTTTACATTATCCATGAAACCACTTTTTTGTCTTTTCATTTTGTTTCTATCGTTTCATTTAAATAGCCAAATACTCTTCTACCAAGATGTTTTTCATGGTGGGGTTACTGGTGATGGATACAATTCAGGGAATTTGACTAGTACAGATACACTCAGAATTTCTTTGGATTCTTCGAGTAGTATTCGAAAAGCATTTCTTTTTGTTCATTTTGCTCAAACTGTTGCCGGTAATCCAACCGATAGAATTTTCAATTTTAATGGATCCGAAATGAAAGCCATTTTCAATCAAAGAATAGTTGAGTTTAACGTAACTAATGGATTTCTGGAAGGAATATTAGTATTTGATGTTTCAAATTTCATTTCTTCTTCCGACGAACAATATTTAATAACTGCCCCAATGGGGCAAGAACTTTCACCTGTTAATACTACATACTTTCAGTATTACTTGTTTGTTTGTTTTGAAAATCCCTTGTTACCAATCATCGCAACAAGTGTAGTACTAAACAATATGGATAGTCAGCATACTTTGAATTTTCCATTTATGGAATTAAACACAATTAATCTAACATGCGATGTAGGTTTCACTTTTGTAGGAAACTCGATGTGTGATACTTCCCAAGATGGTTCATATTTGAAAATTAATAATATTCCTGTAGGCCTTCTTGGTGGTGATGAATCATCGTCAGAACTTGGCTGCTCAGGAGTACGGGGGAGTTTTTCTTATTACAATAATCAACTTTATGGTTTGGATAATGATACACCCGATGCATTGGTAAATGGAAATGATGCACTTTGTGATATAAGTTCGTTTTTCAACTCAACAAATCAATTTGACGCAAGTTTTTCTTACCAAAATCCAAATGCTTTTTTGGTCTCCGCTCAAAGCAATCCCATCTTCGAATTATTCACGGCTTATAGTACCCCCTGCGATACCTTTACCGTGGCCCTACCATCCGATACGGTGATTTGCCAGGGGGCAACGCTTCCCTTGCACGTGAGTGGGGGCTCCCGCGTGGAATGGTCACCCAACATTGGGCTAAGCTGCTACGATTGCTATGACCCAGTTTTTATCGGCGATAGCTCACAGCACTATTTCATTCGATTCTGGAATACGGATAGCTGCTCGGTCGTGCGACCGCTGCATATTGGTGTGGATCCTTTGCCCTATTTCGGGGATGTTGAAGTTACGCCAAGTAACTGTGGTACATCCAATGGTGAACTCAACGTGGAAGCCGCCCCAAGTGCTCAAGCGCCTTTTTCATATGCATGGAATGGCACGGCTCCGCAGCCTTCTTCGGTGTTCGCCAACCTGCCCGCTGGTGCCAATCACATCACCATCAGTGACCGCTTCAGTTGCAGTCACGATACCACCGTTCTGGTCCCTGAAATTAATCCAAGCACCGCGGCTTTCACCACAACTCCCACCGCTGGAATGGCACCGCTCGACGTACAAATCGATAACCTCAGCACCGCCGCAACCCATTTTTCTTGGTGGGTGAACAACCAAAACCAAGGTAACACCTTGCCATCGTTCGTATGTGATACTTCGGGAACCTACACCATCACTCTCATTGTTTGGCAATTTGATCCTTCATGCGCAGACACCACAAGTTTGTCAATCATCGTAAGTCCGGGCATCATCATCCCAACTGCGTTTACCCCCGACAATGATCAGGTGAATGATGTATGGGACATTCTTTTCCTTGACCAAAACTATCCGAAAAACAAGGTCTTCGTTTATGATCGCTGGGGAACGTTGCTCTATGAATCCTATCCTGGATTTTACTATTTGCATCCGTGGAATGGTGCGATTAAGGATGAGGCCTTACCGGTTGGATCGTATTATTACATCATCCAATTCAATGACGAGGCAACGGAAGAACGAAGAGGCGTGGTGTCGATCGTGCGGGAGTAGAAATATCTTCAAAAAAAAGGGTCCAACCGAAGCTGGACCCTTTAACTATTTTAGAGCATTCGCTTAGTGCATGATCACTCTGAAGGTACGTTCTCCAGTCGTGTTGTATACACGAACAAGGTACATTCCCGTGTTCAAATTGCTAAGATTAACCTCAGTAACTTTAGCACCAGCAACAGCGTTCAATTCACGAACTACAGTGCGGCCATTCAAGTCCGTTACCATGTAGTTGTACATTTCAGTTGATGCTTCGTTGTTGATGAACAATACCCCAGTTGTTGGGTTTGGATAAACTGTCATGTCAACCAATACATTTTCATCGATTCCATTGGCGTCACAGTTCAATACATTCACCAACACGTTTGCTGTATCGTTCGGACACACACCGTTGTTTGTGATGTAATCGAAGTTGTACTGCCCAGGGATGTTGCTGGATGTATACATGTTGCCAACGATTGCAGCGTTTGAAGGGTTGTACCATGTACCACCCAAATCAACTGTTCCGCTCAATCCATCCAACAAGTTGAATTCTTGGTTGCGGCAAACTTCCAAAGTACCGTTGTTTCCAGCCAATGAAGGTCCGAAGATGTGTACAGAAGCAGTTGATGTATCTGCAGCACAGCCTTCAGTAACTACATATTCGAAGTTGAACGTTGTATAGGCAAGACCTGTAGAATTGAACAATGAATCATGAAGGTTAACAGTAGGCGTCATTTCATACCATACACCTCCAGCGTCACTGCCTGTTATTCCATCGAACAAATTCACTTCTTCACCACTACATACATCCAATACATTGGTTGTCGTTCCTGCTGTTACTGCCAATGGCGACAAAGCAATTTTAAATTCACCAGATGAAAGTGTGCTTTGAGAGTCGTACATCAAATAGTACGTAGCTCCTGGTGTCAATCCACATGTTGTGAATTTAGGTGCCGCTGACGTGAAGTCCATTGCATCGTCGTTACCAGCTACGAATGTGTAGGTATTGTAATCGCCACATGCCGTTGCGCTGTACATCGCAATTTGTCCATCGAATGAGTTCCCAGTACAGTCAAGCGTAATGTTCCCTGATGCAGGAGCAACAAACTTGAACCATGTTGTAAAGCTCAATGTAGATTCACCCCATCCGTCTGTTTGGTTGTAGCCCGTAGTTGCAGGAGCAATCAAGATTTCTGTAGCATCAACGCTTGCTCCACCGTTGTTGTACGTACCTACTGTACCGTCAACAGGAAGAAGGATGGCATTGCAAGGGAGGTCATTTGCTGGTGGAACGATACAAGAAAGTGTTGCAGCCCAACCCGAATAAGTTACAGATCCATCTGATGTAAATACGAACGTCAAACTTCCATCCGCAGCACCAGAAGTGATTGATCCTGGATTCGTGTCGAATTGACCCATCAATGGAGCAGCAGTGCTGTTTCCGTTGTACACCGACATTGATTCCCAGAAGTTCTCTACGTTGAATGACGTGAAGTTCACTTGAAGTAAAGATCCAGGTGTAGAAGGCGTAATGGTAAAGGTATAGTTTTCAAGATTTTGGTAGTTTCCTGTTGGGCCTCCACTGTCGAAGAAGTTACCAGAACAAGCGGTTACAGAACCATTTGTCATGGAGACACATTGTCCTAAGTCAACCATAAGTGCTGTAGAGTTCGCTGTTGAACCTGCTGAACAAGTGACAACACAACGATAGTACATCATCATCGTTTGAGAAACAGAAGCTGTAGATCCTGTTGCACCTGCGATGTCCGTCCATGTAGTTCCGTTCATAGACGATTGCCATTGGTAAGTCAAACCTGATCCCATTGCAGCACCGGTCAATGACAAGTTGAAAGGGGTACCACTACACGCTGTGATTACAGAAGCGGCAGTTGCACCGGCCATTACAGGGTTCGTACAAGCAGCAGAGAAACCGATACATGTTACTGAAGTAACGTGACAGTTAAAATCTGTGGTACATCCTGTTCCGTTCCATTGTAGGAAGTACGTTCCATCAGCTGGTGGAGTGAATGTAAATGGAACTGGTCCAGAAGCAACAACCGCGTTTGCGGCATCAAAAACAGTGACCAAGCCCCCATCAGCGATGTTCAACGTGTACATCATGGAAGAAAGAAAACCATCTACTGTGGCATGTTCCCCGTAATAATTACAGGTTGTGATTTGTGTCGTCGTTCCTGGGGTAGAAGGTGCTGTGGCAAAACCAAAGCTACTTCCTGTGTAGGAACATTGACCGAAAGCAACCATTCCACTAAGGAAAAGCGTTGCGGTAATAAGTAGTAATTTTTGCATTTTTTTGAAGTTTTAGTGTGCGAAAGGTATGAAAAAATAATGAGTTACGTGTAAGTCGCAAAAAGAAAGGAGACCGTTGGGCCTCCTTTCCTTGAAATATGCTTAACAATTGATTGCTTATTGAATCACCACTTTGATTGTGCGTTCACTTTCATCATTTCGAAGCGTAATGAAATAGATACCAGTGACTTTGCCTGTCAAATCGATTTCTGTTACCGATGCTGGTTTCACGCCATTGCGTTTGTTCATGATGCTGCGGCCATTCAAATCCTTCACTTCAACATCAAAGTTTCCGGATGTTGCATCATTTGCGATGTAAACCAAACCATTGGAAGGGTTAGGATACAAAGAAATGGATGAGAATACATTTTCTTCCAATGCATTGAAGTTGCAGTTGGCATCCACGTTCAACAATACATTCGCTGTATCGTTTGGACAAATGCCATTTCCAGAAATGTAATCGTAGTTGTATTGACCCGGGATGTTCGGTGCAAAAATTTCTGAACTTGCCATCAAATTGTTGCTTGGGTTGTACCAGTCTCCTCCTAGGTCTATGTTTCCGTTCAATCCAGCCAAAAGATCCACAGGCTCGTTGCGACATACGGTGATTGTTCCATCCTCACCAGCTGATGAAGGACGAGAAACGTTCACTTGTGCAATGATCGAGTCGCTCGCACAACCATCAGAAAGGGTGTATTCGAAATTGAACACTTGGTAAGCCAATCCTTCAGAGTTGAAAATGCTTCCGTTTAATCCAATTCCAGCAGATGGGATTTGAGCTGTCCAGATTCCTCCAGCGTCATATCCTGTGATTCCTGCGAAAAGGTCCGCCGTATCTCCCGTACACACATCAATCACTCCTACAAAAGATCCTACTTGGAAATCAATCGGTGTAATGGAAATGGAGTAGTTGCCAACTGTTGCAGAGTTTCCATCGTGCAGTAAGTAATATAAGTTGCCAGGAGTCAATCCACATATCGTGAAGTTAGGTGCTAGACTTGTTCCACCAATCGCGTTGTCGTTCGCAGCGACCAAGGTAAAGTTGTTGAAGTTTGAACAGTTTGTTGCATCGTAAACGGCGGTTTGACCAGCATAATTGATGTAAGTATTGTTTATGCGCACGTCACCTGATGCAGGTGCAACGAAGCGGAACCACGTAGTATTGTTCAAGGCGGAATTGATCCAACCTGTTGTTGTTTGCGGCCCCGTTGCAGGTGGTGCAATTGCAAGTTCAGTCAAATCCACTGTTGCCCCTGTGTTGTTAAAAGTGTATACAGTACCATCTGCTGCCAATAATTCAGCAGCACAAACATCGTCATTTGTCAATGGCATCACCACGTTGAATGGTCCGATGTACGCTGATGTATCGTTCGCACAAACGGCTTGCACATATACTTCGTAGACACCTCCTCCTAGCAATGCAGGGTTTGTGATGGTGTCATTCAAGTTGTTATCAAACACCACCTCTGTTCCTTGTGTATATGGATCATATCCTGACATCCCATAAGAAACATTGAATCCTGTTGAGGGGTAAGCCGGTGAACTTGCCACCCATGCCCAAGACACAAAAATCGAGTCAATTGCTGAGCTGTTGAACATTGCCGATGGGTTTGAGCAGTAAGGCAACGTAGTAAACGTACTTGCCAATGGTAAACTTTGAATTGTCGGGCTACAGTCTGAATAGATGTAAATGTCGTAGGTTGTCAATTGCGTCAAGTTTGGAATGATCGCATTTGTCACTATTGTCTGAAATGTTGTTCCAGCAGTTAATGGGTCAAATCCTGTTGGACCATAAATCACTGTCCAGTTTGTCTCTCCTGCAATACCTCCAGTCCAAGAGATCGCGGCCTCAGTGGTTGATATGTACGCATAGGTCAATGCACTTGGCTTGGGGCAATCCGTGTAATAGAAGTGTACACAAGAGTTGTTTTGCAAATATGTCGCGTTGTTCATAGACACTTGTACCGTTTGTGGTCCTGTCGCACCGATTTCTGCATCCAATCCATAGTTGTACGCTGCGTTATCGTGCATTACATCATCATACACGAAGTACACCTCATTGGTTGTCTCTTCGATGATCAGTTCGAAGGTTACACCATCTGTTCCTAAAGTAGAGAAGTAGTGTGCAAGGTTCGACCACATCACGATAAACTTGCGGTTTGGAGCTGTTCCTACTGTTTGGTAGTAAACGCCGCCATACGGTGTATTCATGTCCTGAACGTACGGGAACAATCCAGTTGGTGTCATGGTGTATCCTACATTTCCTGTTAAGGTTCCTAACAAGATTCCACCATTGTTTCCAATCGTGATGTCGTTGATCAAGGTTGCTTGGTACAACAATGGGAATGGCAGCGTAACGCCGATTTCAGAGTCATCTGTCGTATTGCATGGGGTTCCTGTTGCAGCGATATTTATAAATCCAGATGTTGGACATTCTGAATCGTACTCGAGGTATTGTGCTTGTCCGTACGTGTTCCAAGATGCAACACCAGCCCAGTACGATGTGTCCGTTGCAGAACAAATGGCTTGAATATACGCTTGGTAGAATGAATTTGTCGTTAAACCAGAAATCGTGTAAGGATTCGAGTTGGCAATCACCAAAGTTCCTGTTCCTGGTACAAATCCTTGAGGACCGTATTCAATCTGCCATTGTGTTTCTGATCCAGCTGAATTCCATTGAAGGGTAGCTGAATTAGTAGATGCCGTCAATACGGAGAAGCTATTTGGCTGCGGACACGTAGGCATTGGTGCGATGTTCACAATGTAATCTTCAGTTTCCCCCCACGTATAAGTTCCACAAGGGTTGATGTTCGTCAGAACTGTTGTTTCTACATTGACAACCCGCATGCGAGTCAATCCAAGAGTTGCTGTTGGAGGGATGGTGAAGTTGCCTGTTTCGAAGTGCGGTCCTGAAACTGGAGCAGCTGAAGTATATACATTTTCTCCGGGATCACTGAAAGATCCATTTTGGTTGAAGTCAATGTATACTTTCGTGGCGTTATTGAAGTTACCACCACATGTTCCAATTTGAACTGAAAGTGGGTACGTCACAGATGCTGCCAAGATAGGAGCTGGCACCGTAGCCGTATAATTTGAATATTGGTTGATGCTCGATCCAGCACCTCCTGTTGTCGAACACGTTGAGGTGTTATTCAATGTGCTTACAGAAACATTCAAGATTTCCTCATCAGCAGGATTCGTAGCATTACTTGCGCAGTAGCAATCAATAAATGAATTCGTTGAGACAAGAACAGGCGTCGATGTCGCTGTCAGGCCACTTGCGGTACACGTGATGATGCACTGATAGTAGGTGTTTACACTTTGCGTCGTATTGTACGAAGGAGTTGTCGCACCCGTGATGTTGGTGAATGTTGTTCCGTTCAATGACGACTGCCATTGGTAAGTCAATCCAGAAGCGAGTGTTGCGCCGCTCATCGAAAGCGAGAATGTATTCGCTGGACAAACCGTTGCATTTGAGGTTGTGGTTGTTCCACCAACAGGTTGACCTGCACATGGTGTAGGGGGAACGATGGAGATGTTGTAATCTTCTGTTTCACCTGAACCAAATACCGTACACGCGTCACCTGCACCATTGATGTTTCCATTTCCACGTGTTCGAATGCGCATCTTGGTATTTCCTGGCAGAGCTGTCAATGGAATGGTTACAGAAACAGTAGTAATCTGACCACTTGGAATGGCCGTACCAATTTGTTGCCATTCAGAAGCTTCGAATGTCAAGTTTTGGTTATAATCAATCCAAACGGATGCAATAGCTGCTGAATAGGTTCCAGCAGCATCCATTGTCAAGGATAGGTTGTAGCTCTGTCCTAAGAATACAGTCGCCGTATTGGTATACGATGTATAGTACGGTGAGGCAGTCGGATTGGTCGCCGTTGAATTGTTGGTCATGTTACTGAATGACACGATATTCATAAACGTTCCTGTTCCCCCCGCACTTGTTGGAGCACAATATTGCGCCACTGCCACACTTGACAGCAAAAGCGTAATGAGTAAGGTGTTAATTATACGTTGCATTTTCTTTTATTTTAAAGGGTTCAATGACTATACGAAATGTGATTAGTTCAAAACGATTTGGAATACCTTCGATGAACGATCGTTAAATGCTTTCAAGAAATACATTCCTGGTTGTGCATTCACTAGGTTGATTTCTGTTACTGATGATCCAACCGCACCGAACTTGCTAGCATATATCAC
This sequence comes from Bacteroidota bacterium, assembly GCA_039798485.1. Lineage (GTDB taxonomy): Bacteria > Bacteroidota > Bacteroidia > Flavobacteriales_D > Crocinitomicaceae > M0103. The sequence goes on from JBDKGB010000243.1 coordinate 24,295, forward strand.
ACGTCCATTCATGTCGGTTACTTCATAGAAATACACTTCGTTTGATTGCTCATTGGTAATGAAAACGGTACCCGATGTTGGGTTAGGGTAGACCGTGAAAGATTCGTTCGCCAAATCCTCAATTCCATTGTAATCACAGTTTGGATTCACACTCACAAGAACATTAGATGTGTCATTCGGACAAACACCATTTCCTGTAATGTAATCGTAATTGTATTGACCTGGTATGTTCGGTGCGTTGATGAAGGATACCGTAACTTGGTTGCTTGGGTTGTACCATGTACCGCCTGCATCCATATTTCCGGAAAGACCAGTTAACAAGTCAAATGGCTCGTTGCGACACACAGTCACAGTTCCATCGTTCCCTGCGGATGAAGGTCCAAAAATATGCACCTGTGCCATTGCGGTATCAACGGCACAACCGTCCGTGATGCTGTACTCAAAATTGAATATAGAATATGCAAGTCCAGCTGAGGAGAAGAGGCTATCCGCTAATCCTGCACCTGAAATTAACAATTCTGCAGACCAAACACCACCAGTGTTGTATCCGGAGATTCCGTCAAACAAATTGGCAGTTTCACCAGAACAAACATCGATTACAGAACTGAAACCACCAGCATTCAAGTCAATTGGTGTAATTGAAATCGAATAGTTACCTGGAATGAAGCTGAAACCGTCATGCATCAAATAGTAAGTATTACCTGGTGTTAAACCACAAACCGTGAAATTTGGCGCTTGGCTCGTTCCACCTATTGCATTGTCGTTGGCTGCAATCAACGTGAATGTGCTAAATTCCGTACAGCTCGATAATGAATAAACAGCTGCTTGACCATTGTAGTTGATGGATGTGTTGTTGATGCGCACATTTCCAGAGGCTGGTGCAACGAACTTAAACCATGTGGTCAAGTTCAATGTTGAATCTACCCATCCAGTTGTTGTTTGCAATCCAGTTGCAGGAGGTGCAATTGCGTCTTCGTTAAGTTGCACCGTAGCTCCTGTGTTGTTGAATGTGTATACTGTTCCGTCAACATTCAACAATTGAGCATCACAAACGGAGTCATTCGCCAATGGCATAATCACTGAAAAAGGACCTACATACGCAGATGTATCTGTTCCACACACGGCTTGCACATAGACTTGGTAAACACCACCACTCAACAAGGTTGCGTCGTTGATGATGTTGTTCAAGGCAGAACCAGAGCTTGCGACAGTTCCAGTATATAAATCAAATCCATTCACTCCGTACTGTACATTGAAACCTGTTGCAGGGTAGTTGACAGAGGATGCCGTCCATGTCCAAGATGCAAGGATTGAACCTGTAGCTGTCGCATTGTTCATCGCAGTTGGATTCGAACAGAATGGAGGTGTAAAGAATGTTCCGAACAAGCCCAAACTTTGGTTGCCAACCGAACAGTCCGCGAATACATAGATGTCGTACTGTGTCAATTGATTTAAGCCCGTAAGCTGTATGTTCGTATTTAGTGTCGGTACAGATGTTCCAGATGTTGCAGGATCAAATCCAGCAGGACCATATACTACAGTCCAGTTTGTTTCTCCAGCCAAACCTGCCGACCAAGAGAAGTCTGCTGCATCCGAAAGAACAGAATTGGTCACTAAGTTGACTGGTTTTGGACAATCGGTATAGACGAAGTGTACACATGTATTGTTCGTAAGGTATGTTGCTTGGTTGAATGACACTTGAACATCTTGATTCGTTCCTGCCAAACCTATCGTTGCTGAAGCACCATTGTCATACGCTAATGTACCGGTAATCGCATCTTCATAAACAAAGTAGATTTCCTGAGAAGCCTCCTCGATGATCAATTCGAAGTGAACAGGGTTTCCTGCTGCACCAACGCGGTCTTTTTTCCATTCAACAATGGTTTTGCGGTTAGGGGCAGTTCCAATTGTTTCGTACCACAAGCCACCACCTGTTCCAGCAAGGTCATCCCAAAAAGGATACAAGCCGTTAGCCGCAGAAGCCATCGCCGTATTTGTCAACGCCACCTGAGCTGTCGTAGTTCCGAAAATAATCGCACCGTTATTACCGATGGTTGCATTAGTATAAGGCACTCCTTGGAAAAATACGGTGAAAGGGAATGAAAGTGGTGCCTCGTCCTCATCGTTTAAAGGCAGTGGTGTTCCTGTACTTGTTATGTCCACGAAACCACCTGCAGGACAAGTATTGTCGTAATCAACAAATGCGCCTTGGTTGTACGTATTGAACGATACAAGACCTGTGTAAAATGAACTATCACCTGGTGTACATACCGCGCGAATGTAAGCTTGGTAAAAAGAGTTTGATGTCAACCCATTAATTGTCGCTGGATTTGAGCTTACCAAAACACCTGTTCCAGTTCCTGGTGTAAATCCTGTTGGACCGTACTCAATTTCCCACTGAGTTTCTGAACCGTTCACTGTCCATTGCAGTGTTGCGGTCGTATTGGTGGCATCAACAAAGGTTAAAGCTGTCGGTTGCGGACACGTTGGTGCTGGTGTAATGTTCACCATGTAATCTTCTGTTTCACCAAAAGCGTAAGTACCACATGGGTTAATCGTCGTTGCGGAGATCGTTTGCATGTTGATGACACGCATGCGGGTAAGACCGACAACTGCTGATGCAGGTACAACGAAAGATGCATTTATGGTATTTGCACCGACAACAGCTGCAGGTGAAACATATACAAGTTCTCCGGCATCGGTAAACAGACCATTTTGGTTGTAGTCGATGAATACCTTGCTCATGTTGTTGTTGATGGTTCCGCAGGTTCCTACGGTCAATCCCAAGGAATAGGTGGCAGTCGCCGCAAGATTCGGTGCCGGCAAAGCTGTATAATTCGAGTATAGGTTTAATGTTGAACCCGTCGCTCCTGTCGTTCCGCATGTAGAGGTGTTGTTCAGTGTTCCGACAGTCACATTGAAAATTTCTTCGTTCGCTACATTGGTAGCAGTACTTGTGCAATAACATTGCATGAACGGGTTGGTAGTTACCTGAACAGGGGTAGAGGTTCCTGAGAGGCCTGAAGGACCACAGGTGACTACACATTGATAGAATGAATTCACATTTTGACTTGTTGTCAAACTAGGTGTTGTTGCTCCTGCGATGTTTGTATAGGTTGTTCCATTCGTAGATACTTGCCATTGGTACGTAATTCCATCTCCTTGTGAGGCATTGTTCAATTGCACCACGAAGTTGACATCAGGACAAATGGATGCATTTGAGGTTACTGCGTTTCCACCATCAGGTGTTCCAAGACATGTTGGAGGTAGGGTATAGGTAATGCGAATATTTGGACGGTTGTTTCCGTATGTTGTCGTTCCAAGTGGTGTTGCCGTTGTTCCGGCGGTTGATGCCGCCCAGCCCAATGCTTTACCTGGTGTGTTTGTGAAGTAATAATTGTTTGCGCCACTTGCTGTACCTTGCTTGAAGAAATCGGTAAGGATTTGCAATGATCCTCCTGTGTAGACAAATCCAGAGGAAAGGGTGAATCCTTCCCATCCTGGTCCTGTTACTGTGAATCCTTGTGCGGCGTTGTTGTACACATTCGTTGCGGTGCTCGTGAAGGTACCCCAAGTTGTTCCTGCAGTCAATCCAGTTGCAGCGTTGTTTTCAAGATAAATCTGAAACTGATTGGGTGCGGTAATCGTTCCTGCAGCCTTTTGCCATTCGATCATTGTAATGGTTGATCCTACAGGAATGGTAGCCAACTCGTCCGGCGTATACAAGTAAGCATACTTAGAATAGTTGATGGTTGAAGTCGCTGAGCTTCGGTAATAAGGCCCGTAAAAGTACTGGGCCGTTGTACTGGTTCCAATGGTTAAGGATTGCGCAATTGTTTCAAAGCTGGTGAGCAACGAGAATACTGCGACGAGGTAATAAAAAATACGCATGATAAAAGATTTAATAGAAAAAAAGAGCCGCCACTGAGGACGGCTCTTGTAAATTCAAAACCAATTAGTTCTTAACAACTCGGATTACTTTTTGTGTAGCGTCCGTGTTGATTGTGAAGTAATATACTCCTGTCACAGCAGAAGAAAGGTCAATTGTTTTAGTCAATCCATTCAATGCTTCTGTTGCAATGATTCGTCCAGATGCATCTGTTACTGTTAACGCACCAATCAATACTTGATCAGATGTAATGTTGAACATTCCCCATGATGGGTTTGGACTTACACTGATTTTTGATAGGTCTTTGTCATCCAATCCAGAAAGATCGATGGTCAAACAAGCTGAGGTGTCAGAACATCCACTTGCATTTGTAACAACTACTGCATAACTTCCAGTCACTGTAGGGTCAAATGTTTGTGATGTTGCACCAGCGATGTCTAATCCAGTTGCACAATCAATCCATTGGTATGCCGCACCTGCAGAAGCAGTAGCAGTTCCATCACCATTGTCTGTGAGTGTTGCAGTAGGGTTCGCATTGATGGTCAACACCAACGTTGCAGTTGAATCACAACCTACAGCATTGGTAGTTAGATAATCGTAAGAACCAGATGCTGTGTATGTCTGACCATTCCAAGTGTACGAATCACAAGCTGTCATTGTTGTCGTACTCGTTGATGAATTGTTGATGGTCAAGTTCAACGTCGCTGTTGAATCACATCCTAAAACTGTTTGCGTATTAAAGATATATGATCCGGATGTTGTGTACGTTGTTCCATTCCATGTATACGAATCACATGCAGTAATTGCTGTAGTGCTTGTCGCAGAATTGTTGATAGTTAAGTTCAACGTAACTGTAGAGTCACAACCGTTTACACTAGACGACAAGAAAGTATATGTTCCTGAAGTAGTGTACGTGTTACCATTCCATGCATACGAATCACAGGCTGTAATTGTTTGTGTTGTGAAGAGCGCATTGTTGATTGTCAAGTTCAATGTTGCTGTTGAATCACAACCTACTGCATTTGTCGTAGAATAGGTATATGTTCCAGAAGCATTGTACGTTGTGCCGTTCCATGTGTAGTTCACACATGCAGTAACGTTCGTCGAACTTGTTGATGAGTTGTTGATCGTCAAGTTCAACGTAGCCGTTGAATCACAACCGACAGCATTTGTCGTCAAGTACGCGTATGTACCTGATGTGTTGTACGTGTTGCCATTCCAAACGTACGAGTCACACGCTGTGATGTTCGTAGATGAAGCAGACGCATAGTTTACTGTCAAGTTCAACGTTGCTGTTGAGTCACAACCCAATGCATTTGTGGTTGAGTACGTGTACACACCTGAAGTTGTGTATGTGTTTCCATTCCACGTATACGTATCACATGCCGTAACGTTTGTTGTAGATGTTGTTGGCTGATTCACCGTAACCGTTGCAGGGGTTACTGCAGAGTTACAACCACCAAGACCAACTGCTACGATTCCATACGTCGTTGTTAATGTAGGGTACACATGGTACGTCAATCCACTTCCAAGGAATATTCCGTTCAATGAGTAGATGAAGTCAATGGCAGTTCCTTGAGTTGACCAAAGTACTGTTGAGTCACCGTTACAAATTGTAGGGTTCAACACGTTCATTGCTGGTGTGTTGTAGATTGTAATTGGCACTGCGATTTCAGCTGAACAACTTCCTGCTTGTGCGTGAGCATATACAGTAGTTGAAGCGGTAATCGGTGTAGTGATCAAACCACCCGTAGCGTTGATGTTGCCATAATAACCCAGCGTCAATCCATTGTTGTTTGAAGGAGTTGCTTCAGTGATTTGTGCAAGTGTGTATGAGTCACAAGCACTTACAGGGGCAATAGCTGTCAACGTAATTGGCGCACACAATGTTGTCGCTGTTGTCGCAACAGACCAAGGGCTCAGGTTACCACCACCACAATTTGCACGGAAGTAAACATGGTATGCTGTATTCGGTGTCAAACCTGCGAGGTTAAAGTATCCTGTAGTTCCAACAATCGAGTCAGCAGGCACGTTGGTTAACAAAGTACCAGTACCTTGTACAAATCCAGTTGGACCGTATTCGATATCGAAGTTTGTTGCGGTAGCACAACCCATAGCCCATGTAAGTGGAGCAGAAGTCGTCGTTGTTGTTCCAACAGTCATCAATCCAGGAGAAGGACAAATCGGAGCTGGAGCGATCGTGATTAAGTAATCTTCAGTTTCACCCCATGTGTAGCTGGAACATGGATTCAATGTCACACCATTTTGTGCGTAAGCACAACGGATGCGCATTCTGTGAACACCTGCTGGAGGCGTACATGCCAAAGCGATCGTGAACGAAGAAGATGCATTCACTAAGCCAGGAGTGTAGCTGCTACCGATAGTTGTTGGCGTAGCACCAACCAATTCAGAAGCACCAAAGATCCCATCGTCATTGTAGTCAATCCAAGCAGCAAATCCTTGTGACCCCCACTCACCAGTTGAAACCTGCAGTGTATATGAAGAGGATGGAAGCAACGTTGCAGTGTAATTCGGTTGACCCGTATAGAATGTATAAGATGGTGTACCTGCTACAAATCCGGTATTGTTCGACAATGTAGTTCCAACAATCTGAACATTGGAAATCAAGTCTCCAGCTGCAGTTCCCGTAGTGTAAGTCGGAATACAGTAACATTCAGTTGGAGGATTCAAGCCAACACTTACTGGGTTAGAGTAAACAATAGTTCCACCACAAGATGCGATACCAATGCGGTATTGAGAAGCTACTGTCAATGAAGTAGCATATGTCAATGCGGTTGCACCAGTGATGTCTGTCCAAGACAATCCACCGTCTGTTGAAACTTGCCATTGGTAGGTCAATCCGTCAGCGATACCTGTGTAGCTTGTTGCCAAATTGAATGTAGCTCCACTACATGCTGCCGGTACACTTGATGTAGCGTTAACTCCAGCTGGCGCCACTGTTCCAAGAACGGCCATAGTTACCTCAGCAGACCCAGGGGAATTTGTACAACCTGTAGTTTGGTTCGTATAGGTAATTGAATATGTTGTCGTCACAGCAGGAGATACAGTTTCAGAGAAGATGTTTGTTCCTGTGTCAAACTGAGTTCCATTTGCAAACCATGTAGTGGTATAGTTTGATGGTGGAGCAAAGCGCCATCCTTCTGGTGTAGTTGTTGTCCAAGTTCCTGAACGACCAGGAGCAACCGCACCAATGGTTTTCGTTGCATCTTGTAAACCGATGATCGCTGTATTAGAGAAAGTTTTGTTTGTCACAAAGATGTCAACTATTCCAAGTGTTTCATATAGTACACAGGTTACTGTTGCTTCTGGATTGCTGGAGTATCCATGAACACGCTTGTATTGGATCACGAATTTGCGGTTAGGTGCATATCCTTCTGTCCAATATTTAACAGAACCATTCACTGAGTTTGCCATTTGCATGTCCGCAGCAAGCAACGCAATGATGTTTCCTGGGTTCGCGGCATTCGGGAAGTATGGAGGACCTGTAAATGAGAATTGACCTAAGTTTCCAGCTGCGGTTGTGTAGCCCGGTACCGTTCCGAACATTAGCAATCCGTTTGTTCCAGCTGCCAATGTGTTGAAAGATGTTCCGAAGAAGTTGAAGTTGAAACCGATTGGAATACCTCCCCAACCACCGTCATCCATTGTACCTCCTGAAAGTGGAGTTACAGCTACACCTGCATTCATAAGAACACCAGCATAACCTGGAGCAGTCAACGCTTGATGCGGAATTGACGTCACGCTGAAGTTACCCGCGCTCAATCCAGAACCAATTGTTGCAGATGTTCCAGGACAAACACCATTTGCTGTCGTTGTTACGGTTGCAGATGGCAATGGGTAAACCCCGATGCTGTAGTTTTGAATTTCAGCACATCCTGTAGCAATGTCTGTTGCAGTTACACGGATTGTGCTTGTTTGTGATACCGTAGCCACTGTTGGGTTACCAGTCGTTGTTGAAAACGTTGCTCCATCAGGTGAAGACCAAACGTACGCATAAGATCCTGTAGATGCAGCAGTCACAGTAGATGTTCCACCGGTTCCACAGAAGCTAGGTGTCGTAGCGGTCAATGTTACAGCTG
>JBDKGB010000244.1:0-4821 GCA_039798485.1 Bacteroidota bacterium
GTCACCGAAACTTGATCCGTATCCGTGCATCCATTGGCATCAGTCCCTGTAACTGTAAATAAAGTCGTTCCTGCAGGTGGAGTGAAAGCAACACCGTTTACCGCTGAATTGTCCCATGTATAGGTTGTTGCACCAGTTCCTGTTAACGTCACATCCGAAGGGGAAGTTCCTCCCGGTTCACACAAAATGATGTCTTGTCCTGCGTTCACCACAGGATTAGGCCAAATGGTAATGGTGGCTGTACCCGTTTGCGGCTGTGAACATTGATTGGCGCTGCTTTCTGTGACATCAATCAAATCGAACACATAGGTACCCGGAGTGTCTGTTGGGAAGGTGATTGACGTTGAATTACCAATCGTAATAATGGGTGCTTGAGCCACCCCATTGAGTGAATAGTTGATGATGTAAGGTGCCGTGGCCGATGAGCCATTGAACGTGATGGTCGGACTTGGACCTGAATCTTCGCAAAGTGCACTGTTTTGACCAATGGTAGCTGTGGGCATTGGGGCAACATTCAAAGTCACGGTAGCCGTTTGAGGAGCTGTACATGAACCATTTTCAGTAACCGTTACCGTATATGTTGTTGTTGCAGATGGTGTAGCGATTGGATTCGCGATCGCAGCATTGCTCAATCCTGTTGCCGGTGACCACGCGTAAGAGTATGTTCCTCCGTTGCACCCACTTGTTGCCGTTGTGGTAAATTGCGAAGACTCGGAGACACAAAGGGTATCTTCCGACAAGTTTACACCCACTTCAATTGGACTTGCTCCTGCCACCGTGAAGGTTTGTTCTGGCGTATAAATGTTACATGAAGTTTCCCACGCTCTCCATTTGTAGGTTCCAGGACAAAGCGTAGAAAGGTCGATGATTGTGGTAGGATAAGGCGTTGGTGTGCTATAGGTACACGATGAACATCCACCACCGCCAAGGCAATTTTCTACAGAGAAGTGATTGGCAATGCCCGTGAAGCTTGAGTTCGCGCAAACGATTTCGATGTTTACGGTATAACAGCATTGCCATCCGGCGTTGGAAGTGAATGTCAATTCGAGGTTCGTGCCGTTGACGTTTTGAGTCACATTGGAAAGTGCGCCACAAGGAGAACATGCGTATAATTTAGGCGCTAAAATGCTCAAAAAGAACACGAGGAGGAACGATAGTTTTCTCATATGTGAAGTAGTAGTTTGTGTGTAAAGGTATGAAAACCAAATTTTAGACGAAAGCAATTCGAATTTGTTGCATCAAGGTACTAATTTTTTTCAGTGGCCTCAAGTGCTTCGATGCGTTTGATCAAGGTATCGATAATCGCTTGTTGCTCTTGAACGGCATTGATCAATGGAAGTACAAATTCGGCATATCGGATGGAATAATTGTCGTTTTCATTCTGGGGCTTAACGATGCCACTGAATTCAATGCCCATGTTGTCCATTATTTTCTCTACATCTTGCGCCAAAAGTCCAGCGTAGCGAATGCCTTCTTGACCTTTCGTGATATAGGTGTAAGTCACGGGTTTGAGTTGCAGCACAAAATCCAATCCTGCTTGGAGTGGACGAACATTGTTTTTCATGCGCTTGTCTGATAAAGTGCTCCAGCTGACAGGTCCACCGATGGTGGTTACTGCACTGTTCCCAATTTGTACGCTGTTGTTGGCTTGTACAATTGCTCCATAACCGATGGCTGTGGCATTGCTGATTGAGCCTGATGCTGCATCTGCGCCAAATCCCAAATAGGTATTGTAGCTTCCAGTTGAATTGTTTTGTCCAGCAAAATTCCCAATAAACGTATTGTTGTTTCCCAAGGTGCTGAAGTACCCTGCATGGGCCCCATAAAAGGCATTCTCGGAACCCAGCGTATTCGATGATCCTGTGGTTACTCCAGAAAAGGTATTGTGCAGTCCTTCCGTGTTTGACTGTCCAGCATAAGCCCCCAAAAAGGTGTTTTCACTTCCGCTTGTGTTGGCTAAACCAGCGCGTCGACCTACGAAAGAATTCATCATTCCGTCAAGATTTGCAACGCCTGTTTCTGTGCCAAGAAAGGTGTTTTGAGAACCAACGGAATTGTTGAGTCCTGCATTGAACCCGAAAAAGGCGTTGTTTACCCCAATCGACAAAGCCGCACCAGCGTTGTTCCCCACAATCATGTTTCCGGTGCCACGCGCCCAGAGAATTTTCTTGTTGTTGATCATGTAACTGCTGTCCAATGGGATGGTGATGTTTCCGTTGATGTCCAATTTTTGAAGTGGATTGTTGGTCCCAATGCCTATAGCGCCGCCCGCATTAAAAAGGTTGGAATCGTCAACCACCCATTCAGTGCCATTCCAAAATGTGGTATTTCCGACCTGTGTTCCATTGGGTAAAAGGGGAGTACCTGACGTTGCGGCGTGCAGTGCATAGGGCACACTCAAGAGTTCGGTTGTTCCGAAACTGCTGTAATTGGTTCCTCCGGAAAGATCGCCTTCTACCTCGATGAACTTCGCACCACTGGGCCAGTTTATTGTATTTATGGCTCCTAATAGTGGTGTTCCTCCACCAATCGATAGTGTAAACAATCCAAATTCATTCGTCGTGCACACATGCGTTTCTTGAAAAACGAGCGCACCGGTCGATGTGCCTTCGTGGATGCTGAGACGGATACCAAGGACTGAATTAGACAGCACTTGTCCTGAGGCGTTCCGTGCAATGGATTGGTACTTAAATCGCTGCGGAACTTGGGCAGATACCGTGACAACGAGCAAGAAACAACTAAAAATCAACACGATGGCTTGGTGCAATTTCATGGCAGTGTATGAATTAATGTTCCGACAAAACGAGGTTGTTTGCCAGGTTGTGAATGATAAATGAGGTATTCAGATGCAGCATTTTCGGAAATGTCGATTTGACAAGTACTGCATCCCAGTAAAGGTTTTCGTGCGATCAATCTAAAGTTGAGATTGTAAATCAATACCTCGTCCGCTGCAGTGAAATTGCCAACCATGAAAAAGTGTTCAGCGAAGGGGTTGGGGTAGAGGAGAATGGCTTCGATTTCATTTTCAGGAAGGGCTAAAATTGATTCGTAATTTTGTTGAAAGCCCTGGGTAAGGATCCCACCGCTATTGAATTCGGTTTCCGTGATTACCTCGCCAATGGTGATGGAAAGTGAGCCAGTTGTGTGCGTGCCAAACATGCCCGAAGTGGCAATGACTTCTTGTGCCATGGTCGAATGACAGCACCAGACAATTAAGCAGTAGAACAGGTTTTTTTGGTACGGCATTGCACGATTTATGGCCGAAAGATACGACAAAAAGAAAACCCCGAACAGTGCCGGGGTTCATTTCTTAGTTGTTTATTCGCTTCACTTTAAACTCAGTGCGCCTGTTTTCTTGGTGCATTTCTTCGGTGCATTCCACCGCATTTGTACATGCGTTGACAGGCACTGTTTCGCCATATCCATGGTAGGTGAGTCGAGCAGGATCTATGCCTTTCGATATTAAATACTGAACCGCAGCATGCGCGCGTTTGTCGGAGAGCACCAAATTGTAATGATCGCTTCCGCGAGCATCGGTGTGTGAGCCCATCTCGATGTCAATTTTTGGATTGTCGATGAGCAATTGTACCAATTTGTCAAGTTCGAGTGCGGCATCTGGACGTATCTCCCACTTGTCGAAATCATAATAGATGTTCTCCAACACAATGGGTTTGTCGATCACGATAGGCTCTACTTCATAGTTGGCATAAAAGTCTTCAGAATACTTGAGCCCAAGGGTGCTGATTTTATCGGTACGTGAGAAACATCCCATTTTCGTGCAGAATAAATCGTATTCCATCTCGGGTTGAAGTTTCAATTTGAAGTTGCCATTGGCATCGCTCATCACGGTTTCAATTTCGCCCGTTTTTGCATTGGTGATTTCCACGATGACACCTTCCACAGGAGTAATGGTTCCTTTGTAACGTGCTGTCCCGATAAGGTTGAAGGTAGGCGGGTGTTTTTCAAAGGCAAACATCTGGTCTGCTTCATTTCGTGAGGAGGAGACAAAGCCTGAATGGTTGTTTCGATTTAGTGAAAACCCGAAGTCGTCTTTCGGTGAATTGAGCGGGTAGTTCAGGTTCTCAGGCTGCATCCACCGTTTACCGTTGAAATAGGTGATGAACACATCGAGTCCGCCCATGGAGTTGTGTGCATCCGACGAAAAATACAAGGCACCATCGTCATGGATAAAGGGGAACATCTCATTGCCTGAGGTGTTGATGGTTCTGCCCAAATTGACGGGTGTCGACCACACACCATCTTGCAATTGACTCGCATAGATGTCCGTGCCTCCTTCACCGCCAGGCATATCGGAAATGAAATAAAGGGTATTTCCATCGGCAGAGAGTGTGGGGTGTCCACATGAGTAATCGTCGCTGTTGTAAGGGAATTCCACCAAATTTTTCCATTCACCGTCAATCAATGTGGCTTGAAAAATCTTCAAATTGTTTTCTTGTTGATCATTAACTTCCAAGCGTCTCTTGAGGTAATTGCTTCGGGTGAAATACACCGTTTTTCCATCTGCTGTGAAGGTGGCAGGTCCCTCATGAAAGCGCCCATTGATGTCTCCTTTTAACAGTTCTGGCGACATCCAATTTCCATTGACGTCTTTGTTCATGGCGTACAAATCGAGGTAGGAATTTCCTGTCCATGCGGCCATTTTTCTGCCTAAGAACACTTCCTTATCCGCAGTGAAAACGACGCCATTTTGGTATTCAATGATGCTAAAAGCATTGACAAATTGGTCGTTTGGAATGGGGGTCAAGGTGTATAGTGTGGTGTCTCTATAACGCTGAAAAAGTGAGTTACACGCAGTGAGCA